>NZ_CP012403.1:22500-322500 GCF_001305595.1 Azospirillum thiophilum
GAGGGCCCCGTTGTGGCGCAAGCCATGGCGGGGGGCACAGACCAGGGGGTAGCGACTGTTTACTAAAAACACAGGGCTCTGCGAAGCCATACAAGGCGACGTATAGGGTCTGACGCCTGCCCGGTGCCGGAAGGTTAAGAGGAGGGGTGCAAGCTCTGAATTGAAGCCCCGGTAAACGGCGGCCGTAACTATAACGGTCCTAAGGTAGCGAAATTCCTTGTCGGGTAAGTTCCGACCTGCACGAATGGCGTAACGACTTCCCCGCTGTCTCCAACACCAACTCAGCGAAATTGAACTCTCCGTGAAGATGCGGAGTTCCCGCGGTCAGACGGAAAGACCCCGTGCACCTTTACTACAGCTTTGCAGTGGTGCTAGGGATCTCATGTGTAGGATAGGTGGGAGGCTTGGAAGCCTGGGCGCCAGCCCGGGTGGAGCCAACCTTGAAATACCACCCTTGAGATCTCTGGCATCTAACCGCGGCCCGTTACCCGGGTCCGGGACCCTGCATGGCGGGTAGTTTGACTGGGGCGGTCGCCTCCCAAAGTGTAACGGAGGCGCGCGATGGTGGGCTCAGAGCGGTCGGAAATCGCTCGTCGAGTGCAATGGCATAAGCCCGCCTGACTGCAAGACTGACAAGTCGAGCAGAGACGAAAGTCGGCCATAGTGATCCGGTGGCTCCACGTGGACGGGCCATCGCTCAACGGATAAAAGGTACGCCGGGGATAACAGGCTGATGACTCCCAAGAGTCCATATCGACGGAGTCGTTTGGCACCTCGATGTCGGCTCATCACATCCTGGGGCTGGAGCAGGTCCCAAGGGTTCGGCTGTTCGCCGATTAAAGTGGTACGTGAGCTGGGTTTAGAACGTCGTGAGACAGTTCGGTCCCTATCTGCCGTGGGTGTAGGAGTTTTGCGAGGATCTGTCCCTAGTACGAGAGGACCGGGATGGACATACCTCTGGTGCACCGGTTGTCACGCCAGTGGCATGGCCGGGTAGCTAAGTATGGACGGGATAACCGCTGAAAGCATCTAAGCGGGAAACCCACCTCTAAACAAGAGCTCCCTTGAGAGCCGTGACAGACCATCACGTCGATAGGAGGCATGTGGACGGGCGGTGACGCTCGAAGCTAAGCCTTACTAATCGCTCGATCGGCTTGATCTCACCGGGCGCCATGCACAGCGGTAAACCGCTTCATGGATGTTCTGAAGACGCATTCCCGTCACTTGAAACTCGACTTTACAACGACCTTCAGAAAGGCTGCACTCCCGCATGGGAAGGCAGCCTTTTTGCATTTCTGCGCCTGATTTCGAGCTATAGGCGACTATTCGCCGAGCCCCCTGAAGCCCATGTCGCTGTCGGCGACGGTGACGAACCAGTTCTTCGGGTCGCCTGCCGGTCCGGCCAGGTCCAACTGGTCCAGCGCCGGCCGTACCATCATGCGGGTCGGCGCGTGCAGGCCGTTCTTCAGGCACAGAAAACCCATCATCGACAGCGGCCGTGCCGCCTGGGCGTTCAGCGTCCGGCACATCAGCGCGACCATGCCTTCCCGCCGCGCCAACTCGGTCATCAGCGAGAAGCTCGCCATCAGCCAACCCGGCCTGGCAAGATAGTCGCAGACGACACCGACCGGCTCGCCCTTCCAATGGTCGACCCGGAGCACGACATAGGCAAGCAGCGTCTCGCCACGCATGATGTAGAAGCGGCGAAAGCGGTCGGACTGCGGCGTGGTGTCGAAGCGCCAGTTCAAGAAGGCCCAGTCGCGGCGGGCGATGACGGGATGCTGCGGCGCAGCGGCTTCCCACAACTCATCGACGCGGTAGTCGAAGCTGTCGATCTCCACCAGCTTGGCGCCGAGCAGCCGGGCCGACAGCCCATAACCGAGAGAGGCCGAGGTCAATGCCGGCTTGCCTACCTTCGCCACCAGCTTGGCCAGCCCACCGCCATAAGGGCTGACGCGCAGGCAGCGTAGCGGATCGATCACCCGCAGATAGGTGGGCACATTGCCGAGATCGAGCCATCCCGCCCGCTTATAGGATTTGTAGGCGGCCTCCGTCATCGACAGGGATACGGCGAGATCGGACGATCCGGAATGGGTCTCGGACAGGGCGGGGCCGACACCGCGCAGCCGCCATTCCGGTGCGACCATCAGGTCGATCGCCCAGGAGGCCCGGCGGTTGCGTTCCCCGACCTTCAGGGCGAAGGGAATGCCGCCCTGTTGACCGACGACGGCACCGTTGCGCTTGCACAGCCAGAGCTGCGGTCCCTCATGCTCGCGTTCCGGCGGTTCCTCGAACAGCCAATGGAAATGGTCGGGTGAAAGCTGGATGGAGTCGGCACCGAAATGAGCCCGCTGGAAACTTTCCAGGGCGGCATGGTCGCTTGGCTCGTAGCGGGCGACACCTCGCTGTTTCCAGTCGATGATGCTCATGCGGCATCCCCGACGGACACCGGCTGTACCAGATGGGCATTGCGCAGGATGCGGGCAGACGTCCGGCGCTTGGCGGTGATGTCCTTGTAGACACGGTGGATCTGCGGGACCGTCAAGCCCAGGGCCTCCGCGGCTTCCTCCTCGCTGGCGCCGCGGCCATAGGCGCAGAGCGCCAAATCCAGCTTGTCGTAGGGCAGGGCGTAGTAGAACTCCTCCTGCGACTGGGGCAGGGTGTAGGTGTCGGTGCTGGGCGACTGCGCCTGGATTTCCGCCGGCAGGCCGAGATGGGCCGCCATCTGGTAGACCTGCGACTTGTAGAGATGTGCGATCGGCTTCAGGTCGGCCAGACCGTCGCCACCGCGCACGAAGAAGCCCAGCTCATATTCGAGCCGGTTCGGCGTACCGAGGACGGCGTAGTTGAGGCGGTCGGCATGGGTGTATTCGACCGTCTTGCGGATGCGCTGCTTCAGGTTGGTCGCCGCCACCACATCGAGATAGACGTCGACCGGCATGCGGCTGGTCTGACGCTCGCCGTCCGGCGATTCGACGGTCAGGGTGAAGTAGTTGACCCGGTCGGCGTCCAGCAGGTTGCCGGCCAGACCGATCTTCTGCTTCCAGCCCGGGCCGAATTCCGGAAACAGCCGACGGATGGCGTTGTCGCGGCGCTCGTAGCAGCCGAGTGCCTCCAGCGGACCGGTGATGGTCTCCATCACCGGCGTCACGCCGAGATGCTCGCAGAGCAGGGTTCCGAGGCGGGTGCTCTTCGGTGAATTCTCCTTCTCCGGCATCAGGATGCACAGCACACGTTCCGGCCCCAGGGCGCGGACGGCGAGCGTGGCGCAGACCGAGCTGTCGATGCCGCCGGACACGCCGAGCACGACGCCCTGACGGCGCAGATCATGGGCGACGATGCGCTGGATGGCGTCTTCGATCTCGCGCGCCGCGGCCGCGCAATCCAGATCGAGGGCCTTGGTGTCGAACTGGGCGAGGGGCGAGGAGAGGGCGTTCAGCATGGTCACGGTTCCCGATGGGGGTTGATGCATCGTCGGAAGAAAGTGGAGGCGGTCAGGCCGCGGTCGGCCGGGGCAGGACGATTCGGGCGTCCGGTCCGGCGCCGGACGCGTGCTCCTCAAGGATGTGGATCTCGGCCCGGTCCAGCGCGGCGCGCTGGTCGCGAACACGTTGGGGAAGCTCGTCGTGGACATAGTTGGCCAGCATCTGCAGGGTCAGCGTCCCGACCAGGGCCATTTCCTCCCGTTCGCCGGCCATGCGGCCGTTCTGGCGGTGGGCCTTGTCGGCCAGCGCCGCCACCGCAACCGGGTCGGTCAGGCCGTAGCGGGCGAGCGCTTCCGGCGACAACAGGTCGCGGACATAGTCCGGGGCACCATCGCCGAACAGCGCGCTGGTCATCGGCGCACGGTAGGGCCGCTTCGGACGCTGGACGATCTCCGCCGGCAGATGGCGGGCGGCCAGCCGGCGCAGGGCGAGCTTGTCGCGCAGCCCCAGCATCTTGACCCGGTCCGGCAACGCGGCGCAGAGCTCGTCCACCTCCGGGTCGAGGAAGGGGTAGCGGACCTCGATGCTGTTGGCCATGGCGACGCGGTCGCCCTGGGCGGACAGCAGGTAGGGAGTCATGAAGGCGGAAATCTCCGCCCACTGGCTGCGGGCGAGGGGGGACCAGCGCGGCCAGCCGGCCGGCAGATGGGCTGCGACATGCGCCTCGAAGGCGGCATCGTCGGCGGCGGCCTGCACCTCGGCGGCGAGCAGCCGCTGCGACCAGGCGGTGTTCCGCCAGCGGGTGCGGTGGGCGTAGAAGGTCTCCTCCGTATCCATCATGCCGCGCTTGAAGAAGGCCTGCCACAGCGGGCTGTCCTTCTGGCCGTTGACGGCGGCGAAGGGATGGATGCGGCCCAGCAGCTTCGGCCGCGCCTTGCTGTCGGGCTGGCGCGCCCAGAAGCGGCGGACCTTGTCCTCCTTGAAGATGTCGTAGCCGGCAAGCCACTCGTCGGCGCCTTCGCCGGAGAGGACGACGCGGATGCCGGTCTCGCGCACCAGGCGGGAGAGCAGGAACAGCGGAGCGGGGGCGGTGCGCAGCAGCGGCGATTCGCCATGGCGGATGACGTCGGGCAGGGCCGCCTGGATGTCTTCCGGTCCGCACAGGATGTCGTGATGCTCGGTCCCGACATGGCCGGCGACCAGCCGCTGCTGCGCGGTCTCGTCGAAACCGGCATCGGTGAAGCGGACGCCGAAGCTATGCATGCGGGTGGTGTCGAGCTTGCGGGCGAGGGCCGCGATGACCGAACTGTCCAGCCCCCCGCTGATGTAGACGCCGACCGGTACGTCGGCGCGAAGCCGCAGGCTGATGGCGTCGAGGAGCTTCTCTTCGAGCCGGTCGGCCGCCTCGTCGAGCGAGAGGGAGGCGAGCGCGGGATCGGCAGTGAAGTCCGGCTGCCAGTAGCGGTCGACATGCAGGGCGAGCGTGGAGTCGACACGGATGGCGGTGGCCGCTGGCACGCTCTCGACGCGCTCGAAGACGCTGCCGTGCGGTGCCGTGCTCCAGTGGGTGAAGACCTGGGCGAGGCGGGCGGGGTCGAAGGCCGGCTCCACCCGGCCGCCGCCGAACAGGGCCTTGGCCTCCGACGCGAAGACCAGATGACTGCCGCGGCGCGCATAGAACAGCGGCAGGATGCCGAGCCGGTCGCGGACCAGCCACAGCTCGCGCCGTTTCGTGTCCCACAGGCAGATGGCGAACTGGCCGTTCAGCTTGGCCCAGGTGGCGGGGCCGTACTCCTCGAAGGCGTGGACGATCACCTCGGTATCGGTCTGGGTGTAGAAGCGGTGGCCACGCGCCTCGAGGTCGCGCCGCAGCTCGACGTGGTTGAAGATTTCGCCGTTGAAGCTGATCCAGAGGGTGCGGTCCTCATTGTGGATCGGCTGGAAGCCGCCGGCCAAGCCGACGATGCTGAGGCGGGCATGGGCAAGCCCGATCCGGTCGTCGCGGTAGAAGCCGTAGCCGTCCGGGCCACGGTGGCCCAGCATGGCGATCATGCGCTTCAGCTCGTCCAGACCGGCCGGCTCGGCATGCGATCCTGATAGAACTCCGGCGACACCACACATGAGCGTGCTCTCTGTCCTGGGGTGGGTGTTTGTCGTGGTGGTCGGTGTGGGAGGCGCTTTGCCCCCCCTAACCCTCCCCCGCCACGCGGGAGAGGGGACGGGTGTTGCCGTCGGACGTGGTGGCTTCCTCCGTCAGTTCCGCCCGCCGGATCTTGCCGGAGTCGGTCTTCGGCAGGCTGTTGCGAAACTCGATCAGCTTCGGCACGAGATGGCTTTCCAGCCGGCCGCGGCAATGCTGCCGGATGGCGGCCTCGGAGAGGTCGGCGCCCTCGCGCGGAACCAGGAAGGCCTTGACCGCCAAGCCGTCGGCATCGTCCGGGACGCCGATCACGCAGGCTTCCAGCACGCCGTCCAACTCATACAGGGCGTTCTCGACCTCCTTGGGGCTGACCTTCTCGCCGCGGCACTTGAAGACGTCGTCCTTGCGGCTGACGAAGTAGAGGTGCCCCTCGGCGTCCTGGCTGAACAGGTCGCCGGTGAACAGCAGGGTATCGCCCTGGGGACCGCGGCGCAGGTGCCGGGCGGTGTCCTCGGGCCGGTTCCAGTAGCCGCGCATCACGTTGGCACCGCGTACCACAAGCTCGCCGACCTGGCCGGGAGGCAGGCGGTTGCCGTCCTCGTCGGCGACGAAGGCCTCGGAGTTGGGAATGGCGCGGCCGACGGAGGTCGGTTTCCTCTCCAGGTCGGCGGGATCGAGCGTGCTGATGCGGGTGCAGCATTCCGTCATGCCATACATGGAATGGAAGGCGGCCTGGGGGAAGCGCTCGCGCAGCCGGCGGAGATGGGCGGCCGGCAGCGGAGCGGCGGCATTGGTGAGGTAGCGCAGCGAGCCGAGGTCGGCGGTCTTCGCCGCCTCCAGCCCCAGCAGGGTGGAGAAGATCGTCGGCACGCCGGGCAGGCCGGTGACGCGATGCCCGACCATGCGCTTCAGGGTCTCGGCCGGGAAGGCGAAGGAGCGCTCCAGCACCAGGGTAAAACCGACACGGACGGCGGTCATCACCTGGGACAGGCCATAGCCGAAGGTCAGCGGCAGCACGCACATCACCACGTCGTCGGGCGTGTTGCCCAGATAGGTGGATATCGCCCATGTGGTGTTGACATAGTTGGCGTGGGTCAGCATCACGCCCTTCGGCCGGCCGGTGGTGCCCGACGTGTACATGATCGCTGCCAGATCCTGGTCGATCAGTCGGGGATCGGCGGGATGTCGCTGGGGAGACGACAGCGCGTCGGCATAGAGCAGGCCCTTGGCTCCGGCCGGAAGAGCGGTTCCCACCCACAGGACGGACGGAGACGTTTCCACCGCTTCCAGCGCCGGCAGCACCTGTCGGGCCAGCGCGGCCGGCGCGATCAGCAGCCGGACATCGGCGTCGGCCAGCAGGTAGGCCAACTTGTCGGCCTTGGTCGAGGGGTTCACGGGGACGAAGATGCCGCCGGCCTTGAGGGTGGCGAACAAGCCGGCGACATATTCGACGGAGTTCTCCAGCATCACCGCGACGCGGTCGCCGCGGGCGATACCCGCCGACTGGAGCGCGCAGGCGATGGCGTCGCTTTCGCGGTCCAGCTCGGCGAAGTTGCGGCGGGCATCGCCCGCGATCAGCGCGGTGCGTGCGGAATCGCGCCGGGCGGTTTCGGTGAGGAACTGGTGAACCAGATGGACCATGATGGTTCCCTATCTTGCCGTCGCCCGCTTCGGGACCGTGGCCGTGACCGTGGTGGCGGTCCGGACCGGTCAGGCGGCGTTGCGCAGTTCCTGCTTGCGGCCGACGAAGGCGGCGATCCGGTCCACCGATTCCAGGTTGTCGGCGACCATGTCGTCGTCGTCGACGGCGATGCCGAAGCGCTCCTCCAGGAAGGCGACGACGTGCATGATGCCGGTGCTGTCGATGACCCCGGACTCCAGCAGGGATTCGCTGTTGTCAAAGCCGGAATCCTTGCCCAGCAGGAAGTTTTCCACGATGAAGGCGCGGATTTCCGGCAGGGCGGGAGCGGTCAGGGTCGTGTCGGTCATGGTGGCGGTCCGCATGTCTCTGAAAACTCCTCGTGGGTTCGGTCGAAACGGGGTTCCGGGTGGCTTGGCTGACGGATAGGGGGCTTGTCCGGCGGCCCCCTCCCTTATGTCCCTGAGCTGTGCGGGCCTCTGTTTTCGCATCCGCGTGATAGCAATTTTATTGTGATACTTGCGCTGCTTTGCGAGGGATCAAAGGATAGAAGCAACTTGAAGTCTGTGGTTAGCCACTCTGCTTCCTGGTAATAGGGCTTGACGTCGGATTGCAGACCTTCGTCGTGGCAGGGCCTGGCGTGGTCATATGCCGGCGGACTTGGGCTTGGCCATGCCATCCGACCATTCGGGCGCGGCCTGACCGGCGGCTCCGCCGCTGGTGGCGGTCTTCCGCTTGCGCAGCCATGCCGGGATGCCGGTCAGCTGCACGCTGAGCCATTCCACCGTCGCGTCGTCGGAGACCGGAAAGGCCTTCAGCCGCAAGGGGTCGGTGCCGGCGTCGTTCCAGCCGGGATCGATGGTGCGGGCAGTGCGATAGCCGGCGCGTCGGATCTCCTCGACCTCGCGGCCGCTGAAATCGCCGTTGGGGAAGGCGAAGTGCCGGCAGGGCCGCCCGAGCGCCTCCTCCAGCTCGGTGCGGCACAGCACGATCTCGTCGGCACAGCGGCGGTCGTCGCACTGCAGGAGGATCGGGTGGGTGCGGGTGTGGGCGCCGTAGTCGGCGACGTCCGTCATCCGGGCGATCTCGTCCCAGGTCATCGCCTGCCGTTCGGCCCCGTCTCGGTCGGGATCGTTGCCGGCCTCCGCCAGCAGGCGGCGCCGTTCGGGGTCGGGAACCCGCTTCAGCCGTTCCACCCCGATGCTGTCGGCGGCGTCGGTCTTCCACCAGTAGGGGCGGGCGGTGCCGACGATCCGGCTGCAGAGATACACCGTCGGCCGCAGGTCGAATTCGCGGAACAGCGGTGCCAGCGCGGTGTTGTTCCGATGCCCGTCGTCGAAGGTGATGACCAGCGGGTAGGCCGGCAGCGCGTCCCACCGGCCGGTCTCCATCGCGGTCGCGACCGCATCCAGCGTGGTGAAGCTGTAATGCCTGGCGAACCACCGCAGATGCTCGCGCAGCACCTCCGGTGCCGGGTCATGGTAGACGACGATGGTCACGCCGCGGCGCGCCTTCAGGAACCGCTGCATTGCACCGAATCCCGACCAGCGCACCAGATTGGCGATGGCGTCCTTCATGGTGCTCCCCCTCCTTCTTGTCGATCTGTCCAGGCCGGCCCGCTTCAGCCGGCCCTACCCTTGGAGTGGCCGGCCGGTCCGGAGGCCGGCACCGGTCCGGCCGGGACCGCGGGGGTCGTGCCCAGGCTGCCGCGGGCGTTGCGGCGGTAGATCTCCAGCAGCCGTTCGCGGAACACCGCGACGTCGAACTGGCGCTCCCACCGCGCCCGCGCCCCGGCGCCGAGGTTGCGGCGCAGGTTGCGGTCGTCGATCACCCGTGCCAGCGCGTCGGCCAGGGCGGCGGCGTCGCCCGGCGGCACCAGCAGCCCGGTCTCTCCGTCGGCGATGGCGTCGGGAACGCTGCCGACCGGGGTGGCGACGATGGTCAGGCCTTCCGCCATCGCTTCCAGCACCGACATCGGCAGGCCCTCGAACATCGACGGCTGCACCAGCACATGGGCGTTGCCCAGTTCGCGCCGGCAGCCGGCCTGATCGAGCCAACCGGTGAAGCGCACGCGGTCGGAGATGCCCAACTGGGTCGCAAGGCTGCGGTAGGTCTCCAGGTCGCCGTCGCCGGCGATCGTGATCCGCCAGTCGCGGTCGCGGCAGACCGGCGAGGCCAGCGCGTTCAGAAGGACGTCGATGCCCTTCAGCTTGATCAGCCGGCCGAGGAACAGCAGGCGGACAGGGCCGGCGAAGCCCTCCTCCGCGTCGTCGCGCACCGGGAGGGAGGCCGGGCCGGGGACGGCGTTGTGCAGCAGGGTCGTGCGGCGGCGTGCCTCCGGCCCGAAGGCTTCCGCCACCCAGTCGCGCCAGAACTCACCCAGCACCACGATCTCGCTGGTCATCGCCATCATGCGGCGGATCGCCCAGCGCGTGACCGGTTTGGAGTCCTTGAAGTGTTTCGGGAAACGGCCGCCATGCAGGTGGAGGACCACCGGCACGCCGAAGCTGCGGGCCATGGCGATCAGGATGCCCTTGCGCAGGACACTGCCATATTCCGCCATGTGGATGTGAACGAGGTCGGCCTTGCCGGTGACGAAGCAGCCGGCCAGACGGGCAACCGCCCGCGCGAAATAGAGGGGCATCAAGTGGAATTTGCCGGGGCCGTAGCTGTCGACAACCTCGAACCGCAAGTCCGGACAGTTTTGCCGGAAATCGGTCGTGAAGTTGTCGACCACACGGCCCATTCCACCTTTCTCCTGGGTACCGCCGGGGGAGACGATATAAATCATGTCCGCTCCTGATCCTTTCCCGGCCCGCCGTTCCTGCTGTTCCGTCCCGGCTTTTACCGTGTGACGTCCGTCCTTCGACGGCTGCGGCGGGCTTGTTTTGTCTTCGGCCTCGATCCCTTGCCGGCCTGTAGGTCAGGGCGGCAAGGGCAGTTCATGGTGATGCGGCCGGTCGGCTGCCGCCGTTTGGAAGGCGCCGCAACCGGCGGTCGGGCGGCGCGTGCTTTCAAGTTTACGCCATGCCGCACCCGTACGCTGTGGAGCGACCGAACGGGTGAGCCTGCCGGGGGAATTACCCAACCTGAGCATGGTTTTCTCCATTCCGGTCATGGGGTTCATGATGGTTTTCCACCCCGATCATCGAAGGAATCATCGGACGGGCCGTCGAAGAGGGCATCCGGGCGCATCAACGGCGCTTCGAAGCCGCGGCGGCCGATTCCGCCAGCTTGTCCAACTCTCCCGACAGTTCGGTCCCGCTGCGGTCGAGTTCCTGGTAGATGGCCAGCAGCGACTTGGCATAGGCGTCGATGACGAACTGCTTGAGGAACAGCCGCCGGCCGTTCTCCGCCAGACGGCCGTACAGCACGGGGTCGCGCCCGACCTGGGCGATGGCGTCGGCGAGCGCACCGGCATCGTTGACCGGGATGATCCGCGCCGTCTCGCCGTCGGCCAGCACTTCGGGGATCGAGCCGACCGGCGTGGTGATGACCGGCAGCCGGGCCGAAAGCGCCTCGAGGATCACCATCGGCAACCCTTCATGGGTGGAGGGCAGCAGCAGCATGTCGTGCGAGCGGATGTGTGCATGCGCCTCCTCCCGGCCGATCCAGCCGAGGAAGCGGCATTCCTCCGCAACGCCCAGCCCGGCGGCCATCGCGCGGTAGCCGTCGATGTCGCCGCCGCCGCCGATGGTCAAATGGAAGGGCTGGCCGCGTTCCTTCAGCAGGGCGCAGGCGCGCAGCAAGGTTCCTATGCCCTTGCGCTCCGACAGGTTGGCGAGCACCAGCAGCGACAGGACCGCACCCGGTTCCGGCGGCGTGCGGGACGCCAGATCGGCGCCTACATCGGGCACGGCATTGTACAGCACCCGAATCTTGCGGGGATCGGTACGCACCGACTGCACCAGATAGTCGCGCCAGTTGTCGCCCAGCACGACCACGCGGCCGCAGCGGTTGAACAGCCAGCGGCTGATGGCGCGTGCGAAGATCCCGCCTTCGAAATACTCGACGAAGGAGGCGCCGTGCAGATGCACCACCGTGGGGCAGCCCATCAGCCCGGCCACCGCCTGGACCGCTGCCTTGCGCAGGAAGCTGGCCCGTTCCGACACGTTGATGTGCACGACGGAGGCCCGGCGGAGGGCCAGGATCCAGGCCATCCGCGCCAGGGTCACGCCGAGGTAGAAGGGTGACAGCAGAACGCTCCCGGTGCCGCGGGTGTCCAGGATTATGGATCGCGGGGCGCCCGCCTTTTCGAACTGGTCGACCACGTATCCCGTCATGCGGCCGATGCCGCCGCCGCCGTCCAACGCGCCGGGCGTCGCGAAGACGATTGCGTTCTTCTGCGGTATTTTTTTTTGCGGCGAGCCCCGATTGCGGGCAGGCTTTTGGCTGTCGGTTTTGCTGTCCATAGGCGTCGGGGTCCTTTCGGCTCAGGCCGCGTCGGACGCGGAGAACAGGGCTTGCCGCAGCCGGCGGCGCAGGCCGACGGGCATCAGCGAATGCATGGTGAAGGTCGCAAGTGCCATTGGCGTGGGCTGACCGTCGCGCAGGGCGGAGTTCAGGATCCGCCAGCGGGTGCCCGCGGTGCGGGCCGCCTGCTCGCCGCCGGTCGCCTGCAGCAGCAGGCTGGCATAGGCGCGCGGCGACAGGTGATCGCGCATCGCCTCCGCCCATTCCAACGCGTGGTTGATGTTGTGGCAGGTCGACAGCGTGACCCGGTTGTTCTCGGTGTAATGCACGGCCATCACGTCGGGGATGTGGATCAGCGCCGTCCCGTCGACCCGGCCGCAGGTGATCAGCCATTCCCAGTCGTCGAAGCGGGATTCCGGAATGGGATTGCGCAGCAGCAGGGACTTGGGTGCCAGCAGCGTCGTGGTCGGGGCGAAGGTCTCGCCCTTGAACAGGCCGCGGCGGATGAACAGGTAGTCGCCGATGGCATCGCCCGGACCGGCGAGCCGGCGCGGCCAGGCGAAGGTGCCCCTGGCCGTCACCACCTGGCAGCGGCAGCTGACGATGGGAAAGCGGATGCCCGCCGGACGGGCGGCCATCTGGAGCTCGACTTTTTCCGGCATCCAATGGTCGTCGTCGTCGAGGAAGGCGATCCAGCCGCCGCGGGCGCTGCGCACGCCGATGTTACGG
The DNA here is from genome assembly GCF_001305595.1 of Azospirillum thiophilum. Lineage (NCBI taxonomy): Bacteria > Pseudomonadati > Pseudomonadota > Alphaproteobacteria > Rhodospirillales > Azospirillaceae > Azospirillum > Azospirillum thiophilum. The sequence goes on from NZ_CP012403.1 coordinate 34,847, forward strand.
GCCTCGGCGGCGCCATGGTTGGTCTCCAGCTCCATCACGGTCAGCCGCGGATCACCGAGCGTCGCCAGATGGGCCGCGGTCGCGGGATCGGGGCCGTCGATCACAACCACCACGTCGAGGGTCCGGTAGGTCTGGTCCAGTGCGCTGCGCACCGCCCGCATCACCATGTCCGGCCGGTTGCGGGTCGGGATGACGACCGTCACCTGTTCATCGACGGCGTGTTCGCTGGCCACCTGTCCGTCGGTCGCCGGATCGTTGCTGATTGCCGGTTCGTTTTTCGGGCTCTTTTTCGGGCTCATGGGTCTGCCTTCGGTCGAAGGAAAAATGGAAGAGGTCACGGGTGACGATCCTTCAAGGAGCCTGAATCGGGCAGGGTGGGCCTAAGAGCGGGCGGCCTGGAGCGGGCGGCTCCGGCCGGCATAGGCCGGGCCGATTCCGGAAGGTGCATGGCGGTGCAGGCGGGCATGCTCCGCCGCACGGTCGTTCAGCAGGCGCTGCCAGCGGCTTTGCTGGACCAGCCGGACGACGGCGATGGTGGCGATCACCCAATTCATGGAATGCCGCTCGGCGAAGACGCTTTCCGACACCGACACCGCCAGCAGGGCGCAACCGACGGCGAAGGACCAGGCGGCCTCGGGCCGGCCATTGCCGTAGCGGGCGGCGAAGAACCCCTGGAACAGCAGGCGCGCCAGCACCGCCAGCACCAGCGCCACGCCGACCAGGCCGAGGTCGAGCGTCAGTTCCAGCCAGCCGCTGTGGGCCGAGGTGATGCCCCAGTCGCGGGTGAAGCTGGCGCCCGGGCCGTTGAAGCCGAACCAGTAGGCGGCGTAGCCGTAGCCCTGGAGCGGACGTTCCCACACCGAATGGACGATGTGTTCCCACAACACGGTGCGGCCGGTCAGCGTGGGGTCGCGCCCCAGCGCATAGAGCACGTCGTACCAGAAGGTGGCGCCCGCCGTGACCATGACGACCAGCAGCGCCGTCAGCAAGGCCATGGTCGGTGCGAAGTTGCGGATGCTGCCGCGAAGGAAGGTGGTGGACAGCAGCGCGACGGACACCAGGATCGAGGTGATCAGTCCGGTGCCGGACTGGCTCATCACGATCAGCAGCATCGCCAGCAGCATCAGCGGCCGGGTGACCCAGCGGCTCTGTTCCTTCTGCCAGTCGAGCCAGACCAGGCACAGGATCAGCCAGACCATCATGCGGCCGGTCACGTTCTTCTGAAAGAACACACCCTTCCAGGCGCCGACATGCTGGGCGCTGTCCAGGCCGATGTCCGGCATCGCGACGATCATGAAGAAGGAGATGAACATCAGCGCCGACAGGCCAACCACGATCAGCCGCATGATCTCGGGAAATCGGAAGCGCAGGCCGAGCCAGATGCCGAATACCGTGGTGAACAGGAAGGCGATCGACCGGCGGAGCGTCACGTCGGGAAACAGCGACCACAGCGAGGTCAGGAACGCGAAGGCGATCAGCATCGTCAGCGCCGGGCTGGCGAACGGGATCTGGAAGGCGATGGCCGGCCGGAGCGCGATGGCGCCGAGCAGCAGCAGGTAGACGCCGCCGTAGAACATCGTGACGCCGGAGGATTCCAGGTCGCCGGCCAGCGGGTCGCCGCCGGTCAGCATCAGCGGAAGCACCGAGCCTCCGAAGGCGATGATGCCGATGACGGCGATGCTCTTTTCCAGAAAATCCAGGATTTTCATCGGCTTTTCCTTGGGCTGCCGTAGCGCGTTCGGCTGTGCAGCACTGAAGATGCGGTTCCCTCCTCCCATCGCGTAGCCGGGCGGTGGCATTAGACCGAAGGAGGCCGGACCCGAATGGGGTAGCCGCTTTCGCGCAGTCTGCTTCCTTTGCCGTCCGAAAAAGGTCGTCGGCACTGTGCGGGATCGACAAAACCCCCGCGCGGGTGGCGCGGGGGTCCGGCTGGCATCGGTTCGAAAGCGGCGGGAGGCATCCTCCGGGGTGGTTACGACCCGTCGCCCTTCAGGACCATCACCGCTGTCTTGCACAGGATGAAGAAGTCGAACAGCAGGCCGCAGTTGCGGACATAGAAGACGTCCATCGCGACGCGCTCCTGGAAGGTGGTGCGGTGACGGCCCGACACCTGCCAATAGCCGGTCAGCCCCGGGCGGACGGTGCCGATCACCGCGGCGGAGTCACCCACCTCCGGCAGCTCCTTCGGCATGTAGGCGCGCGGACCGATCAGGCTCATGTCGCCCATCAGGATGTTCCACAGCTGCGGCAGCTCGTCGAGCGAGGTCTTGCGCAGGAAGCGGCCGAGCGGGGTGATGCGCGGGTCGACCGTCAGCTTGTGGTAGGTCATGTATTCTTCGCGGGCGACCGGGTCGTTCGCCAGCAGATGCTGCAGCTGTTCCTCGGCGTCGACATGCATGGAACGGAACTTCAGCAGGTCGAAGGTCTGCTTGCCGCCGGCCCAGCGCTTCTGGCGGAACATCACCGGGCCGGGGCTGTCCAGCCTGATGGCGACGGCGAGGCCGAGCATCAGCGGCGCCACCACGACCAGCAGGATCGCCGACAGCACGATGTCCATGGCGCGGCGGATGCGCAGGTAGCCGGTCGGCGGCCGGACGCTGACGCGGAGCGCGAGCGAGCCGTGCAGGTTGTGGTAGGTCGCGTCGACGGCGCTGACATTGCCCTCGCCAAGCACGCAATAGACCTGGCGGAAGGGCAGGGTGCGGACCAGGCTGGTCAGGTCGCTGCCCTGGCGCCCCATGTGGCGGCCGATGTCGGCGACGATGGCGGCGCTTGCCTGGCTGGCGACGGCGGGTGATTTGGCCAGCAGTTCCACCGGTCCCATCACCGGCAGGCCGGCGACGCGGGTCTGCCACAGGCTGTCGTCGTCATCGACGAAGCCGACCGGACGCATGCCGAGCCAGGGCAGGCGCTGCAGCTTCTCGGCGATGGCGGCACCCTGCGGTCCGGCGCCGACGATCATCACCGGCGTCCGCCAGTCGAGCGCGCTGGACAGCAGTCCCTGGATCAGCAGCAGGTCGGCCACATAGGTGACGGCGAAGCCCAGCAGGGCGATCGACAGCGCCTCCACGAAGAAGGAACGGAACCCCTCCATCACGATGAAGGGGACGGCGAGCACGGCGCAGCACAGAAATGCCGCCTGAAAAGTCCGTCTCGTCCGTTCCATGTAATCGAAGCGGCCGAGCGTATAGATGCCGAACACCGATTTGACCAGGGGCACCAGCATCAGGCCGGTGACCAGCGACCGCTGCCAGGCGGCGGCCTCCACCGGTTCGGTCAGCGCGTCGGCGCCGAGGAAATGGTTGAGCGTCCACCCCACCAGGGCGAGAACCAAGCCGTCGGACAGTGCCAGCAGCAGCCCGGGGGCGATCGGTGGGATCGTCGCCTTTTTCGCCGAGGTCAGATCGATGACCACTTCGGGGTCCAGTTTGCTCATCGCAGGTCCCGTGGTTGAAGGGAATGCCAGCCACCGCACGGCCATTCGTGCGGATGGTCGCTCGTCATCAGCGTCTCTTGTGAACCGGCCGGTCTTTACTGCGCTGCGCCGCAGCATGATGAGTGGCGCATTTGTGTAAAGATCGCTGTTTCATGATTTCAGTCAGCCGATCCGCGGTTTGTTGAGCACGAATTAGGATGAGGAGGCGCAGGCAGCAACAGTGCATACGGACGTTGATTTCGCGTCCGCGATACCACCGGAGTTTCAAAGGGTGCGGTGCCCCGAATATTAAAGGGGATACTTTTGGATGCGGACTCGGGTGAGGTAGCATTTCGGGTTAGCGGCAAGGTGGTGTCGCACCCCAGGCGGCCTGTTCCATCACCGCGAATTGTGGGTATGGGGTGCCTGCTTTCCTGACCGACCGGTCGGGATGCGGCGACGCGAAGGAAGGCGGTCACCGATCGTACGGGGAGCATCCCGCACCCGGTTTTACCGAAGGAGGGCATGCGGCAATTCCGGACGAGGGGGTGGCGCGAAAGCCCCCTTGCGTGTTGTCGGGCGCAGGAGGCAGCGTGCGAACTCGCCGGAACGCCTAATCGGAATGTCCAGGCCCTCTGACCGGCGCCGTGATGACTAGCACCGAAGAGTGCCGCGGTCGCTTCAAGGCCGAATTGACGCTTCCAGAGCCGCCGCCGAGATTTGGCCGGTTCTTCTTCCTATTGTGCGCCCGCGTCCTGTGCGTCCGCGTTCTGCGGAACGCGGCGGTTGGCAAGGGAGGAGGGAGCGGGAAACGGGGGGCGAAGGAAACCGGATGGCTTTGGAAGCTGGCACCATCATCAAACATGGCTGGATGTTCATGGTGGCGAATGTGGTCAACCGCGCCGCGGGACTGCTTCTGCTGCCGCTCTACGCCAAGGTCCTGTCGCCGGCCGAGTTCGGCATCTACGCCCTGATCGGCGTGGTCGGCGACATCGTGGCGGTGATGCTGATGATCGGCATGATCAACGCCTTCACCGTCGTCTATTTCGAACATCCCGACGACCGCGGCCGTTCCCGTGTGGTCAGCACGACGATGATCGGGCTGTGGGTTGCGTCGCTGGCGCTGCTGGCGGTGGCGCTGCCGGCCGGCTGGGGCGCCAGCCACCTGCTGTTCGGCACCGCCGACCAGGGGCCGATCATCGCCTTCGCCTTCGCCGGCATCGCCTTCAGCGCGGTGTTCGAACTGGCGCTCGCCTATTACCGGGTCCACAAGCGGTCGGGCACCTGCCTGCTGATCTCCGTCGGCAAGGCGGTCGGGCTGATCGGGCTCAATCTCAGTTTCCTGCTGGTGATGGATCTGGGGGTGAGCGGCATCTTCCTGGCCAATGCCATCACCTTCGTCGGGCTGGGCATCGTGCTGACCGTCGCCATCCTCGGTGCGAACGGCTTCGGTTTCTCCTTCGGCATCCTGAAGCGGGTGTCGGTGCTGGGACTTCCCTTCATGCCGCAGACCATGCTCGACATGGGCAACCAGTTCGCCATGCGCTATCTGGTGAACCTGATGATGGGGGTGGCCGCCGTCGGCGTGCTGTCCTTCGGCCTGCGGCTGTCGACCATGCTCTACATGTTCCTGACCGCGTCCTTCCTCCAGATCTGGTCGGTCAGCCGGATCGAGGCCCAACACGATATCGGGGACAATACGGCCGGACGCGACCAGTCGGAATTCGTCTTCTACCTGTTCGTCGTCCTGCTGTCTGCCGCGGCCCTGGGCATGGCGCTGACCGCGCCCGAAGTGCTGTGGCTGATTGCGTCCAGCGAATACGATACGGTCCTGCCCTGCATGCCGCTGCTGGTCCTGGCCTATGTGGTGCACGGGGTGCGCATGCATGCCGAGGTCGGGCTGGTCAAGACCAAGAAGGTCGGTGTCCTGCCGGCGATCTCGCTGGGCGGACTGGCGGTCGGCACCCTGGTCATGGCGGTGACGCTCGGGCCGCTGGGATTGATGGGCGGCGCCATCGGCGTGCTGGCGCGCGAACTGGTGATGCTGGTGGCGACCGAACTCCTGTGCCGCCGCCTCAGCCCGGCGGAACCGCCGCTTGGCGTCGGGCGCGTGCTCGGCATCCTGGCGCCATGCGCCATCGCTTATCTGGCCGGGCTGGCCCTGTTCGGGTTCGACGTGAACCCGACCTATGCCGCCGCCAAGGTTGGGCTGACCATGCTGTTCGCAGTGCTTGCCCTGTTCGGGCCGAGCTTCGGCAAGAGCGACCGCGCGATGCTGTTCCGCATGATCGGCCGCTTTCTGCGCCGGCCGCAAACTGCCTGACTCCATGGCCTGACGGGACTGTTCCGAACACCCCTTCCGGAAGGATCACACCGAGATGCAGGAAGCTTCCCGTTTCACCTTTCGCCAGACCGTCGCGGCGGATGCAGTCCGCTACGGCGGCGGCTCCGGCCTGGGGGCGGTGCTGAAACTGCTGGCCGGCAACCGCATGTTCCGGACGACCTTCACCCTGCGCAGCTGTCAGGCCGCCGATCGACTGGCGGGCCCGCTGCGCCTGCCGCTGCTGGCCGCCTGCCGGCTGCTGCATCGCTGGACCCAGCATTCGGCCGCCATGGATCTTCCGTGGGAAACGCAGATCGGCCCCGGACTGCGGATCCTGCACGGCTGGGGGTTGGTGGTGAACGCGAATGCCCGCATCGGCGCCAACGTCACCCTGTTCCATGGGGTGACGTTGGGGCAGAAGGACGATCTGCTGCCCACCGGCCGGGTGACCCATTATCCCGAGCTGGGCGACGGTGTCTGGGTCGGCCCGCATGCGGTGGTGATCGGTGTCGCCATCGGCGACGAGTGCATCGTCGCCGCCTCGTCGGTCGTCACCAAGCCGATGCCGCGGCGCACGGTGGTCGCCGGCAATCCCGGCAAGGCGGTGGCCGAGGTCACCATCCCGGACATCCCCCATCCCGCCCCGGTCTGCGGCCCGGCCACCGTGCATGCAGACGAGGCCTCTCCTGCCCTGGGTTGAGCCCACGACGGGAAAGGGGGCCGGCAGCATGGCCGCCGTCCCCCCTTCCTTGGATAAACCGCCCGGTCGAACGATCCGAACCGTCAGGCCGCCGAACCGTCAGGCGGCATGCGCCAGGCTGGTGTCGGTGACGTGCAGTTCGTGGTAGTTCACGCCCAGCGTGGCATAGGACAGATCCGTGGCCGAGGCGTCGTGGCTGGAAACGGTGGCCGTCGACGCATCGCCGAGGGTGGCGGTATCGTTGGCGGCGTTCACCGTGTAGGACAGCAGGTCGGCCGAGCTGAGCGAGGCCGCGGCGGCCTTCGCAGCCGAAGCGTCGACGATCGTGCCGGTGCCGGTGGCGTCGGCGATGGTCGCGGCGGTCGGGTTGGAGATCTTCAGCCCGAAGGTCTCGTTGCCTTCCGTTACGCTGTCGCTCAGCACCTTGACCGTCACGGTCTTGGCGGTTTCGCCGGCGGCGAAGGTCAGCTTGCCGCTGGTCGCGGTGTAGTCCGAACCGGCCTTGGCCGTGCCGTCCACCGTGGCGTAATCCACCGTGACCGCGCTGCTGGAGGCCGCCGACAGCTTCACCGTGAAGGTGGCGTTGACGGTGTTCGGGGTGGTGGAGCCGTTGTCGGTGTCGAAGACGGCGCCGCCCATGGCGGTCTTGAAGATATCGACCTTGGTCTGGTTGACGGTCTTGTAGTCGTCCATCAGCACGCCGCCGACGTCACCCGATTCCGGCGTCCAGGCCCAGAAGGTCCAGCTCATGCCCTTGTCGCCGGCGGCGATGTCGCTCTTTCCGTCCAGGTTCCAGTCGCCGTTCAGGTACTTGGCCAGGGACTTGCCCCAGGTCTGCTCGGCCGAGCTGTTGAACAGGCCGCCCCATTCGCCAAGCAGGATCGGCGCGGTGTTGTTCTTGTACAGGTAGCCCCACATGCTGTCATATTGGGCCGGCAGATTGTTGGGGTAGTTCGGGTCCTGCAACCAGGAGAAGTTGTAGACGCTCTGTCCATAGGCGTGCGGTGAATAGACCAGCTTGTTGGGGACGTCGAACTCGATCGGGCGGGACTGCGCGCCGGCCAGCGTGCTGCTCCACTCCGTGCCTTCGACGAACAGCAGCCAGTCCTTGTTGACCGTCTGGATGGCGTTGCCGATGCGCTCGGCCGCGGACGCCCAGTCGGTGGCGGCGCTGCCGCCCCAGGTGGCGGTGACGCTCGGCTCGTTGTGCAGGTCGGCGCCGATGACGGTCTCGTTGCCGGCATAATGCTTGGCCAGCATCTTCCAGTTCTCGATCATCTTCGATTCGGGATACCGGGTGCTGTACCACAGGCCGTGCTCGTTGGTGCCGGCGCCACCGTCGTTGCGGTGGTGGTCCAGGATCACCTTCATGCCGAGCTTGCCGGCATAGTCGATGACCTTGTCATAGACCTGCAGGCGGGTGAGGCCCATCAGGTCCGGGTTCTTCGAATAGTCGATGCCGTTGGTCACCGCCGCGCTGTCGAACATTTCGTCCGACATGGTCAGGCGGATGACGTTGAAGCCAACCGACTTCATCTTTTCCAGGTGCCCCTGGTAGCTGTCGGCCCACAGGCCGGCGGGCACGTAGTTGTAGCCCTCGCCGCCGAACCAGTTCACGCCGGTCAGTCGGACGGTATTGCCGGCCGCGTCGACGATCTGGTTGCCTTCGGTGTGGAGGAAGCCTTGGATGCCGCCGGTCGACTTGGTTCCGGTCGGCTCGGTCACCGTCACGTCGCTGACCGACAGGGCCGGCTTGGTCACAGGCGTGGTCGGGGTGGAGGTGCTGCCGGCGAACCAGGACTTGTCGGCCTTCACTTCCATGGTGCCGTTCCACCAAATCCCCTGCTGGCCTGCGACAACGTCCTTGCCGTCCAATGCACCCTTGTCGATCGACACGATGCTGTCGGTGGGGGCGACGGCATGGCCGCCGATGGTGATCTTGTTGACGTACAGGTTGCGGTCGGCGCCATTGACCACGGCGTCGTTGTCGTACTGGATCTGGACCTTATGGGCGGCATCGGCGCTGACGTTGGCGTTGAAGGTGAAATCCTTCGCCGCGGTGCCCGCGGTGGCCTCGCCGATGACCTTGCCGTCGACCATGACCTTGAAGTGGGCGTTCACGCCGCCGGCCGCATTGCCATGGGCATTCACCACGATCGGCGTGGTGCCCGTGGTCGGGGTCGTGGGGGTCGTGGGGGTCGTGGGGGTCCCGGTGGCGCCGGCGAACATGTCCTTTGACATGTTGAAGTCGAGCGAGCCGCTCCAGGACAGGATTTCGCGGCCGGATAGCGTGCCCTGGCCCTCGGCGGCGTAGGAGACCGCCGAGTTGGTGGAAGCTACGGTTTTGCCGTTCACTTCGACGGATTTGACGATGAGATCGCGGTACATGCCGGACTTGTCGGATGCCAACCAGTCATTGTCGTAGACGATCTGAATTTTGTGCGCGACGTCGGGAGCCACCTTGGTGGTGAAGCTGAAACGACCCGCGCTGGTGGAATTGACCGTCGCCTGGCCGACGGCGACGCCATCGACGAGGAACTTGAAGTGCGGCCAGACTCCTCCGGCAGCCACACCCGAGGCATTGACGACGAAGGTCGTATCGACGGGGTTCGTTGCCATTGGAAGTATCCTCTTTTCCGTGTTTCGCTGGAGCCCAGACTGGCCGGAAAAGGTTAACGAGCTATTTCAAATTTTAGGGAAATGCGTCTCTAATGCCACTATCACTTGTGAAAAGAAAGAGACACGAAAAACCCCTTTGCCGATGCTTTGCAGCAACAAAGGGGTACTAGGTCGATGCTAGCGCCTTGATTTTTCGAGATATTTTGAAGGAGAAAGGCGCGTCAGGCAGGCTTGTGGGCGACCACAAACACCTCGGGGCGGAACATGTAGAGCTGGCCAACCCTTCCGAGCTTGCGATTTAGGGTTAACGGGAGCCGTCCCAAAAATGTCTCCACCGCTCGCATGTAGCCGAAATAGGCACGGCTGGCGAAATGCAGGTTCACGCGGCGCCGCACCGCCATAGGCACGACATAGACGGCTTCGACCTTGCCGAAGCCGGCGCCTCGCAACAATGCCGCCGTCTCGCCATAGTCGTATTCGCGCAGATGCATGCAGACGGGTTCCTGCAACCCGAACACCTCCGACAGATCCATCGGGCCTGCGTATTTGTGCGGCATGCTCAGGACATATTTGCCGCCCGGCTTCAGGATGGTCCGGACATTCTCCATATGGGTGGCGACGTCGCCGGGATGCATATGCTCGACGACGTGGGTGGAGATCACGCTGTCATAGCGCCCGGCGGGCTCGAAGCGGGCAAGGTTCACGCCGTCGCAGCATCGCCAGGAGATGTTGGAATCCTGTTCGATCCAGCCGGCGCCGCGTTCGCGCGTCACCTCGGTCGCGACGCAGCGGTAGCCGTGGCGGGCGAGGTAACGCAGCAGCCGCGCCTTGCCCGATCCGACCTCGTAGACGTCCTGCGGTCCGCCCAGCAATGTCAGGAAATGGCGGAAGTCCAGGTCGTCGTCGCGGGTATGGGCATCGTCCTCGGCCTCGTTCAGCCAGGGGCAATTGGTGTAGAGCGTGGTGTATGCCTTCTCGAAGACGTCCCAGCGCTCGTCCGGCTTGCTATCCAGCAACTCGCGGGCGAGGCGCCTTTCCAGGTCCCAGTGCCTCCGCACCATATCGACGGTCAGCGGATAGGACGGCGAAAGGTGGAATTTCCGCCGGTACCGATCGACGAGGGCATCATCCTCCACGCGATCGACGGGCAGGCGATCCAGTGGCAACGTGTCGGCTGTGTTCTGCACGATCGACCTCTCCATCAGGGGGGTGCCGGACGCATTCCGGGACTCTAAACGGGAGTGGAAACGGAAGCGCGGGTGCGAAGGGGAAAGTGGGCGGGGCTATCGGATGGCTATGTCGCCATGAAGGGTTTACCCCGCCCGGGCCTTGCCGGTGCGGGACTTGTCGCGCAGCGTGTCGACCACTGCGGCGTAGAGCGGCAGCGGCCGCGACTGTGCGTCGTACGGAGAGGGGTGGGGGCGCAGCGCCGGATGTTCGCGCGCGATGAAGTTCAGGTCGGAGCGCAGGTGCCACCAGCACAGCTCCTCCAGCCGGGAAGTTTCCAGCACGTCGGCCAGATAGCGGCGGGCCAGCAGGGCCAAGGTCCGGTCCTTCTCGGCCCGCGACCAGGAACCCGGCAGGCGCGTCTCGTCCACGTCCATCTCGGTCAGGTGGACGGTGAGGCCCAGCTTGTTGACGGCGCGGAGGAAGCCGCGCATGCCGGCGCTGTCATAGGGCTTGCCGCCGATCAGGTGGCTCTGCAGCCCGATGCCGTGGATCGGCACCCCGCGCTTCACCGCCCCGGTCAGCCAGTCCAGCAGATAGGCGCGCTTGCGCTGCTGCCAGCCCTCGTCGATCTCGATGCCGAACTCGTTCAGCACCAGCCTGGCCTTGGGGAAGGCGGCATGGACATGGTGGAAGAAGGGGTCGAGCCATTCCGGGCCCTTCTCCGCTCCGCCGGCCGCGACCCACCACATGCCGCGGCGGAAACCGTAGCGGTCCTGCTCGCGCGGGTGGCTGTCGACGGTCTCCCAGAAGAAGACCTCGTTGGCGACATCGATGCGGTAGAAGATATCGCCGTAGCGCTGCCTGACCGCCTCGACCACGCCGGTGAAGCGGGGCCAGACATTCTCCTGTCCCAGCGTGCCCTCGGGCGAGAAATAGGCGTCCTCGTCGATGCCCAGCTCAGCCTGCCTGCCTGCCGGAAGCTTCATGTAGGGCGGCATGCCCATATGCTGCCAGATGATCGTGTGCCAGTTCGGCATGGCGCCGATGGAGCGGGCCAGCTCCACCGCCGCGTCGAAGCGGCGCCAGTCGTAATTGCCCTCGCTATGCTGGAAGACCCCCCATTTCCCGCCATTTTCCGGCGTGACGACATCGCATTCGCGCGCCATCAGCCGGTCGAGCGTCGGGTCCTCCGGCTCGATGAAATGGTCGCGCGCGGCGCCGTGGCGGATGCCCAGCGCACGGCAGGCCGCGCGCAGCGTCACCGCAGGCTCGGCCGCGTCCGGTTGGGGGGCCGCTGCTTCGGCGGGTGCCGGGCCGGAGGCGCCGCGGCAACTCGCCAGCACCGCGCCGGCGGCGACCGTCCATAGCAGCTCGCGCCGGGTCGGCCGCAAGTCGGGCAGCCAGGAGGGCAGGCGGGGCTTCGGAAGCGTGATCATAGAAAGGGGGCTCTCTTCTGGTCGCGGGTTCCGGTCGTGAAAGGTTCCGGTCGTGAGAAAGGCCCTTCCCTCCGGATGCCGGGGCGTTCCGGAGGGAAGGGGCTCGAAGTGGAAGGAGCTTGGTCCCGGCCGCTTACGGCGCAGTCCGCAGCGTGGTGTCGCCGTAATATTTCTTGGTCGCCATGTAGCTGTTGTAGGGGCCCTGGTAGCCGCGGGAGGCCGCCTTCTTCAGGTTCACGTCGGTCATCACCGCGACGAACTTGGAGTGATCGATGGGGCCGAGGTCGGCGACCGCCTGAAGGTCGCTGGCCGTGGTGTGGCCCCAGCGGCTGACGAACAGAACCTTGGACGCGGCGCCGCAGACGATGCGGGCATCCGACACGGCGAGCGCCGGGGCGGTGTCGAACACCACGAGGTCGAAGTGCGGCGACAGGCCGGCCATCAGGTGGATCAGGCCGTCGACGTTGAAGCGGTCCAGCGTCTCCGGCATCAGGCGGCCGGCCGGGATCATGGCGAAGGGTGCGTCCTCGCTGCTGTGCACGATCTCGTCCAGGGTGGCGGTGCCGGAGATCCAGTCCGACAGGCCCTTCTTGGCCGACAGGTTGAACAGGCCGTCGATGCGCGACCGGCGGAAGTCGGTGTCGACCACCACCACCCGGCGGCCGGCCTGCGCCGCGACCTGGGCGACGGCGAGGCTCATCGAGGTCTTGCCGTCCTGCGGGCGGGCCGAGGTGACGGCGATGGAGCCGACCGGACCCAGATCCGCCAGATGGTTACGGAACAGGGCGCGCATCGATTCCGAGAACAGCGAGAAGGGATGGTTCTGGAAGATCTGGTCGAGGCGGCTGCGCGACCCGCGGGTCGAGTGGTGCGGGACGATGTGGACCGTGCCGACGCCCAGGATGCGGCGCACGGCGTCCGGGGTGCGGATGCGGCGCTGGAACAGCTCGATGCCGAAGACAATGAAGATGGCGGTGGCGAGCGAGGCGACGAAGCCGGCCAGCAGCAGCAGCAGGCGGAACGGACCCGACGGCTCATGCGGAACCTGCGGTGCCGACACCAGCTTGACCGCGGTCGGGAAGGCGCGGTTGTCCTGCTGGGCCTGCACCTCTTCCAAACGGCCGAGCAGGCTGTCCAGGAGCTGGCGCTTGGCCTGGGCCTCGGCCTCCAGCGTGCGCAGCGGCACCGCTTCCTCGGTCATGGTCTGATAGCCGGCTTCCAGCTTGGCGATCATCCCCTTCAGGGCGTTTTCCTGCTCGATGGCGACATTGGCCGCCTCGCGGACGCCGCCGATCTCGTGGCGGACCTCCTGCTGCAGCGAGGAATTCGCCTCGTTCAGGCGGGCCTGCAGCTCCTGGATGCGCGGGTGCTTCGGGCCGTACTGGCGCGACAGCTGGGCCAGCTCGGTGGAGATGGCGGCGACGGTGGCGCGCAGCTGGGCAACCACGGGCGAGGCGAGGCTGCCGCCGTTGCCGCCGCTGCGTTCCAGCGTCTGGGCCTGGGCGACGGCACGGGCGCGGGTGGCCGCGGCCTCGGCCAGCCGCAGGCGGGCCTGCTCCAGCTCGGTGGTGGCCATCAGGCCGTTGGTGCCGTTCTTGACCAGGCCGGCCTTGAAGCGCACGGCGTCGACCTTGGTGTCGGCGGCTGCCACTTCTTTGCGCAGGGTGCCGATGCGGTCCTCGAGCCAGGCGACGGCGCTGGTGGACAGGTCGCGGTCCATCTGCTGGCGGGTTTCCATGTACCGGCGGACGACGGTGTCGACCACCTTCTGGGCGATCTCCGGCTCGCGCGCGGTGTAGCGGACCTGGATCACGCGCGACCGGCCGACGACCCCGACCTCGAGGTTGCGGCGGACGCGGTCCAGCACGCCGTCGATGCTGTCGGCGGCGCGGGTTTCGCGCAGTTGCGTGTCCTTGGTCATGTCGTCGCCATGGGCCAGCACCGCCTGCACCACGCCTGGCAGTTCGGGGCCGAACACCGCATGGGCCTGTACCCGCGTCCAGGCGGTGGCGCGCTCGACGAAGGGCTTGGTCTCGTCGGCCTGCGGCGGCGGGTTGAATTCCAGGTTGGTGGCCAGCTTCAGGTCGGCGACGGCCTGGGACAGCACGGCGGTCGATTTCAGGATCTCGATCTCGCTGAGGATCGCACCATCCTCCGGCGTGATGGAGTTCAGCGCCTGATCCTCCGCGCGCACCACGCGGACCTGCCGGTTGTCGACCAGCAGCAGGGCTTCGGATGTGTATTTGTCCTTCATCAACGAGACGCCGAAGGCCGACATCGCGGTCAGCGCCAGCACGATGGTGGCGATCAGCGTCTTGTGCGCAGCCAGAACCCGCAGGATGAACCGGAAGTCGGGCCCCATCGCCGGAGCCGGCCCGTCGAACTCGCGCGGCGCATGGTGGCCGACCTGGGTTGGCCATGCCGGAGCCGGCAGCCCTCCATGGCTTCCAGGGCCATGGCCACCGTTGTTGATCTGGGGAAGGTTTTCCACGTCTCAAAGCTCCTTCTGGATAGGCGACCGCCGGATCGGGGACGAGGTCGGGGACGGGGCGATCCGGGTGGAACCGGGCGCTGCGGGGCCGGCCCCGCGGGTGCGGAGGGATGCGGCACGGCGTAGGCGAAGGGTGCTCCAGGCGAAGCCGAAGGCACCGATGCAATAGCGGCGGAACAGGCGCCGGGGCTCCTGCGCCAGACGGAAGGCCCATTCCAGGCCGGTCCGCTGGACCGCCTCCGGCGCGCGCTTGAAGCGGCCGGCCAGGAAATCGACGATGGCGCCGCCGTTGACGATCAGGACCGGATGGTCGAGCGAGCGCTTCAGCCGGGCAGCCACCTCCTCCTGCCTGGGCATGCCCATGGCGAGCAGGATCAGGTCGGGACGGGTGGCCCGGGCCTGGGCGATGTAATGCTCGACTGGGTGGAAGCCGTGCTGCAGATCGCGGTAGCGGTGCGGCGTGGCGGCTTCCAGCACCACGCGGGCACGGTCCAGCCAGGGGGTGGCGGTGCCGTAGATCGCGACGTTGCGGGCCGGGAGCGATCGCAGCAGCAGCGGAATGAAATCGGTGCCGTTCATGTTCAGGCCTGCCGGCATGCCCAGCACCGGCATGACCGCCTGCAGGCCGATCCCGTCGCGCAGCAGGATGTCCGACGCACCGAAGGCGGCCAGCGCCGCGTCGGAGTCCATGCAGACGTTCAGGCCATGCGCGTTCAGGAAGGACAGCACCGTCGGATGGTCCACCGTCCCCAGCCGTTCGACCAGGGACCGGCGCTCGCCGTCGTTCGAAATGCACCGCATGCGCTCGATCAGTTCCAGGACTTCACGAGGGTTCGGCATGCGCATCTCCCGAAATGATTGATCGAATGAGGAACATCGGCAGACCCCGCGACCGATCCCGCGGCCGGTTTGGCGACCAGTTCGGCGCAGCCTTGTGCGCCGGACGGCGGCTAACCCGTTGGAGACGGGACGTCGAACCTGCGTGGCTCTATGTGGCCGGTCATCCCCCCTTTTCGCACGGGCGAGATCGGCGAAGCGGCGACGGATTCGAATTAGCCCGGCCTCGCTCCGGCGGGGGATTCGGCTTGCCGAATCGTCCGGTTCGACCCATAAAGAAGGACCTTGGCCATAAAGAGAGATCCTGGCGCTCTATGGCTGTTGTCGGGAAAGCGCATCCGGGCCGGCCGCTCCGCACAGGCCGTCAGACCGATGTGCTTGCAATGACCAGGGCATTTCCAAGAAAAGAACAGTCATGACCGACGATACCCCCGACACCTCCCGTCCGGGCCGCACCCCCGGCACGGCCGATGAATTCGACCGCCGCGACGCCTTGCGCGCGGTGGCGGCCGTGGTGCGCGGCGACGGCATCGACGTGGATTCCGATAGCACCCCGGCGCGCTGGTCGGTGGCGGCCACCCATGTCGTCGCGATCCCCGGCACCGACCGTAAGCTGAAGCTGCGTTTCAAGGTGGCGATCGGCCCGCTGCCGGACATCGAGGCCGACCTGTGGGGCCTGCTGACCATCGAGGAGGGGTTCGGCCGGCCGCAGGCACGGGCGCTCGGAAAACGGGTGAAGGGCGCCTGCCTGTCGTCCCCCGCCATCGAGAAGGCGAAGGCGCGTATCGACGCCTGGTTCGTCTCGATGGAGCAGCGGGCGGCCGGCTTCGGCGAGTCCTGGCGGCCGAAGGGCTTCGCAGACGAGCTGGGCCGCGTCGTCGGCTTCGGTGGGCGCATTCCGCGCCTGCAGACCCTGCTGGACGCGCTGGAGGAATCCTTCTCCACCGCCGCGGCCCGCTCCGGCCTGAAGGTGCGGCGCGAGCGGCTGGAGAACGCGTCCGGCATGGGCGTCTATCTGGACAGCTTCGCCACCGCCCGCGCGATGATCCGCAAGCTGCGGCTGTTCGTCGGCCCGACCAACTCCGGCAAGACCCATGCCGCCATGGACCGGTTGGCGGAGACGGAGAGCGGCTGCTACCTGGCGCCCCTGCGCCTGCTGGCGCTGGAAGGGCAGGAGGCGCTGGAGACGCGCGGCCGGCCCTGCAGCCTTGTCACCGGCGAGGAACGCGACGTGCGTCCGGGGGCGGCCTTCACCTCCTCCACCATCGAGATGGTGAACACCGTCAAGGTGTGGGGTGCCTGCGTCATCGACGAGATCCAGATGATCGGCGATCACGACCGCGGCTGGGCTTGGACCCAGGCGGTGGCCGGCGTGGCGGCGCCCGAGATCCTGATGACCGGCTCGGCCGACGCCATCCCCTACGTCAAGCGTCTGGCCGATGCCCTGGGCGAGGAGCTGGAAATCGTCGAATTCACCCGCAAGTCGCCGCTGCGCGTGCAGGAAGAGCGGGTGAAGCTGTCGGAGGTGAAGTCCGGCGACGCGCTGATCGCCTTCTCGCGCAAGGACGTGATGGCGCTGCGCCATGATCTTCTGGGGCGCAACCACAATGTCGCGGTGATCTACGGCGCCCTGTCGCCGGAGGTCCGCCGGGCCGAGGCCCGTCGCTTCCGCGAGGGAACCGCCGACGTTCTCGTGGCGACCGACGCCATCGGCATGGGGCTGAACCTGCCGGTCGCCCGCGTCGTGCTGTCCACCACCCGCAAATATGACGGGCGTGAGGAACGCGAGCTGACCCCGTCGGAGATCCGCCAGATCGGCGGTCGGGCCGGTCGTTTCGGCATGCATGAGGAAGGCCGCGTCGCCGTGCTGGAGGGCGAGAGCATCAACCCGGTGCGCCGGGCGCTGACCTCGCCGCCGGTGCCGCCGGAAGACCCGCGCTCGTGGATTTCGCCCAACCTCAGCCATGTCGAGGCGATCGCGCGGGAGCTGGAGACCGACAGCCTCGCCAAGGTCCTGCGCACGGCGGGGCAGGAGTTGCTGCGCGCCAACCAGACCTTTCGCATGACCGACCTGGAGCAGCGGATCCAGGCGGCCACCGCGGTCGACCGCGCCAGGCTGCCGCTTGCCGAACGCGACATGCTGGCCCGCTGCCCGATCGACACCCGCGACCAGAACAACCTGCGCCTGCTGGGCGGCTGGGCGACCAACCAGGGCAGGGGCATTCCCAACGCCGCTCCCGACGCGGCGGAGCGGTTCCGCCACCATGTCGGGACCGACGTCGAGCTGGAGAAGGCCGAGCGCGCGGTGAAGGAGTTGACCGCCTACGCCTGGCTGGCCTACCGCTTTCCCGATGCCTATCCCGAGATGGATTTGTGCCAGGAGCGCCGCGCGCACCTGAACGCCTTCATCGAGCGCACGCTTGCCGAACGCTCGCTGGCCCGGGCCTGCCCGGTCTGCGGCGCCCGGCTGAAGGCCAACCACCGTTTCCGCGTCTGCGACAGTTGCTATGGCAACCGTGTAGAGCACCGCCGCGACGGCCACCGCGATGGCCGCCGCGGCCCGCCGGACCGGGCCGGAGGCAGCGCCCTCGCTCCCGCCCATGGGAACGGCACTGCCGATGCGAACGGCAAGACCGCCGGCAATCCCCACCAGTTCCACCATCCGGTGGGCAAGGATGGCCAGAAAGCCGGTCCCCCGAACCGGGCTCGGGGGCGGAGGCCGTAGGCGGCCGCTTCGGACAGGGCACCGGCGGCGGGCGTCATGCCGCCGCGCTGCCCTCCCGGTCCGGCCAGGTGATTTCCTCCACCGTGCCGCCGTCGCCAAGGAAATAGCGGCGCAGCGGTGTCAGGTCTGCGCCCAGCTCGTAGACGAGCGGCCGTCCGGTCGGAATCTCGAACAGCGGAATGTCCTGGTCGGCAACGCCGTCCAGATGCTTGACCAGCCCCCGCAGGCTGTTGCCGTGCGCCGACACCAGCACCCTCGCGCCCAGCCGCAGGGCCGGGCTGATCGCCTCGGTCCAGAAGGGGATGACGCGGTCGGTGGTGTCCTTCAGGCTTTCGCCGCGAGGCAGGTTCGCTTTGGCGATGCCGGCGTAACGCCGGTCGGAGACGGCCGACCGCGGCTCGTCCGGTTCGATGGGTGGCGGCGGCACGTTCCAGCTGCGCCGCCATTGGAACACCTGCTCGGCGCCGTGCCGCTCCGCCGTTTCCGCCTTGTTCAGGCCCTGCAGCGCACCGTAATGGCGCTCGTTCAGCCGCCAATGCTTGTGCACCGGCAGCCACAGCCGGTCCATGTCGCGCAGGACGAGGTGCAACGTCTCGATGGCGCGGCTCAGCACCGAGGTGAACGCAACGTCGACGTCGATACCGGCATCCTTCAGCAGACCGGCCGCCTCGCGGGCTTCGGCGATGCCGCGGTCGGTCAGGCCGACATCGGTCCATCCGGTGAAGCGGTCTTCCGCATTCCAACGGCTTTGGCCGTGGCGCAGCAGGATCAGTCGATGCATGGCGTGAGCTCCAGGAGGCGGGCGCATCCGGCTTGAAACGCCGGCGCAATCCGCAGGTTCCCGCGACCGTTCGCCGCAACCGTCCGGCCGTCACAGTGGTATCGGGTGGGCAGCAGGCGGTTTCAGTCCGATTTCATGATTGCTTCCGGAGACACCAATTATGTCAGCGGCGAAATCGAGACGACATACTCGGACAATAATCGTGCGGTACGGTCACCCCATCTGAAATTGCCGGCCCAATCGGCCTACGAAATGGAGGGGAAAATGGCGGACGTGTCCATAGGCTCGCAAAATCCCTCGCAGGCGGCTGCCGGACTCCGCGTGCCGCATCCGGGCCTTGCCGCCAACCCTTCCGCCAACCCTTCCGCCAACCCTGCCGTTCTCCGTCCTCAACCCGGAGCGGGGGAGGGGACTGCCGCGAATGGCCCGGCCCACTCCGATTATCGTACCAGCCACCTTACAACCTTGCGTACCGAGGCCACGATGCTGCATCATCATGACGTCATCTCCAGAGCCGTCTCGACCGACCGCGAGATCACTCTGGAGGCGCTTCGTGTGTTCACCTATCTGAGCCGGAGGCTCCATTTCGATCGCTCCGTTCCGGTGCTGCAGTCCGAACTGGCTGATGCGCTGGGCATGCAGCGGCCCAATGTGAACCGGGCCATCAAGCTGCTGGAAACCAAGCAGATCCTGCTGCGGGAATCCAAATTGGGGCGCGCGATCACGTTCCGGCTGAACCCGGGACTGGAGGGCAGCCGGGCCTGAGTATTTGCCAGGGATGGAATGATCGTCGAGACCCGTGAGCTGTTCTTCACCAATTCCGCCCTGAAAAAAGCCATTGCCTGGTATCAGAAGGCCGCAAACCAGACGGACTTGCCGCTGGGGGTCGTCACCGCGGTGTCGCCCAAGCCCGATGGCTGCCTGTCCGTGCAAATCCAGCAGAGCGGCGCGTCCAGGTCTCGCGAGGTCGTGTTCACGCCCAGCAAGACGCTCGCGCTGCTGCTGCTGTTCTGCCGTCGCCAGAAGGTTCCGATTCCCCGCGATGCGGGGAAGGAATTGGAGGCCGTCGATGATGGCCTGATTCTGATCGTGCGTGGCGAGACGGCGACCTCGGCCCCGCCGCATTGAGCGGTCGACCCGACCGGCGGCCGTTCTCCCCGACCAATCAAGTGCCGCCGCGCATTCCGCGCGAGCGGTCGCCTTGCCATGTCCGAAGCGTGACATCGCGATTGCCGATGCTTTTATCATTCAACGGCAGGAGCCGTTCGGGAAGGGTACGCGCCCAACCCGACGGCTAAGATGCTCATCATCATTCTGATTTCGCAGGACCATTTGCGCATCCTGCCTTGAGATGCCCAGGGCGCCATTCCGTCGGAATGGAAATTTCATAAAATGTGCATTGATCAATTATTGCGCCAAAAGGATAGCGAATCTCCTCTCGCCATACTGATCAAACGGGTGGGCAATGTATGAGTATAGTCATAGTCGCCAAGGTTGATCGCGCGGTTCCTCTTGCTGTGCTATTGTGCAAATCGTAAAACGAGCTAATCTTTTCTACCGGAAGCTTTCACCAAATGGATGGAGCTGCATTGTCTTCTGGCGGGGGCACTCGGATAGGGGGATGCTGTGGCAGATGCATTCGTTCGGTTCCGGCTGGACGAACTGCTGCAATCCGATCCCGGTTCATCGCCAAGGATGCCATCCTGATGCCCATCAGACTTCCGTTGCCGCCGTTCTCGACGGACTCCGGCCGTCCTGGGCAGCCGGTTCGTTCAACGCCGACCTGATCAGGGCCGATGTCTTCGCTTTTTCATGCTGCTTCGCTTCACCGGCACGCTTCCACACTGCTTCGCACGGCGACCGCCTCCTCCCGGGTGCCGCTCACCGTTCTGTGCGCGGCGTTGGCTCTGCTGGGCAGCGTCTCCTGGGTGGCGGTCACCATCCTCGATTATCGCGACACGCTCGAACGCTCCGAAGAGACTGTGCGGCAGGCGGTGACCCTGCTCGACGGCCATGCCAGCAGCGTGTTGGAGCCCGGCGTCACCCTCCTGCAACAGGTCGCCGACCGTATGGATGGCCGCGGCCTGGGGGCATGGGCGGAGCGCAGCCTGATGGAAGCGATGGCTGTGGAACGGTTCGGCCGCATGACCGTGCTCGATGCGAATGGGATGCTGCGGTTCGGCGCCGCCGTCGCGGTCGAGGGGCCGGACGGAGGCGGGCCGATGACGCTTGCCCACGTCCTACCACCAGAGGAGGAGCGTGCGATCCAGGCAGCCTTCGGCCATATGGCAGGCCAACCCTCGATCCTTCTCGCCCGCCGCATCCACGACATGGCCGGCGTATTCGATGGCGTCATTCTGGTCGCGGTGCCGGTGTCATCGCTGATGCCGGCGCTGAACGCCCTCGGCGACGGGATGCAGCGGTCGGTTGGGCTGTTCCGCCCCGACGGTATGCAGCTGGTCGGGTTCGGTGCCGCTGCGCTCGGCATGCTGCCGCCATTGGCACCGGGGGCTGAGCGGCTGGAGGCAGAATGGACGGTTGACGGTCGGCCGTCCATGCTGGGGCTGAGCCGCATGCTGCGCATGCCCGTCCTGTCGGTGGTGTCGATCCCGCGGGCGGTGGTCCTCGACCCCTGGCATGTCAGGCTGGAGCGTGGGCTTGCGGTGATGGCGGCCGGTGTTGCGGCCCTTGTCGGGCTGTCCCTGTTGGGGGTGGCCGGCCTGCGCCGGGAGGCTTCGGCACGCCGCCGGCTGGCCGAGGCGAACGGACAGCTCGAACAGGCGAACGCCCGGTTGGAGCAGCGGGTGGAGGAACGGACCGCCGCGCTCAGCGCCGCCAACCTGGAGCTGAGCCGTGCGCTGGCGGAGAAGGAGAGGGCCAATCAGGTGAAGGGCCGCTTCCTGTCTGCCGCAAACCATGATTTGCGGCAGCCTTTCCAGGCGTTACGACTGTTCCATCACATCCTGACGGAACGTCTGGCCGACACGCGCGACCGCGCCATCGCCGAGAAGATGGGCGAGGCGCTCGATGCCGGAGAGAAGCTTCTGCACGCCCTGCTGGAAGTGGCGACGCTGGATGCGGGTGTGGTCCGCCCGCAATTGGCCGATGTGCCGGTACCGGTCATATTCGATGATCTCCTGGCGGAATTCCGTGGGCTGGCAGCGGAAAAGGGCTTGCAGTTGCGCGCCATGCCCAGCCGGATGGTGGTCCGGACCGATCGGGCGTTGCTGACCCGCATGCTTGGCGATCTGGTGCGCAACGCCATCCGTTTCACCGATGCCGGCCGCGTCACCATCGGCTGCCGCCGCCGGGGGCATTCGCTGCGCATCGAGATCTGGGACACCGGGAGCGGCATTCCGGCCGAACAGCTCGACAACATCTTCGAGGACTTCGTCCAACTCGGCAATCCGGAGCGGGACCGCCGCCAGGGACTTGGTCTTGGCCTTGCCAAGGTGCGGCGCAAGGCTGCCCTGCTCGGCCATGCGGTGGAGGTGCGGTCGCATCAGGACCGGGGGTCGGTCTTCGCCGTCACCGTGCCGACGGTGGAAACCGAGCGCCCGCCTGCCCCGCCGCCGGTGCCGGCAGCCGCCTGCGTCGCGACCGGCGGCCGGCTGATCCTGGTGGTGGAGGACGATCCGGTCCAGCGCGACGCCATGCGCCTGCTGCTGGAAAGTTGGGGCCATCGCGTGATCGAGGCCGCCGACGGCGAGGCCGCGCTGGCGTTGGTCGGCGGTGCCGTCCGGGTGGTCGAGGCCGCCGAGCCGGCCTCGATCACCCGGGAGGTTCTGGTTCCCGACATGGTCGTGAGCGATTTCCGCCTGCCGGGTGGGCTGACCGGCGTCCAGACCGTGGCGAAGGTGGGTGAACGGCTGGGCCGTGCCGTGGCCGGCCTGATCCTGACCGGCGATACCGCGCCGGAGCGCATCCGCGATGCGGTGGCCACAGGCTGCCGCCTGCTGCACAAGCCGGTGACGCCCGACGATCTGCGCGACGCCATCGCCATGACCCTGGCTGAACAGCCGGGCGCACGCGCTGCAACCGATAGTGAAAAGATTTTGGAGAACCAGCAGACTACTTGAGTTAACCGTTTTTGAAGCGTGGCGACGCCACACTGCCGTCGGAAAGGGAGTTCATCGGTCCGATGGTGCAGAATCGCACGCTCAAACGTCTAGACCAGGGGCAGCTCGATCAGGCGGTCCGGCGGCACGAGATGTTCCGCAACGCGCGTGTGGGCGGCGCGCGCGCAAACCTGTCCTTCTGTGACCTTTCGGGGCTGGATTTGGCCGGCCGCGATCTGGCTCATGCCGATTTCGTCGGCTGCAGCCTGCGCGGCGCCAATCTTGCCGGCGCGCGGCTGGATTGCGCGTCCTTTTTCGTGGCCGATCTTCGGCAGGCTAATTTCGATGGCGCCAGCCTGATCAAGGCCGATCTGCGCGGCGCCTGCCTGCGCGGCGCCATCCTGGTCGGTGCCAACCTGTTCGAAGCGGATCTCCGCGACGGCTCGCTGGCGGAAAAAGACCGATCCGGCCATCTGCGCATGGTGCAGATCGACGCCAATCCGGCCGAGGCCGACGGCGCCGACCTGTCGGGCGCCAACCTGACCAATGCCCGCATGTCGGGGGTCATGGCGATCCACACCGACTTCTCCGACGCGGTGATGCGCGGCTGCAAGCTGGTGCGGGCGACCATGCGCGGCGCCAACTTCACCGGTTCCAACCTGGAGGGTGCCGACCTGTCGGGTGCCGACATGCGCGGTGCCTGCCTGCGTGGCGCGGTGCTGACCGGTGCCACCATGATGCTGACCGACCTGACCGACGCCGACGTGGAAGAGGCGCTGACCGACAAGCCGGTCGGCCGGGTGGTGGCGGAATTGGGGCGATCGCTCGACGATCTGCTGGCCGACCATATGGCCTGGGTCGGATCCAGCGGAGCCCAGGGCACGATGCTCGACCTGTCGGGCTTCGACCTGCGTCATGCGCCGTCGCTCGCCCATGTCTGTCTGACGATGCTGCGGGCGGCGGGGGCGACGCTGTATGGCCTCGACCTGACCGGGGTGCAGTTGCAGGCCGCGGTGCTGGACAACGCCGACCTGCGCGGAGCGACGCTGAACGACGGCGATCTGCGCGGCATCGGCCTCAGGCATGCGAAGCTGAACAACGCCAACCTGCGCAATGTCAATCTGCGGCCGCTGGTGTTCGACGAGCAGCGGTCGCGTCCGGCCGACCTGTCCGGCGCGAAGCTGCGCTATGCCGATCTCAGCGGTGCCAGCCTGCGCGCCGTCAATCTCGGCAATGCCGACCTGTCCTTCGCCAACCTCCGCGGCTGCGACCTGACCAGGACCGACCTTACCGGCGCCAAGCTGTTCGGTGCCAAGGTGGAACGCCGCGCATTGACGGAAGGGGCGATCCTGGACGGCGTCGCTGGGCTGAAGCTTTAAGCCTTCACCCTGCTATGCCTTTACGCGGTCGATTTTCTGGAGCAGCCGGCGCAGGTCCAATGCGGCGCGGTCGGCGATGCGTTGCGCCTCCACCAGGACGCCGGTGAGGTCGCCGACCTCCGGCGCGATTTCTCCCGCCGCGTCGGACATCGCGTCCAGCTCTGCCGCCGCCTTGCCGATCAATCCGGTCACCACACCGGCAGGACCGGCGGCGCTGTCGAAACCAGCCATGGAAACATCCCTTCTGTAAATGTGGTTTTTGCGAGTGTGTCGCATTCGGCAAGCGCACGCAATGTCTTCAGTTGCATCGCAAGGCGTTTGCCGCCGAATGCCGGCTTGCATCGTCATCGCCGGTGGCAGTACACCCGGAGGGGGTGCCCGAAGCGGAAGAGGTCCAGAATGCCGGAACCGGTCCCGTCCGACCGCATGACCGAGGCGGCAGCCGCCCTGATGGTCTTCCTGACCGACCGGCAGTTCGATGCCGGGAAGATCAACCGCTTCTCGATGCTGTGCGACGGGTTGCGCCGCAGCCTGGACCAGGACTCCCGGCTGGGGCTGGCCGACCTGCTGGAGCGCGAGGCGCCTGCGAACGACACGGTGCGTCTGCGTTCGGTCCTGTTCCTGCTGACCGGCGACCTCTACCATTACGAACGGATCCTGCATTATCTGATGCTGGGGGCGGACAGCGCCGATCCGGCCGTGCTGCACTACACCCACTGGTGCCTGTCGCGGCAGCTGTTCCTGGGCGTCGCGACCGGCGACAAGCTGGCGAGCTTCGTGCCCTGCGACCTGTTCCGCTACTATACTTCGATGGTCCGGTCGGTGGCGCGGCGCTGGGGACTGACGCCGCCGCGGACCACGCTGCGCGACGGGCCTATCCGCCGCGTCGCCGTGGTGACCAACCAGTTCACCAACCAGGGGCATCAGCCGACCCGCGACTGTTTCGATTTCGCAGCCCGCATGCAGGACGAATTCGGGCTGGACGTCGCCATCATCAACTGCAACGCATTGCCGACCCGGGTGGAGAATGTCTTCATCCCGCCGATGATCGCGGAGGTCGCCGCCGACCTGGAGGGCGTCTTCGCGCTGAAGATGTTCGGCCGGCAGGTCAAGGTCGCCTCCTTCACCGGGCCGGCCTTCAGCCAGGACAAACTGCGCCTGATCGTCGAGGCCATCGACGGCTACGACCCCGACCTGATCGTCTCCTTCGGCGGCTCGAACATCGTGGCCGACCTGTTCGCCGATGTGGGTGCCCGGCCGGTGGTGGCGCTGCCCACGAGTTCCGGCATCACCCTGTCGCTGGCCCCCATCGTGCTGGGATTCGAGGAACGCGACCATACGCAGGCGATTTCGCCGCTCTACCGCGCACCCTTCGCCCGCCGCTTCCGTCCCTTCACCTTCGGCTACACCCTGCCGCCGTCGGACGGCGTGCGCGCCGACACGGGTTTTCCCGACGGCACCCCGCTGTTCGCGGTGGTCGGCACCCGGTTGGACGAGGAGGTGACTGGAGAGGTGCTGGGGCTGTTCGACGACATCCTCGACCGCTGCCCCGGCGCCGGACTGGTCTTTGCCGGCGAGGCGCGGGAATTGCAGGCGAGGCTCGCCCCCTTGCGCAACCATGGGCGGATGCGCTGCCTTGGCCATGTCCTTGACATCCGGGCTCTCTACCGCCGCTGTCACGTCTTCCTCAACCCGCCGCGCCAGGGGGGCGGCGGCGGTGCGGCCTTTGCCCTGGCGGAGGGAGTGCCTGTGGTCACCTATGGCTGGGGCGACGGTGCCAGCGTGTCCGGACCGGGCTTCTCCGTGGCAGACCGCGCCGCCTTCGTGGCGCGGGCTACCCTGCTCATGACCGATACCGAAGCGCGCGAGGCGGCCGCTGCGGCGGCCCGGGCGCGCTTCGCCGAGATTGGCGACCGCCATCGCTGCGTCGAACGCCTGCTGGCCTATGGCGAGGAGGCAAGGTCCCTGCACCGCGCCGGACGCAACGGGCCGTAGGCGTTCGCTGAAATTAACGTTCCTTCATGTTTTGATGGAAGACTGTAGCAGTCGTCCCGTTCCAGCCGGAAACCCCGCCCCTTGCCGAACAGCAACTCCCTCCGTCCGCCCTTGACCATCGCCGGCCGACCCATCGGGCCGGGCCATCCGCCCTATTTGATCGCCGAGATGTCGGGGAACCACAATGGCGACCTGGGCCGCGCGCTTGCGCTGGTGGAGGCGGCGAAGGCGGCAGGGGCCGACGCGGTCAAGCTGCAGACCTACACCGCCGACACCATCACCATCGCCCATGACGGTCCCGGTTTCCGGCTGGCCGGCGGGTTGTGGGACGGGCGCACCCTGCATGACCTCTACCGCGAGGCGCACACGCCATGGGAATGGCATGCCCCGCTGTTCGGGCGGGCGCGGGAACTGGGGCTGACCATCTTCAGCTCTCCTTTCGACGAGACCGCCGTCGAACTGCTGGAAGGTCTGGACGCCCCGGCGTTCAAGATCGCCTCCTTCGAGCTGATCGATCTGCCGCTGATCCGCCGCGCCGCACGGTCCGGCAAGCCGCTGATCATGTCGACCGGCCTCGCCACCTTGGGCGAGATCGAGGAGGCTGTGGCCGCGGCCGGCGAGGTGCCGCTGGTTCTGCTGCATTGCGTCAGCGGCTATCCGACGCCGCCGGAGGACTGCAACCTTCGCACCATACCCCATCTGGCCGAGGCCTTCGGCGTCGCCGCCGGGCTGTCGGACCATAGCGAGGGCATCGCCGTGCCGGTCGCGGCGGCGGTGATGGGCACTGCGGTGATCGAAAAGCATTTCACCCTGTCGCGCGCCGATGGCGGCGTCGACAGCGCCTTCTCCCTGGAGCCGGCTGAATTCAAGGCGATGGCCGATGCGGTGCGTACCGCCACAGCCGCCATGGGCCGGGTCGATTACGCGGTAAAGCCCAGCGAGGCCGGCGGGCGCGACTACCGCCGTTCGCTCTACGTCGTCGCCGACGTGGCGGCTGGGGAGCCGCTGACCGCCGCCAATGTCCGCTCCATCCGTCCGGGCTTCGGCATGGCGCCCAAGCATCTGCCCGACGTGCTCGGCCACCGCGCCGCCCGGCCGCTCCGCCGCGGCGAACCGCTGGGCTGGGAGATGCTCGCGCCGCGGGAGGAGCCGCATGGGTAGGCCGCGCGTCGTCGCCATCTCGCAGGCCCGCATGACCTCTACCCGCCTGCCGGGCAAGGTACTGATGCCGGCCGCCGGCCGGCCGCTGCTGGCCCACCATCTGGACCGGCTGGCGCGGACGCCCGGCCTGGATGCGGTGGTGCTGGCGACCACGGTGAACACCGCCGACGATCCTGTTGCCGCCTGTGCCGAAGGGCTGGGGATAGCCGTCTTCCGCGGCGACGAGGCGGATGTTCTGGGCCGCTTCGCCGGGGCCGCAGCGATGGCGGGGGCCGAACTGGTGGTCCGTGTCACCGCGGACTGTCCGCTGATCGATCCGGTGCTGGTCGGCCGGCTGATCGCCACCTTCCTCGGCGGGCAGTGCGACGATCCGCCGCTGGACTATCTGTCCATCGACAGCACACGCTATCCGCGTGGTCTGGATGCCGAGATTTTCCCGCGTCGGCTGCTGGAGGAGGCCGCGGCCAATGCCGCCGATCCAGCCGAGCGGGAGCATGTCACCCCCTACATCTACCATCGCCCGGACCGTTTCCGGCTCGGTGCGGCGCTGGCCCCCGATGCGCCGGCCGATCTGGCAGATCTGGAAGGGCTGGCGGAACAACGCTGGTGCGTGGACGAACCGGCAGACTACGAACTGGTCCGCCGGCTGCTGGAGGCGCTTCTGCCGGCCAACCCAGGATTCGGTTGGCAGGATTGTTGCAAAATTCTTCGCGACCATCCCGATTGGATGGACATCAACCGTTCGGTCCGGCAAAAGACGCTGCACTGACATGCCCCCGGTTTTCGCCGTGGGAGCCGAACCCGCCGATCCGGACGCCACCCCCCGGACAAGGAGAAAAGCTAATGGATCGTAAGGATTTCCTGCTCGCTCTCGATGAGATGCTCGAACTGGATCCAGGCACGCTGACCGGTGATGAGGCCCTGGAATCCCTGGATTCCTGGGATTCGCTGGCGGTCATCAGCTTCATCGCGCTGGTCGACGAGAAGACCGGAGTCGTGGTCGAGGGGGAGAAGCTGGCCAAGGCCCGTACGGTGGCCGACCTGCTGGCCCTGGCGGGTGCGCCGGTCACGGCCTGACCGGTGCCGCGTCCCGTTTCCGACGGCAGCCGCCTGCGTGCCGGTGTCGCGACCGTGGATGGTGCGCAGGCAGCCTACCTCTCGGTCGGTGGCGGGGGCGTGCCGGTGCTGCTGCTCCATGGCTTCGCCGGCGACCGGCTGACCTGGCAGTTCAACCTGTCGGCCCTGTCGGCGCGCCGCCGTGCTGTCGCCGTCGATCTGCCGGGCCATGGCGGCTCCACCCCCGATGTGGGCCGCGGTCTGGTCACCGACTTCGCCCCCTGGCTGGTCGGCTTCCTCGACGCGCTGGAATTGCCGCGGGTCCATCTCGTCGGCCATTCGATGGGGGGGTATGTCGGGCGCGAACTGGCACGGCTGGTGCCGGACCGTGTCGCCAGCCTGACATTGTTGGCCAGCGCCGGGCTGGGAACGCCCTTCGACCTGGAATTCCTGCGACGCGCCGTGGCACCGGCAGACGTGGCGGAGGGGCGGGCCTGCGCCGAAAGGCTGTTCGCCGGCCCGTCGCCCTTGATTTCGCGCTTCGCCGAGGTGTTGCATGCCCAGGGTTGCGACCCGGTGCGCCGGGCGGCGCTGGAGCGGATCATCGAGCTGTCCTTCGCCGACCATACCGATGGCGGGCCGCCGGTGGATTGGGGCGCCTATCCCATGCCGATCCAGGTGCTTTGGGGCCGTGCCGACCGCATCATCCCCCTGCCGCCACCCGACCGGCTGCCGCCCGGGGCGCCCTTCCTGGTTTTCGACAATGCGGGGCATCTGCCGCACATCGAGGCCGCCAGCCCGGTGACCTTGGCCATCCGGGCCTTCCTGGACCGTTGCGACGACACCCTTCCAGCGAGTTGACCATCCGATGACCGACAGCATCTTCGCCCTGATCGCCGAGGAACTCGGCCGTATCGTCGCCGATAAGGGAGAGGTTTTGCCGCCCCTTGGCATGGGCAGCCTGTTCCTGGGCGGCGACCTGCCCATCGACTCCCTCGACCTCGCCACGCTGCTGGTGGTGCTGGAGCAGCGGACCGGCCAGGATCCTTTCCGCGACGGCTTCCGCCAGTTCACCACCGTCGGTGAACTGGCGGCGCTCTACACCGTTCCGGCATGACGGCCGCACGCCCCGGCTGGATTCATCCCGCCTTCCGCCTGATCGAGGGGGAGGAGGCCTTCGGCTGGCCCGAACTGGCGGCCTTGCCGCATGGTGACTTGTCGGGTGGCGGGGTGGTTCTGGCAGACCGGCCGTCGCGCGTGCTGGCCGCCCTGGCCGCCGCCGAGGCCGCCGGGCAGGGACTGCTCCTGGCGCGCGGGACGCGCGATGTCCAGGATTGGCAGCCGGGGCAGGGCTTCTCGGTGACGCTCGAAAGCTCCGGCACCACCGGCGGGCCGAAGCGTCTGCGCCATGGCTTCG
This sequence comes from Azospirillum thiophilum, assembly GCF_001305595.1. NCBI lineage: Bacteria > Pseudomonadati > Pseudomonadota > Alphaproteobacteria > Rhodospirillales > Azospirillaceae > Azospirillum > Azospirillum thiophilum. Next base: position 64,410 of record NZ_CP012403.1, read on the forward strand.
ACCGGCTGCGCGGCCGGCTGCGCGGCGTGGGGGAGATGGGGGCTCGCTGGCTGCTGACCTATGAGGCGGGGGCCTTCGCCGGGCTTCAGGTGATGCTGACCGCCGCGGCGTCCGGCGCGCTGCTGGTTGCGGTGCCCGGCGGCAAGGCAGCCGGCGGTCGGCCGGAGGGGGCGGGCATTGCCGATCTGGCGCAGGCGGCGCGGCGGCATGCGGTCACCCATGTCAGCGGCACGCCCAGCTTCTGGCGCGCCTTCCTGATGGCGCTGGGCGATGCGGAATTGCCGTTGGCCGCGGTGACCCTGGGTGGGGAAGCCGCCGACCAGCCGTTGCTCGACCGGTTGGCGCGGCGTTTCCCGCGGGCGCGGCTGCGCCATATCTACGCCTCGACCGAAGCCGGAGCATTGTTCGCGGTCAATGACGGTCGTGCCGGCTTTCCGGCCGGCTGGCTGGAGACGGGGGCCGACGGCGTCGCCCTGCGCATCGCCGACGGCGTTCTGGAGGTGCGGAGCCCGCGTGCCGCTCCGGCTGCTGCCGGTCCCGACGGCTGGCTGTCAACCGGCGATCTCGTCGAATGCCGGGGCGATCGCGTGCTGTTCGCCGGCCGGCTCGACGGGCTGGCCAATGTCGGCGGGGTGAAGGTCTCGCCGGAGGCGGTGGAGCGCCGCCTGCTGGCGGTTGACGGGGTGGCCGATGCAGCGGTCGTCGCCGTGCCCAGCCCGATCACCGGGCAATTGCTGACCGCCACTGTCGTGCTGGCGCCCGGCGCCGACGAGATGGTCCTGCGCGCGGCGCTGCGTGCCGCCGTCGCCGATCTGGTCCCGGCGGCCCGACCGCGGGCGGTGACCTTCGCCGACCGCATCCCGTTGAGCGCAGCGGGCAAGAAGTGCCGGAAGGGAACCGCATGACCGACATCCCGATGCCCGATATCCAGGTGCCCGATGCCCCAATGACAGATGCCGCTGCGACCGTTGCCGGACCGAAGCGTCACGTCATCGTCACCGGCGGCAGCCGCGGGCTCGGCCTTGCCCTGGTGGAAGCGCTTCTGGCCGACGGCTACCGCGTTTCCACCTGCAGCCGCTCGTCGTCCGATGCGCTGGAGCGGCTGGCCGGTCCCGACCTGTTCTGGCATCCCTGCCGCATCGGCGAGGCGGCGGAGGTGCGCGGCTTCTTCGACGCGGCCGTGGCCTGGGGCGGCGATGCGCCGCTGTGGGGACTGGTCAACAATGCCGGCATCGCACGGGAGGGCGTGCTGGCGACCTTCCCGGAGGTCGACGCCGAAGCGGTGATCCAGACCAACCTGACAGGCGCGCTCCAGGCCGCCCGCGCCTTCCTGCGGGCCAAGCTGGTGGAGCGGGGCGCCGGCCCGAAGGGGGGGCGGATCGTCAACATCTCCTCCATCATCGGCCAGCGCGGCTATGTCGGGCTGGCCGCCTACTCGGCCTCCAAGGCCGGGCTGGACGGGTTGACCCGGGCACTGGCGCGCGAGGTCGGAAGGCGTGCGATCACCGTCAACTCGGTGGCGCCGGGCTATCTCGACACCGAGATGTCCGGCACCCTGTCGGCCGGGCAGCGTGACCAGATCGTCCGCCGCACCCCGCTCGGCCGGCTCGGGACCGCGGTGGACGTGGTCCCGGTGGTCCGCTTCCTGCTGGGCACGGGCGGCGGCTTCGTCACGGGACAGACCATCACGGTGGACGGCGGCATCACCTGCTGACGCCGTGCTTGACAGGGGAGGCGGACATGGTCGCAGGCCGGATTGACGGGGTGTGCGTGCGCGGCATCGTCGGCTGCGTGCCGGAAGGGCGCGAGACGGTCGATGACCTCGCCCGTCGCTTCGGGGAGGACGCTGCCCGCAAGGTCGCCGCCGCCACCGGGATCGAGGAGCGGCGGATCGTCGCCCCCGGCCAATGCACCAGCGATCTTGCGGAGGCCGCGGCGCGCCGTCTGCTCGACGGGTTGGGCTGGGATCCGGCAAGCCTCGATCTGCTGGTGCTGGTGACCCAGACCCACGACCAGGTTCTGCCCGGCACCGCGTCGCTGCTGCATCGGCGGCTGGGACTGCGCAAGGGGGCGGCGGTCCTCGACATCACCCATGGCTGTTCGGGTTTCATCTATGGGCTATGGACCGCCGCAGGGCTGCTCAGGGCAGCGGGCCGACGGGCGCTTCTGCTGGTCGGCGACACCACGTCCCGGCTGGTCGATCCCGACGACCGGGCGGTGGCCCCGCTGTTCGGCGACGGTGCCGCCGCCGTCGCACTCGAACAGGATGAGTTCGCCGCGCCAATTGCCTTCGACCTGGGCAGCGACGGCGCCGGCGCACCTTATCTCGCGGCAGAGAGCGGAGCGATGCGCCATCCCGGCCGGCCGGCCCGGTTGTTCATGGACGGCACCCAGGTCTTCGCCTTCACCCTGCGGGAGGTGCCGGGCAGTGTGCGTGCCGCGCTGGATGCCGCCGGCTGGACGATGGAGTCGGTCGATCACCTGGTCCTGCACCAGGCCAACGCCCAGATGATCCGCCATCTCGGTCAGAAGCTGGGAGCTCCGGCCGGGCGCACGGTCGTTGCTCTGCGGGAGGTCGGCAACACCAGTTCTGCCTCCATACCTCTGGCACTCGCCGGAGCGCTGGCTCCGTCGCTCAACACCGCCTCCCGCCGGCTGCTGCTGTCCGGTTTCGGCGTCGGCTGGTCCTGGGGCAGCGCAGCGCTCGTCGTCGGGCCGCTCGCACTGTGCGAGACGGTTGTCCTGCCCGGCAGGAAATGCCCGGCAGAAACTGCCGCCCCGGCAAGCCCTACCTCCTAACCGGCAGTTTCTGCCGGGCAACCGGCAAAAATTGCCGGGCTCTATTTTTCCTATCGGCACGGATTGCCAAGGAAACCCGGCAAATTTGATCTGGCCCGCTTTTTGCCTACCCCTTTGGCGGGGGAATTAGTCCCCTTCCGGGTTTCACGCGCACCGAATAAGGCGCGCGTCCGGACATCGATCCTCCAAAGGAGTGGCCATCATGGCTGGCAACGTTTCCCTGTCCTCTTCGATGCGCACGAACCTGCTGCAGCTGCAGAGCACGCAGGCGCAGATCGACAAGAAACAGAACATCCTGTCGACGGGCAACAAGATCAACACCGCCCTCGACGGCCCGACCGCCTTCTTCTCGGCCAAGGGGCTGAACCAGCGCGCCGGCGACCTGACGTCGCTGAAGGACGCGATGGGCCAGTCGATCAGCACGATCCAGGCCGCCGACAAGGGCCTGACCTCGATCGACTCCATGGTCGACCAGGCCAAGGGCCTGACCACCGCCGCCTATGCGGCCCTGGGTAACGACGCCGCCTCGATCGCCACCCGCAAGTCGCTGGCTGCACAGTTCAACACGCTGCGCGGGCAGATCGACAAGCTCGCCGGCGACAGCGGCTACAGCGGCAAGAACCTGATCAACGGCAACGGCCTGAGCATGGACAGCACCAGCGCGTCCCGTGCCTCCGCCAATACCATTGTCGGCGTCGACAACGCCCGTGTCACCAACGTCCAGTCCGCCGATACCTATTCGATCCGCATCAAGGGTGACGGATCCGTCGAGGGCAAGACCGAGGACATCACCAAGGCGGAGCGTGCGCATGGCCTGACCGGACTGAAGCTGTCGGGCACGATGTCCTCGACATCGGGCAGCTTCTCCAACGTCCAGATCGAGGTTCGCGGGGCCAACGGCCGTTCGCGCGACTTCATCGTCTCGGACGGCAAGGAAAGCCGTACGATCTCCTACTTCGACAACACGCAGTCGACCAGCACCAACCTGACCACGCCTGCCAAATCGGGTTCGGCGCAGGTCTCGACGGTGAACATCAGCGGGACGATCGAGGAAGGCGACATCTTCTCCATTTCGGTGGAAGGCCAGACCTTCAGCTACACTGCGACCAAGGGCGATGTCTCCATCGGCCAGAACGCCGCCAAGAACATCGCGACCAACCTGCAGGCGTCGATCAGCACCGCCATCACCGGCGGCCGCCTGCAGGGCAAGGACGTCGCCACGGCCTCGATCCAGACCAACGGCACCATCACCCTGACCGGCAACACCACGGCCGGCGTTGTCCGTGACTTCACGCTGACCTCCAGCACGACCAACGCGCTGACCAAGAAGATCTCGGAGAGCTTCGCGTCGGGCACGATCGTCTCCTTCACCGTCGACCGGCAGTTGCTGGAAGCGGCGAACAACCAGGGCAACGGCATCTCGAGCATCGAGAAGAAGGTCGACCTGCAAATCCAGGTCACCAACTCCAATGGCGCCCAGGTCACCCGCGATGGCAACAACGAACAGGGCAATGCCAAACTGGCCGGCGGCGACCAGGCCTTCGCCTTCGACAGCGGCACTGTGCACCTGAACATCGACGCGGCGACCATCAAGCAGGCGGCTTCGGCGAACTGCTCGGCGAACATCGTCACCAAGCAGATCTCCGACGCCAACTCGTCGAACGACATCACGGTCCAGTTGAACGAGACCAACACCAACGCGATCACCGTGAGCGCGGTCAACCTCTCGACCAGCGGCCAGGGCCTGAAGCTCGACGAAGCGCAGAACGACTGGACGGACCGCGCCGACATCGACAAGGCGGTTGCCGGCCTCGACAACGCCAAGGCGACGATCCGCTCCGCCTCGCAGTCTCTGTCCACCAACCTGAACATCATCACGACCCGCGAGAACTTCACCAAGGAGTTCAGCGACGTGCTGACCGAAGGCGCCAGCAAGCTGACGCTGGCCGATCAGAACGAGGAAGGCGCAGGCCTGTTGATGCTGCAGACCCGTCAGCAGCTCGGCACCATCGCCCTCTCGCTGGCCAACCAGTCGCAGCAGTCGATCCTGCGCCTGTTCTAAGGCGTGGAGTTCGGATAGGGAGTTCGGGTAGGATCACTTATGGCGGGCGGCGGCATCAGGCTGCCGCCCGTTTCCTTCTTGGGCCGAACCGGGCCGGCAAAGGCCGGCCGGCGATGGCGCGCAAGCCCCGGGTTCCTCACTCATGCCGCTCAAGTTCGTACTTCGTCCCAACGAGAAGGTCATCATCAACGGCGCCGTCATCGGTGCCGGCGACCGTCCGGGATCGTTCTTTCTCTACAACACCGCGAATTTCCTGCGCGGTCGCGAGGTTCTCAAGGAAGAGCAGATCGACAGCATCGAGAAGAAGCTCTATTTCGTCATCCAGCTCGTCTACATCTTCCCCGAGGATTCGACGCTGAATCTCCAGCGCTTCGCCTCGATCCTGGATGAAACGCGTGATGCGCGGCCGGACTCCGCCAAGACACTGGACGAAATCGCCCGTCTGGTCGAAGGGCGCAACTACTATCGGGCGCTGAAGCTGTGCCGCAAGCTGTTCAAGGGCGGAACCGGTGGAGAGGCGGCCGGGGAGTCCGACGATACGGCGGATGACGTGCCGGCCAATCCATCATCCACCGATGGCGAACCTGCGACGAGCGACCGGATGCCGTGACCGCCACCGGGCTGATTGACGTAGCGCTGCCGCTCCACCGCGCCGGCCGCCTAGCCGATGCGCTGGCATTGTACCGCCGGTTACTGGTGGATGAGCCGGCCCACGCCGATGCGTTGCACCTGTCGGCGATGGTCGCCCATCAGACGGGCCGACCGGCGGCCGCACTCCGGGGATTGCGCGCGGCGCTCGCGGTGCAGGCGCAATTTCCGCAGGCCTACAACAATCTAGGCAATGTGCTGGCGGATCTGGACCGTTTGGACGAGGCACTTGCAGCCTATGCGACGGCCATCGGGCAGAACGAACGCTATGTCGAGGCGCACGCCAACCGCGCCACGGTGCTGCAACGGTTGGGTCGGCGGCAGGAGGCGGCTGACGCCTATGCCCGTGCGCTGACCATGGGGCCGGACAATCTGAACGCGCGTTTCAATTACGGCGTCCTGCAGCGGGAGATGGGACGGATCGCTCCGGCGGCAAACGCCTTCTATGCGGTGGTGCAGGCTGACCCGTCCCATTCGACGGCATGGAGGCATCTGGCGCTCTGCCTGCGCGGATTGCGCCATCCCGATGCCGAGGTCTGCCTGCGACGAGCGCTGGCGGACGCGCCGACCGATGACGAAGTGTCGGGCGCGCTGGGGGCCCTGCTGAACCAGGACGCGCGCTATGCCGAGGCGCGCGAGGTGCTGGCACCGGCGGTGGAAGCATATCCAGATGACACGGTGTTGCGCTTCGGTCTGGGCTCCGCATTGTTCGGAATGCACCGCTTGGTCGAGGCCGTGGCGCAGTTCCGCCGGGTTCTGGACATTGCTCCGACCCTGCAGGGCGCCTGCAACAACCTGGGAGTGGCCCTGCTCGACCTTGGCGAGGCTGATGCGGCGGCCCCGGTGCTGCGCCGGGCGGTGGCGCTCAGCCCCGACGATGCCATGGTCGCCAACAACCACGGCACCGCCTTGGAAAACCGCGACGACCCAGGGCATGACCCGGCTTACGACCTGGAGCAGCCGGCGCGCTGGTACCGTCGTGCCCTGCGCCTGCGGCCCGAGTATGGCAAGGCGCTGATCAATCTTGCCGGGGTTCATGCGGCGAACCGGCAAACCGACCGGGCCGTGGACCTCTATCGCCGATCGGTGGCCGCCGATCCCGGCAATGCCGAAGCCTATGCCAACATGGCCGGCCAGCGGCTGGACCGTGACGATCCGGCAGGAGCCGAACAGCTGTATCTGCGCGCTTTGGCGATCGATCCGCACCGGCCGGCGACACTGACCGCCTATGGCCTCGCCCTGCAGCTTCAGGGCCGCATCGCCGAGGCGGAGGCGGCGCATCGCCGGGCGTTGACGATCGACGGCCGCAACGCGGAGGCGGCGGGCAATCTTGGCATGCTGATCTGGCAGTACCGCCAGGACGCCGCCGCGGCCGAGCCCTGGATGTCGCTCGCCCTGTCGATCAACCCGGCGCTCGGCACCGCGCATCTCAACCGTGGCCTGCTGCGGCTGGCCGGCGGTGATCTGGCCGGGGGATGGGACGATTATCGCTGGAGATTCCGTGCCAAGGGCTATGTCAATCGGCGGATCGGCGCCCCACCCTGGAACGGGGAGGATCCGGCCGACCAGCGCCTGATGGTCTGGCGCGAGCAGGGAGTGGGCGACGAGATCCTGTTCGCATCCTGTTACCGCTCTCTGATCGCACTGGCGGGACATGTGGTGGTGGAATGCGATCGGCGGCTCGTCACGCTGTTCGCGCGCTCCTTTCCCCAGGCCACGGTAAGGGCGCAGTCCGTCGATGAGGACGGCCGCGAACTCGTTCAGCCGCCCGATGTCGATGCCCATGTGCCAGCCGGCAACCTGCCGTGGCTGTTGCGCGGCAGGCTGCCGGATTTCCGCGCAGCCTCGCCCTGGCTGGTGCCGGACCCGGCGCTGGTGGAACGCTGGGGACAGCGGCTGGCGGCGCTCGGGCCTGGGCTGCGCGTTGGCATCGGCTGGCGCAGCCAGCTGATGACGACGGAACGCCGCGCCTCCTACGTGATGCTGGAGCATTGGGGGGCGGTCTTTGCCGTGCCGGGGCTCGTGTTTGTGAATCTCCAATATGGCGATTGCGAGGCCGAACTGGAGGCGGCGGAGGCGCGGTTCGGCGTGACCATCCACCGCTGGGCCGATCTCGAGCTGAAGGACGATTTCGACGGAGCGGCTGCGCTGATCGCCAACCTGGATCTGGCGATCTCGCCGGCGATGTCGGCGGGCGAACTGGCGGGGGCGCTGGGCGTGCCGGTCTGGCGCTTCGGGATGCGCGACTGGACGCAGCTCGGCACCGCCGTCCGGCCCTGGTTCCCCTCCATGCGCCTGTTCCAGCCCAGTCCCGGCGAGGGGCTGGAACAGGTGCTCGCCGCCATGGCGCTGGAACTGCGGCGGCTGGCACGCCCGGCGCCGGTGGCGTTGCAACGGCAAATCCCAGTGGAGTCCGTGCAGACCATGGCCGATCCCGACCGGCGGACGGCCGAAGCCGTCGCTCTCTACCGCAGTGGTGACGCGGATGCGGCGCACGCGCTGGTGCGGACAGTCATCGACGCCGCGCCCGGTCATCCGGTCGCGTTGCATCTGGCAGGGGTTCTGGCCAAGCGGCGCGGTGCGCTGGAGGAGGCGGTCGAATTGTTGGTCCGCGCCTCTGCCGCCGATCCCCACAACGCCGCCGCCCATGCCGCTTTGTGCGAAACCCTGCAGGGTCTGGGCCGGCTCGACGATGCCGAACGCATTTCCCGCAACTGCGTGGCGGTTCAGCCGGAAGGTGCGGGGCAATGGGTCAACCGCACCGCCCTGCTGCGCAGTCTGGGCCGGGTCGGGCCGGCATGGTCCGCGGTCCGTCATGCATTGCGCCTGCGGCCGGACCTGGCACCGGCGCACGGCCATTGGGGGGAACTGATGGACCGGCCGGAGGATGCGGTGGCGGCCCATCGCATCGCGACCGCCCTGGTGCCGGCCGCGGCGGATACCCTCAGCAATCTCGGCGGCGCCTTGCACAAGATAGGGCGCTTCGGCGAGGCGGAGCGCCTGCTGGACCGTGCGACCCGGTGTGATCCGAACCTTGCCGCCGCATGGACCAACCGCGGCAACGCGCTGGCGGCGCTGGGCCGGGTCGCGGAGGCGGAGCTGTGCCATCGCGCGGCCATCGACCACGCGCCGTCGTTCGCGGAGGCACACGGAAACCTCGCCTGCCTGCTGCAACGGCAGAACCGCCGCACGGAGGCGTTGGCTGCTTTCGACGCGGCGCTGGAGGCCGACCCCAAATACGCGCAAGGCCATTACAACCGTTCGCTTCTGTTGCTGGAGGAGGGAGCGTTGCGGGCCGGCTGGACCGGGCATGAATGGCGCTTCGGCACCCCCGAATTCCAATCCCAGCGCCGCAAGTTCTCGATGCGGCCCTGGCGGGGCGAGAACATTGCCGGACGGCGCCTTCTGGTCTGGCGTGAGCAGGGGGTGGGCGATGAGATTCTGTTCGCCTCATGCTATGAGGAGGCGATGCGACGTGCCGGCCGGCTGGTGATCGAATGCGACCGCCGGCTGATTCCGCTGTTCAGTCGCTCCTTTCCCGATGCCGACTTGCGGTCGGAGAGCGCCGATCCGCGCGATGTCGACGTGCAGGTCGCGGCCGGCAGCCTGCCGCGGCTATTGCGTGCCGATCTGAAGCGTTTTCCCGGGCGGCCGTCCTGGCTGGTGCCGGACCCTGCGCTGGTGGAACGCTGGCGGCAGCGGCTGTCGGCGCTCGGACCTGGACTGCGCGTCGGCATCGGCTGGCGCAGCCAGCTGATGACCGCCGACCGCAAGGCGGCCTACGTGATGCTGGAGCATTGGGGGGCGGTCTTCGCCGTTCCGGGCGTCGTCTTCATCAATCTCCAATATGGCGATTGCGAGGCCGAATTGCGGGCGGCGGAGGCGCGGTTCGGCGTGACCATCCACCGCTGGGCCGATCTCGACCTGAAGGACAATTTCGACAATGCGGCGGCATTGGCCGCCAACCTGGATCTGGTGATCTCGCCGGCGATGTCGGCGGGCGAACTGGCGGGGGCGCTGGGCGTGCCGGTCTGGCGCTTCGGGATGCGCGACTGGACGCAGCTCGGCACCGCCGTCCGGCCCTGGTTCCCCTCCATGCGCCTGTTCCAGCCCAGTCCCGGCGAGGGGTTGGAGGCCACGCTTCTCCAAATGGGAAAGGCCTTGCGCAGTGCAGCGTCGCCGAGGGATGGGCGGCCGTCCAGTCCCCCCGCCGGGCCCGCCGGGGTTAGCGACACGGCCGATCCGGACCCGGCTCCGGTCTTTCCGGCCGATCCCGACCGGCTATTGGAGCGGGCGGTGCGAGCCCACCGCACCGGTAAGACGGCAGAGGCAAGCGCCTTGTACGAACGGTTGCTGCTCCTTCGTCCGCTGGATCCGGTGGCGCTCCATTTGTCCGGTCTGTTGGCGCATCAGTCCGGCGCGCCGGAGCGAGGCGAGCCGCGCATCGCCGCCGCCGTTGCCGCGGCCCCCGATTATGCGACGGCGCATATCAGCCTGGGCAATGTCCGTCTGGCGCTCGGCCGGGAAACACAGGCGGCGGCGAACTTCCGGGCCGCGCTGGCGCTCCGGCCCGACGACGCGGCTGCACTGACGAATCTCGGCAATGCGCTCGATGGCCTGGAGCGGAGAGAGGATGCTCTGCGCGCACACAGCCGGGCGATGGTGGCGCTTCCGGGCCTTGCGGAGGCGCATGGCAATCTGGGTACGGTCCTGGCCCGGCTCGGCCGCTGGAGCGAGGCGGAGCGGGCACATGTCCGGGCGCTGGAACTGGCACCGGAGTTGGTGGCAGGTTGGGTCAACCTGTCGACGGCATTGCGGCGTATGGGGCGGCTGGATGCAGCGGAACGGGCCGGCCGGCTGGCGTTGGCGCTGGACCCGGCATTGGCCGACGGCATGGCGAACCGGGGACGTCTCCTGCGCGAGATGGGGAATAATGCGGGTGCACGGCTGTGGTGCGTCCGGGCTCTGGCAGCGGAGCCCGGGCACCCGTCCGCAGCCTTCAACGGCGGCGTGCTGGATCTCGCCACCGGGCGGCTGGTGCCGGGCTGGGATGGCTACGACCGCCGCTTCGACACGCGCGATCTGACTGCGGCGGCACGCCGCCCCGGGGTGCCGGCCTGGAACGGGGAGGATCCGTCGGGCCTGCGGCTCCTTATCTGGCCTGAGCAAGGCATCGGTGACGAACTGATGTTCGCCCAGCGTCTGCCGGAACTGATCGCCCGTGCCGGCCATGTGGTGGTGGAATGCGACCGTCGCTTCGTCCCGCTGTTCGCACGCTCCTTTCCCCAGGCGACGGTACGACCGGCCCCAGCCTCTCCGGAGGAACCGGTCCCGGATGTGGACCGGCATGCGGCGATCGGATCGCTGTCCCGGCATCTCGGTCCGTCCTTGTCGGCTTTTGCAGCGGTCGTCCCGGCGCTGCGGGCCGATCCGGCGGAGGTGGAGCGCTGGCGGGCTCGGCTTGGCGGGTTGGGGGAGGGGCTGCGGGTCGGAATTGCCTGGCGGAGCGGCCAGCTCGACCCGGACCGAATGCCCGACTATACGCGGATCGAGGATTGGCGGCCGGTTCTGACGCTGCCCGGCCTCGTCCCGGTCAACCTGCAATATGGCGATTGTGCCGCCGAACTTGCGGCAGCCGGCCGGGCTTTCGGGCGGGCACCGCACGCGTTCGATGAACTTGACTTGCGGAACGACCTGGATGGAACCGCCGCTCTGACGGTTGCGCTGGATTTGGTGATTGCGCCCGCGACATCCACCGGCGAACTGGCGGGAGCGCTGGGCGTTCCGGTCTGGCGGCTGGCGCGGACGGGGGACTGGACGGCGCTCGGTACCGTGGTGCGGCCCTGGTTCTCGTCGATGCGTCTTTTCCGGACAGGCGCCGGACAGCGGGTGGCCGATCTGCTGCCCGCGGTGGCGGGCGAGCTTTCACGCCTGATGGGGCGGTGCTCGCCGCAGGACCGTGCGCAATAAAAAAGCCGGGCGAGGCAATCCGCCTCGACCCGGCTTTCTATCCCCGTCCAGGGGGTGATACGGTGAGTGGGGGGATTAATTCATCGGGCCGTGGCGCGTCAGGCGATCGATCTCTTCCTTGACGTGCAGCTTTTCGAGCTTGAGGCGCTTCACCGCGCTCTCATCCGGCCAGGAGCGCTTTTCCTCGTCGAGGATCGCGCGGTCAAGGCGCATGTGCTTGTCTTGCAGAGACGAAAGGCGAGCTTCAGTGTGCATGAGTCGCTCTCCATAGGATCAGTCCGGGACCGCCTCAATGTGACGGGCCGGTGACAACAGTGTTCACCCATCCGAAGCGCCGAACAACCCTAATCTTGCGTTTTATGCGGTCAAACCATGCGAAAAAGTGCCTCAACCGTTCGATCGTATGACAGTGGGTCGCAGGGGTGGGGTCTTGAAATCACTTCGCGCAATACCGTGTGGAGGTCGTCAGACCCTTTGAAACAAGGGGTTATGTTCCTTGCGTCGCTTCCGCGGCAGCCTCGGCGATGACGGACAAGGCAAGGCGTGCCTCCAAATCGGCTGGTTGGAGGACGAGGGTGCGGCGATACCAAATCGCGGCTTCGGAATGCCGGCCGAGCCGGCGGAGGATCGTGGCCAGCCGGGCGGCAACCGAGGTCCGCATCGGATCGAGCCGGGCGGAGCGGCGCAACGCTTCCAGCGCTCCCTCCGGCCGCCCTGTGGCATCGAGGGCGAGCCCCCACTGTTGCCAAACCGCGCCGCCGCCGCCGACCCATGCCGCCCGGCCATAGGCGTCGGCCGCGGCTGCGGCGTCGCCAAGGTCCCGCGCTGTGTGCCCCAGCCCTTCCAGTGCCGCGGGCAGCGCCGGGGATAGGGCCAAGGCATGGCGGAAACGGCGGGTTGCCTCGACCGGACGCCGCAGGGCGCGCAGGATTTTGGCATGGTTGACCGCCGTCTCGTCATCCAGCGGCGCCATGGCGAGAGCGCGAGCCAGCAGCCCGTCGGCCTCCTCCAGCCTGCCGAGCTGGGCGACCAGCAGGCCGTATCGGTGCAATGCCGTCGTTCGGTTGGGATCGGCGGCAAGGATGCGGCGGTACAGCGCCTCAGCTTCGTCGAACCCGCCGGTCTGGTGGCGATCGAAGGCGGCGGCCAGCAGCGTGTCGGACTCGAGCGGCGCAGGCATCGGGCAGGCTCTCAGCCGGGGATCAGTCCGGCCAGGACCCGCACCGCCTGCCGGGCGGCTGCGGCCAGCCCCTCGCCGGGGGGAGGCTGGATCAGCCGCATGGTCGGGTACCACGGACGCACGCCGGCTCCCAACTGGGTCCAGTCGCGGGTCCCCAGCCGCCAGACGGGGGCGCCAAGCGCCCCGGCCAACTCGCCGACTGCCGTCGCAGGGGCGATCACAAGATCCAGATTGGCGATCAGTGCCGACACCCCTTCGAAATCGTCCTTCAGGTTCAGGTCGTCCCAGCGATGCAGCCGGCGCGTCGCCGTCTCCACCCGCGCCAATTCGGCGGTGCAGTCGCCGTATTGCAGCGTGACGACGCTGACGCCGGGCAGATCGAGCAGCGGCAGCCAGTCGGCCAGCCCGGTGTAGGCCGCCGCGCGCTGGGCGGTGACGATCTGGCTGCGCCAGGCCAACCCCACCTTCAGGCCGGGCAACGCCGCCACCCGCTCGCGCCACAGCGCGAGACGACTGGGATCGGGGCGCAGATAGGCTTGGCGCGGCGGGAACCGGTCCAACCGGTCGCGCATCAGGGCGGGCAGGCTGCCGGCCGCCGTCTGGAAGTCGCAGTCGGGTGGATCCACCGTTTCGCGTCCGGCGGAATCGATCATTTCCGCCCGCACCACGGCCCACGGGAAGGATCGGGCGAACAGGTTGACCAGCCGCCTGTCGCATTCGACGGTCACCGGCCCGTCCAATCCCTGCAGAGACTCAAAGCAGGACGCGAACAAGATCTCGTCGCCCACCCCCTGTTCCGACCAGACCAGCAGCCGCCGGCCGTCCAGCGCTCTGCCGGTCCAGGCGGGCCGGTCGATGAGACGCGCGCGTTGCAGCTGCCGGGCGGAGAAGCGACGGGCGTACCCCGTCCATCCGTCGGCGATGCGGCCGTCGGCGAGATCCATCAGCCCGATGTTCCAGGCGGCCAGCGCGAAACCGGGATCGAGCCGCAGGGCACGGCGAAGATGGCGTCTGGTCTCCTCCTCCTGACCGGTGAGCATCGCCATGGTGGCGAGATTGTTGTGGGCATCGGGCGTGTCCGGCTGCTGGGCCAGCGCCCGCCGGTAATGGCCGGCAGCCTCGGGGATCCGCCCTTCCAGTTCGCAGGCATGACCGAGGTTCGTGTGGGCCGGCGGATTCTCCGGCTGGACGGCGATGGAGCGGCGATGCAGGCGCATGGCCTCCGCCACCCGCCCGCCGGTCTGGTGCAGCAGGCCGAGATGGGTCAGCGCCTGCGGGAAGACCGGGTGCAGCGCCAATGCGCGGGCAAAGGCGCGGCTGGCCTCGGCATGATGTCCCTCCGCTTCTTCGATCAGACCCAGATGGTTCCAGGCTTGCGGGAATTCGGGGGCCAGCCGTAGCGCCTCGCCGACCAGAACCAACGCGTCGGCGTTCCGCCCCGTCTGATGCATGAGCAGCCCCAGCAGATGGAGCGCGTCGGCATGGCCGGGGGCAGAGCGTGCGGGATCGGCGGCGAGCACGGCGCGGTAGGAATCCTCCGCTTCGGCCAGCCTTCCGCTGCGATGCAGGGCGACGGCCTGGTTGAGCCGGGCGTCGAAATCCGGTGGGGCCATCACCACCGGCGTGCAGGGAGCCGCCTTCGCAACGGGCGCTGTCGGGGGCGACATCGCGCGCAGGGCGGCGGCGATCGTCCGGATCGTCGTTTCCAGCCCCTCGCCGGATCGGGGCTGGAACAGGCGCATGGAGGGGAACCAGGGCCGGACGGCGGTGCCGAGCTGCGTCCAGTCGCGCATCCCGAAGCGCCAGACCGGCACGCCCAGCGCCCCCGCCAGTTCGCCCGCCGACATCGCCGGCGAGATCACCAGATCCAGGTTGGCGGCCAATGCCGCCGCATTGTCGAAATCGTCCTTCAGGTCGAGATCGGCCCAGCGGTGGATGGTCACGCCGAACCGGGCCTCCGCCGCCCGCAATTCGGCCTCGCAATCGCCATATTGGAGATTGATGAAGACGACGCCCGGAACGGCGAAGACCGCCCCCCAATGCTCCAGCATCACGTAGGCCGCCTTGCGGTCGGCGGTCATCAGCTGGCTGCGCCAGCCGATGCCGACGCGCAGTCCAGGTCCGAGCGCCGACAGCCGCTGGCGCCAGCGTTCCACCAGCGCCCGGTCCGGCACCAGCCAAGGCTCTTGGGATTCGAAGGCAGACAGGGCCCCGCGCAACAAATGGGGTAGGCCGCCGGACGGGCTCTGGAGGTCGCAGTCCGGCGGCTCGATCGTCTCTTGCGGGATCCTGCGGAAAGCGTCACCGGTGCAGCTTTCCGCCCTGACCGTGGCCTTGGGGAACGAACGGCGGAACAGCGGTACGAGCCGCCGGTCGCATTCGATGATGACCGGCCCGCCGGCCCAGGCAATGACGTCTGGGTAGCAGGACGCGAACAGGATCTCGTCGCCCACCCCCTGCTCGCGCCAGACCAGCAGCCGCCGGCCGCGCAACAGTTCCCCACCCCATGGCGGCGCCGCGATTCGGCGGTTCGGCATCACCTCTCCGGCGGCGAAACGCCGTTCATAGCCGGTCCAGCCACGCGACAGATCGCCGTGCAGTAGCGCCAGAAGGGATAGGTTGTAAGCGGCGGTGGCAAGGTCGGGCTGCTGCGCCAGCGCCTCCTCGAAACAGGCAGCGGCCTCCCCGTAGCGTCCCTGCGCCTGCAAGGCATTGCCGAGATTGTAACGGGCCTCGACGAAATCAGGGTGGAGGTCCAGCGCCTGCCGGTGGCACTGCTCAGCCTGGTCGGGCCGGCCCAGCCGCTTCAGCACGCTGCCGAGATTGTTCAGCGCAGCGCTGTGGCGCGGGTTGCGTTTCACCGCCTGGCGGTAGGCGATCTCCGCGCTCTCATAGGCACCCCTCTGCTGCAGGACGGCACCGAGATTGTAATGGGCGGTGGCGTCCTCGGGACGAAGCTCCGTCACCAGCCGGTGCTGCAGGATCGCCTCGTCCAGCCGTCCGCCCATCGCCAGCGCGTCGCCCAGATTGTTGTGCGCCTCGGCCATGCCCGGCGTCAGGCGGACGGCATGGGCGAGTGCCATGGCGGCATCTGCGTAGCTGTGGCGTGCGGTGTGGCTGTTGCCGAGATTGTACCAGGCCTTGGCATAGTCCGGCTTCAACGCCAGCGCGCCGGCGAAGGCGCGTCCAGCCTCGTCGTGGCGGCCGAGGGCCGTCAGCGCATTGCCCAGATTGTGCCGGCGCTGCGGCCCTTGCGGCCCTTGCGGATCGAGGATGACGGCGTTGCGGTGGGCCTGCACCGCATCGGCCGGCCGGCCGGCGGCAGCCAGCGCGCTGCCCAGATTGTCCCAATAATCTGCAACCCCCTTCGCGCGTTCCAGCGCCTTGGCGATCAACTCCACCGCCTCGCCCGCGCGGCCCGATTGCAGGGACAGCACGCCCAGCAGATGCAGCGCATCGGCATGCCGCGGGTCGGCGGCCAGGATCCTGCGGTAGCCGCGTTCGGCCTCGGCGAGGCGTCCGGCCTGATGGTGCGCCACGGCCCGAGCCAGCGTGTTGGTATCCATCGCCACGTTTCCGCCCCGTCCTTCGACTGCCCGCATCCTCAAAGGGAGTGCCATCATCGGGGGATCACGGTAAAGATGCCATCGATAATGTCGGAGATGCGGTCGCCGAGGATCTGCGGCCCGGGTTGGGGAGTGCTTGCGATGGCCGGGGCACGCTTGTCCTTGCGAGGAGGAATGCGCGGAGCGGCGCTGCCGCCGGCGGTGCGGCTCAGCCGGCAGGCCGATGCGCTCGCCGCCGCGGGCGACGCGGCGGGGGCGGAACCGCTCTATGCCCGTGCGCTGGCTGCCGACCCGATGCTCGCCGGAACCCACAACAACCACGGCAACGTCCTTCGCGCGCTCGGCCGCCTGGACAAGGCCGCCGCCGCGTATCGCGCCGCCGTCGCCCACGGCCTGGACGAGGGTATGGCGCATTACAATCTCGGTTCCGTCCTGCGTCAGGCCGAACGGCACGCGGAGGCGGACGACGCTTTCCGCCAGTCCCTGGCCCTGCGCCCCGATCATGCGGAGGCGTGGAACAACCACGCCAATCTGCTGCGCGACCTCGACCGCTTCGGGCCGGCGGCGCAGGCCTATCGCCGGGCGCTCGCCCTGCGGCCGGATTGGGCCGACGCCCACGACAATCTCGGTGCCGTGCTCTATCTGCTGCACGAGCAGGGCGCGGAAGGCGAAGCGGCCGCCCTGGCCCGGCTGTGGCGGCGGGACCATCCCGGCAACCCGCTGGCCTGCCACATCGGCGCGGCCATCGCGGGCGAGCAGGCCGCCTCCCGTGCCCCCGACGGGTATGTGCGGCAGACCTTCGACCTGTTCGCGAACGAGTTCGACCGCAAGCTGGCGGAGTTGGATTACTGCGCCCCGGCGCTGCTGGCCGGCCTGTTGGCGGACGAGGCGCCTGGTGCGATCCTCGACGTGCTCGATGCCGGGTGCGGCACCGGGCTTTGCGCGGCCTCGCTGCGGCCCCGCGCCCGCCGGCTGGTCGGCGTCGACCTGTCCGACGGGATGCTGGAGCATGCCCGCGCCCGTGGCCTCTATGATGAGTTGCATGCCGCGGAACTGGTCGGGTTTCTTGCCGCCCGGCCCGGTGCCTTCGATCTTGTGATGGCGGCTGACGTGTTCTGCTATTTCGGCGTTCTGGACGAGGCGTTCGCCGCGGCCCATGCCGCGTTGCGTCCCGGCGGGCGGCTGGCCTTCACGGTGGAGGAACTCGGCCCGGACGATGGCCGTCCGCACCGTGTTGCCACCCACGGGCGATATGCCCATGCCGAAGCCTATGTGCGCGCCGCCCTGGCCGCGGCGGGGCTGGAGTTGAGGCGGTGCGACCACGACCGCCTGCGCTTCGAGAGCGGCGAACCGGTGGGCGGGCTGGTGGTTCTGGCGGAACGGCCGGTCAGTTAGGGTGCGCGGCGCGGACGGCGCGGACGGCGCGGATCGCTCGGTTTGGGTGAAGGCTTCCGGGCCGGCGGAGCGTCCAGCGCCGCCGCTTCGTCGGTTCGGCCGAGCGTGCGCAAGGCGACGGCCAGCGTGTCGCGCGCGGCGGGGTGGGCGGGGTCGATGCGGACGGCCTGGCGAAGGGGGGCCAGGGCGGCAATGTTGCGGTTGGTGGCCGCCAGCGCGATCCCGAGATTGAGGGCGGCCGACAGGAAGTCCGGAACCAGTGCCAGGGCATTGCGGAAGGCGATCACCGAATCCGCGCGCAGCCCCGCCGCGAACAGGATATTGCCCAGCAGGAAGGCGATATCGGCGTCCTGAGGGGCGAGAGCCGCGGCACGGAGCAGGTCGGTCAGTGCCAGCGTCACCTGCCCGGACTCGAGCCGCAGCCGGCCGCGCCCATGCAACAGCTTCACCAGCTTTTCCCGCGCCGGTTCCAACCCCGGTTCGATCCTGAGGGCGCGTTCCAAAAGATCCGCGGCCATGTCGGCGGCGGCGGCATCGCTGCCGCCGTGTCGGGCGAACGCGCGGTCGGTCCAGGCCTCCGCGAAGTCGGGGCGCAGGGCGAGCGCATGGCGATAGCCGGCTTCCGCCTCGTCCAGCCGGCCGAGACCGCGAAGCAGGTTGGCGCGATTGGCATGGATGTCGGCCTCCACCGGTCGCAGGGCCAGCGCCTTGTCGATCAGGGTCAGGCCGAATTCGCCACGGCCGATCTGCCCGGCCAGCACCCCTAGGTAATGCAGGGCGTCGGGCTGTTCCGGTTCGGCATCGAGGATACGGGCATACAATTCCTGCGCCTCACCGAAACGGCCGGCAAGGTGCAGGTCGAGCGCGAGCGTCAGGGCTTCGAGGATCGTGACCATGGAGCAACGCTTTAGGACGAGGGACGCCATCGCCGCAAGCCTGCGCAGCGGCGGTTTCCGAATTTCGACATGGGTACACCGGTATGGTGCAAAGCCGTTACCGTCGGCAAGCAAGAAACGCAAACGCTAATAAGAGTAAAGAAAGCCTTTACGGGCGCGCGGGGTTACGATAATTTAATGTCTGATTACCACCGAATCGGGTAAGCCGGTCATGAACGTGGCAGCAGCCACATCGACGGTCTCGCGGCCGTCTTCCTTCATGACGCCCCGCGGCAGCGATGCCGTCGAGACAGGGGCCGGCGCCAGGACTCCGCCCGCCACCAGCCGTGGCGGCACCGCCGATAGAGGAGCCGAAGCGGCAGGATCGGAGCCGCTGGTCAACCGCTTCCCCACCATCGCCTTCAGCTACGATACCGATGCCTCTCGGTTGGTGATGCTGTACCGCGACCCGGCCAACGGGAAGACCGTTTCGCAGATCCCGACCGAAGCCGCGCTGAAGCAGTACAAGGACGCCCAGCAGCAGGAGAAGGAGGCCGAGCGCGCCACTCTTCTGAAGTTGACCGTGGACGGCAATGGCGGCGGCTACCCTGCGGCGGATGGCCGTGCGGGCGGCGCGCTTCCCGCGACGGCCGCCGGCAAAGGGAATTGGAGTGTCGATTCCACCGGGTCGACCGGCACCCATGCCGCTTCGGTCGCATTCGCCGCTTCCGCCAGGGCGTCATCCGTGGCACCCTCTGGAGGAACCGTGAATGGTTCGGCCGGCGCATCGACCGCGCGGGTGAATATGGTGATCTGAGGACTGAGTCATGGACATCACCTCTTCAACAGCCGGTGCGGCCATCTCCTTGAAGCAGGCGCAGGGTCAGATGGATTTCGGTGTCAAGGCGCTGAATCGGAATGCCGAGCAGCAGCAGGCGACGGTGGACGCCCTTGTCCAGTCGACTGCCGGCTCCGTCGGAGGCAACGTCACCCCGACCCGCGGGCAGAACGTGAACATCACGGTCTGAGCAGACGGTCCGACTGCGCCTCGAAGCCCCCCCTTTCCAGATCGGGTCGTGTAAGATCGGAATCGATTCGAAGCGAGGCTTCGATCGCCAAACAAAGGGCTAAACCTTCGAATCGAGCAGCGATGTCAGCATCTCATCCTGGGTGCGGACGACCGCGACGTTGGCGCCATAGGCACGGTTCGCAGCCATCTGGGTGACGCGTTCCGTCGCGAGGTCGACGTTGGGTGCTGCCACCATCCCGTCGGCATTCGCGGCGCTGTCGTCGGGGGCATATTCCTGCAGATAGGGCGGGGTGATCGGCGTGAAGGTCGCGCGCGTGCCGGGGTTTGCGTTGGTCTGCGCGACCGTCAGCGGCTGGTAGGCGGTCCGTTTCCCATCTGTGGTCGCGTCCGTGGATGGAACGGTGCCGGTGGAACGCACATTGGCGACGTTGGAGGCCGAGGCTTCGAGCCGCCGCGTCTGTGCGGTCAGGCCGCCGAGCGCAATGCCGATGCTGTCGACCATGGAGGGCCATCCTTCGTAACGACGGGCGTGCAGAGGGCACGGTCACGCCATCCTACCACGTCGGAAGGCATGGGTCAGCCCGGCGGCAAGTGTAAGGATATCGGCTCCGGCAATCGTCTGGTCTGCCGATCCCCACTGCTTCTTTTCAGGTGTATCTTTTCAGGTGCCTGCGCCATTATCGGGCGAATGGCCGACGCTCGTTTCCCCCCTGGTGCCGGTGCCCAGAAATTCCGGACCGATGGGGGTCCGGGGCGATGGGCTTCGGTTCCGGATGGCGCCGGCCCGGAATCAACGGACGTTAACGTTCGCGTTACGGGAGCCGCCGCCTGCATGCAAAACGCCGCCTTTGTCTTGACCGTCGCCGGCCGGACCGATGTCGGTCGCACCCGGTCCCGCAACGAGGACAACTTCCACGTCAGCTCCAGTGGTGAATTTGCGATCGTCTGCGACGGAATGGGGGGCCACGCCGGCGGCGATATCGCCAGCCGCAAGGCGGTCGAGGAGATCTCCGGCTTTCTGGAGGATTACGCGCCGACCGAACCGGTGACGGTGGTGGAGTTCGACGATGCCGACCGTACCCAGTCCGATCCGATGGGCACGGAGCCGGCGGTGCGCAATGCCCTTTCGGTCGCGCGTTCCGCCGTTCAGAATGCCAACCGGTCGATCCACGACCTGAACGTCGCCCGCGGCTTCGCACAGGGCCGCGGCATGGGCACGACGGTAGCCGGTGTCTGGCGTGTGCCGGGCTCGGCGCAACTGGTGGTCTTCCATGCTGGGGACAGCCGGGTCTACCGCCTGCGCGACGGGGAACTGCGGCCCCTGACCCGCGACCACAGCCTGTACCAGATCTGGCTGGACAATGGCGGGCGGGGGACGGCGCCGCAGCGGAACATCATCGTCCGCGCACTCGGCACCGCTGAGGACGTGGAACCGGAAGTCGCGGTGCATTCGCTGCTGCCCGACGACGTGCTCATGCTCTGTTCCGACGGGCTGAACGGCATGGTGCCGGACAGCGTGATCGCCCGCATCCTGCGCGAGGAGGCGGACCCCGCCCGTGCGGCCGCCGTGCTGGTCGATACAGCCAACGGCGCCGGGGGGCAGGACAATGTCACCGTTGTGGTCGGCCGCTTCGCTGCCCGCGCCTGAGGGCGCCGCCAGAGCCCGTCGTCGCCCAAGCCCGGCACTGCCTGAGCGCACGGGCTGGGCTCAAGATCCGGGTTCAAGGCCCCGTGGTGATGAAGCGGACGGTGGCGAGCGGTGCCGGCGCATCGTCCGGCAGGCTTGCCAGTACCCGGGCCAAGGCTGCCAGATAGTCGGCAGCCTGCTCCTGCTCCGGGCGGACGGTGGGGAACAGCGGCTCCGGCGTGGCGATGGTCAGCAGCATTTCGGTGCCATAGGGTGGACCGACGGTCCAGCGGCGCTCTCCCTCCGCCCGGCCGCCCAGGCGGCGCAGTGCCCCGGCTGCCAGCGCCGTGCCCTGGTCGGAAGGGTTGGGCAGCAGATGGACGACGCTGCCGTCGATGGTGAAATAATCGACCTGCAGGACCACCGGCCGCGCCGGTGCCCGGATTTCCAGTGCAAGCGAGTCGCCGGCGTTGAGCGCCGGTCCCTCCGTCACCGTCGCCGCCAGCGGCATCTCAAGCCTCCGGTTGGCGTCCAGGGCTGCCGCGACGGTGTCCAACGGGACGCAGAATTGGGCATCGGCCGTCACGAGGTCCAGGCCGTAATCCCAGCCGGCGGCATTGGCACCAACGGTGTCGCGCACTGCTCCGCCTGCCTGCTCTCCCGCCACGGTGCCGGAAACCAGCAGGCGCCCATTGACATCCTCCACAGTCAGCAGCGTGCAGTTGACGGAGCGCAACGCCTGTGCCACCGCGGCGATGGGTGGGCGGCGCGTTGTCGGTACGGGGAAGGAGAGTGCTGAACGGGCCGCCGCCTGCATCTCACTTTGCGGCAGTGGCGGGGAGGGGGCCGGGGAATGCAAGGCGACCACCGCGGCACCTGCACCGGCCAGCGCCAAACCGCCGAGCCATATCGTCCACATCGGCCAATGCCGGTCATGCCGGGGTGGGGCGGCTGGAGGCCCAGCCGAAGCCTTGCCCAGTTCACACACCGCGCAGCGCAGGGCAGCGGCATCCGGGAAGGCATCGGTGCCGTCGTCGCGTACTCTAGCCAGAAGCGCCGCCACCTCCGGCCGGTCGGCATGATCCGTCAGCAACCGCTCTGCCAGCCTTCTGGCCGCGTCAAGATCGTCGCGGGGGTTCGCATAGGATGCCGTGAGTGCACCCCGCCCGAACCCGGTGACCATGGCCGCCGCGCCGCTGCGGTGGATCGCTTTGGTGTCCAGGGCGCCATGGACGACACCGGCGCGATGGGCGGCACCCAGGGCGTCGAGCACCCGGTCGAGCGTCGCGACGCTGTCTTCCAGGATGACCGGGCCGGTTTTCAGCCGGGTGGCAAGCGTCGGTCCTTCCACGGGAGCGGTGGCGACGAAGGCGATGCCAGCATGCTCGCCGGAGGCCAGGACGGCGGGGATCGCCGGGTGGACAAGCCGGGCGGCAGCGGCGGCCATGTGCCTGAACCGCTCCAGGGCGTCGCCCTCGACCGACGGGGCGGCGCACAGGCACGCCAGCGGCACGGTCCACAGAATCACGGACCGTCCATCGGCATCCAATGCCCGGTAGAGCCGGGCGTCGCCGTCCCGCTCGATCTGGTCGAGCAGCCGGTAGCGACCAAGCCGCCGTTCCGTGTCCGCCATCGCCGTGTTGCGCGCCATCCCCACTCCCCGGAAAGGAAGGGCTGGTATAGCCCCGGGGCGGCGGGACGGCCAAGCCCCGCTGCACCAAGCCGCAAGATCCTGTCCGTTCGTCAGGGCAGGGCGAAAGGGCAGTGCCTGTGACCACCAAAGGCCGCTAACCTTTCGTTAGCCATGCTGGGCGAAGCTGGGCCGTCGAACCCCGGCGCGGAGCCTGCTGCCTTGACCCAGCCCTTTCACCTGTCTCGATCATCCGGTCCGAACCTGTCCTGGCTGAACGGGGCGGCGCTTTACCAAATCTACCCGCTGAGCTTCCGCGACCATGGCGGCGACGGCTGGGGTGACCTGGACGGCGTGCTGGAGGGGCTGGAGCATGTGGCCTCGCTCGGGGTGGACGGTGTGTGGATCAGCCCCTTCTATCCGTCGCCGCGGACCGATTTCGGTTATGATGTCGCCGACCACCGGGCGGTGGACCCGCGCATGGGCACCCTCGCCACATTCGACCGGGTGGTTGAGCGCGCGCATGCGCTGGGGCTGAAGCTGCTTGTCGATCTCGTCTGCGGCCATACCTCCGACGCCCACCCGTGGTTCGTCGAGAGCCGGCGCTCGCGCAGCGACGACAAGGCCGACTGGTATGTCTGGGCCGACGCCAAGCCCGACGGCACCCCTCCCAACAACTGGCTGTCGGTGTTCGGCGGCGCCGCCTGGACCTGGGAGCCGCGGCGGCGCCAATATTATCTGCACCATTTCCTGTCCAGCCAGCCGGCGCTGAACCTGCATGCACCGGCGGTGATGGATGCCTTGTGCGAGACGGCGGAATTCTGGATGGCTCGCGGGGTCGACGGCTTCCGCATCGACGCCGTCGATTTCTTCGCCCACGATCCGCAGCTGCGCTCCAACCCGGCCGCCGTCTGGCGCGAACCGGAGCCGCCGTTGAAGCCCTTCGCCTTGCAGCAGCATGTACACGACATGATGCATCCGGCCATCGGCGGCATCCTGGCCCGCCTGCGCGAGACGGTCGAGCGCTACCCCGGCCGCGTGCTGCTGGGCGAACTGTCCAGCCAGCCCGGCGCCGGCCAGCGCATCGCCGCCTACTGCACGCCCCACGGGCTGCATGCCGCCTATAGCCTGTCGCTGGCCAAGCAGCCTTTCAGCGCCAAGGGATTCGCCCAGGCCCTTTCGGCGGTGCCACGGCCGGACTCCATCTGCTGGAGCCTGTCGAACCACGATGTCGAGCGGGCGGCCAGCCGCTGGCTGCCCAGCGGGGCCGATCCGCAGGCATTCAACGCCCTGCTGGCGATGCTGGCGGCAACGCTTCCCGGAACCGTCTGCCTCTACCAGGGGGAGGAGCTGGGCCTGCCCAATGCCGTGCTGGAGCAGCATCAACTGCGCGATCCCTTCGGCATCACCTATTGGCCGGATTTCCAGGGTCGCGACGGCAGCCGCACGCCGATGCCCTGGCGTGGCGACGAGGCCAATGCCGGCTTCAGCGGCGGCGAGCCCTGGCTTCCGGTCCCCGATGCCCATGCCGGACTTGCCGTCGACCGGCAGGAACGCACCGCCGGCAGCCCGCTGTCGGTCTGGCGCGCCGCGCTCTCCCTGCGGCGCGAACTGGCGGCATTGCGTACCGGCACCGTCGCGGCGGTGGAGGAGCATGGCGATCTGCTGTCCTTCGAGCGTGCATCGGGCGAGGAGCGGCTGCTGGCCGTCTTCAATCTTGCCGGCCGGCCGGCCGAGTTCGGATTGCGCGGTCGCGGCCAACCGGAAGCCCTGACGGTGCCGCGCGCGCCGGGGACGATGGCGCCGGAAGCGACGCCCGACGGCCGGACGCTGGTGATGCCACCGTTGTCGGTCTTTCTGGGACGCTTGCGGCTGCCGGTTTGAACCATCCGGTTGCGCACCCCTTTCGAGGGTGTCTCGGCACCCTCGAAAGGCAGGCATGCACATTTATGCGATGCGGGGCGCCTCAACGGATGCTTTGTTACGCTCTCGGCTAAGCGACTGAAATTCCCTGATTCATCGCGGGTCATGGAGATTGTCGGTCACGCACCCAATCAAGTGGAGTAGCGGGAGTGAAAAGAAGAGCGTTCCTCACCAAGGCCGGCGTCGGCGCGGTTTCGACCGTTGCCGCTTCGACCCTCGCGGCCCCGGCCATCGCCCAGTCCCAGCCGGCCATCCAGTGGCGCCTGGCATCCAGCTTCCCGAAGAGCACCGACATCCTTGTCGGCACGTCGGAACTGATCGCCAAGCGCGTGGCCGAGGCGACCGACGGCAAGTTCCAGATCCGCGTGCATGCCGCCGGTGAGATCGTTCCCGGCCTGCAGGTTCTGGACGCGGTGCAGAACGGCACCGTCCAGTGCGGCCATACCTGCGGCTACTATTATGTCGGCAAGGATCCGACCTTCGCCTTCGACACCGCGATCCCCTTCGGCCCCAACGCCCGCCAGCAGAATGCCTGGTACCAGTATGGCGGCGGCCAGGAGGTGATGCGGGCCTTCTTCGCCAAGCACAACATCGTCCAGTTCCCGGCCGGCAACACCGGCGCCCAGATGGGTGGCTGGTATCGCAAGGAAATCAAGTCGCTGGCCGACTTCAACGGCCTGAAGATCCGCATCGCCGGCATCACCGGACAGATCATGGCCAAGTTGGGCGCCGCCCCGACCCAGATTGCCGGCAGCGACATCTATCCGGCGCTGGAAAAGGGCACCATCGACGCGGTCGAGTTCGTCGGTCCCTATGACGACGAGAAGCTCGGCTTCGTCCAGGTCGCCAAATACTATTATTATCCGGGCTGGTGGGAAGGCGGGCCGCAGGTCTCGCTCTACATCAACGCCAAGGAGTGGGAGGCTCTGCCCAAGGCCTATCAGGCGATTCTGACCGCTGCCTGCGCCGAGGGCAACAGCGCGATGACCGCCCGCTACGACGCCGAGAACGCCAAGGCGCTGAAGCGTCTGGTCGCCAAGGGCGCTCTGCTGCGCCCCTATCCGCGCGACCTGATGGAAGCCGCCCACAAGATCGCCTTCGAGCTGTACGACGACATCGCCAAGACCAATCCGGACTTCAAGTCGGTCTATGACAGCTGGAAGCCGTTTCTGGAGGAGGTGCAGCTGTGGTTCCGCGTGGCGGAGCTGCCCTACGATAACTTCACCCAGTCGGCCCGTTCGAAGTGATGGTTGCCGAAGCGGCGGCTTCGCGGTCCTGATGCGCAAAGGGGGTGGCCGGTCCGGCTGCCCCCTTTGCCGTTTCAGGCCGTGGTCGTCCTCATGCCAGATAGTTCAGCAGTGACAGCTTTTGCGTTTGGCCGGCGACGGTGTAGGTGGCCTGCTGGACGTTCATCGCGCTGCTCAGCCGTGCCGCGACCTCGGTCGGATCGACCCCCTCGATCTTGGCGATGCGGTCGGTCAGGGTGGCGACGCTGTCGGTGTGGCTGGTCTTGATGGTCTCCAACGTCGCGCTGTCGGAAGCGACCTTGGCGTGGATCGAGCGCATCTGGTCGGACGCCTGTGTCAGCATCTCGCGCGCCTGGGTGCTGTATTCCGTCCATTTTCCGGGGTTGGCCGCGGCCGTCCGCACCATCTGCATCGCCTTGACCAACGTCTGGAAGGCCTTGTCATCGGAGCTGACACCATAGGTGACGTTCAGGCTGTCGTCGATGGTCACCTGCGATTTGCGGTACGCATCGGCGTTCTTGCCCTTGGTCAGGTATTCGGAATCGTAGAAGGGCAGGTCGGGCGGGTCGGCATAGGGGACGTCGATCAGACTGTCCTGCTCCGGCGGCAGCGTGCCGACCGAGATGGTGTTCTGCAGCGACCCGTTCGTCACTTTCGCGGAGGTGGAGAACAGCGAACTGCGGCCGGGATGATTGGGGTCGGCATTCGCCGTGCTGGTCAGCCCGATGCCCGGACCGTTGCCGAGCGCGTCGATGGTGACCGGCGGAGCCGGATTCAGCTTGGCGAACTCCTGGCGCAGCTTGTCGGCCACCTGACCGACATTGTTGACGCCGCCGGCATAGTCGGTGTCGCTGACCGTATAGCGCACCGTATAGGTCTGGTACGGCGGCAGGTCGCGCGGCTCGGTGGGGTTTTTGATGTAGTAGTTCTGGTTGAACGGGTCGTCGGGATCGCCGACCGCGACCGTGAACTCATAGGTGTCGCCGATGTCGACCGCCGCGCCATTCAGGGTGAAGCGGTCGATCTGCGGCAAAGCGGTCGTCGGAGCCTGGGTGGTCGACGGCGTGTCCACGCTGTTCTCCACCGTGGCGGAGTTGACCACGCGGGCCGACAGGTCGAATTTCTGGCCGGGATCGTTGCCGACCAGCGTGATGATGCCGTTGGAGGTCGACACCGTCATCGGCAGGGGCGGGGAGGCGGCGTTGATCTGGCTGGTCAGCGTCTGCGCGACGAAGGTCAGCGTCTTCGGATCGGCCGCCTGGATCTGGTAGCCGAAGGTTTGGCCGCTGACCGACACTTCGAAGTAATCGTCGGCATTCACCACGGCGCCGTTCAGTGTGATCTTGCTGGTCTGCTTGGTCGCCATCAGGTCGGTGACCGGTTCGGTCCCATAGCGCGATCCGGCGAACAGGTAGCGGTCGCCGAAGCGCTGGTTCATCAGCGCCTGGATATCCCGCATGGCACCTTCGGCGCGGTCCTTCACCTGATCCGCCTGCGGGAAGGTGACCGAGAAGCTGCTGCTGGCGGACGCCTTCAGGCTGTCGAAGCTGAGATTCAGGATGGCGCCCTCGCCCGGGCCGCCGGAGATGTTGAAATTGTAGCCCTTGCCGTCGTTCGGCGGGGTGGTGCCCAGGTTGATGGCGCGCGTGGTCTTGCCGCCCAGCCCGTCGGTCACAGTCACGTCGAAAGTACCGTTGGAGCCTTGCTGCGACGGGACGGCGGTCACGGTGTAGTTGGCACCAATCGTCAGCTTGGACTTCGCGGAGTCGATCGTGACCTTCATCCCGTCCGGGTTGGTATTGGTCGGCGTGGTGACGCTGGCCGGACCGGGCTGGAACGGCATCGTAGTGCTGGAGGTCCAGCTGGAGATGATCGACTCCAGCGAGGTCAGCACCTTGTCCGTGGCCGCGATCCGTGGTGCGGCGGTGTCGATGCTCTGGACGTAGTTGTCCTTCTTGGCCATCTCCGCCCGGAGGTCCAGGAGCTTCTGCACTTCCGGTCCATAGGCGTTGAGGTCGATCGACTTCTTGCCCGTGGTCAACTGTTCGGACAGCCGGTTGATGTCGTTCTGGCCTCCGGACAGGTTCCGGACAAGGCTCAGATACTTCGAGTAGCTGCTGACTCCCGTAATCGAGCTCATCGGACCACCGCCTCCAGCGCATCAAACATTGCATTGGCCACTTGCATGACCCGTGCCGAAGCCTGGTAAGAGGTCTGGAGCTGTTGCAGTTGGGCGATTTCCTCGTCGATGTTCACGCCGGTCTGCGACTGGTAGCGCTCGGTCAGGAGCTGCGCCGAAGCCTGGTCGGAATCGCGGGTGGCGTTGGCCGTCTTGGCCGCCGCCATCCAGGTGCCGGTGATGGCACTGCCCATCCCGCTATAGGTGGTGTCGGCCATCTTCAAGCCGTCGGCGCTGAAGCTGCGGCCAGGAGCGTTGATCGCCGTGACCATGTCATCAATGGCGGTCTGTTTGATTTTTACCTTGTTATCCAACAGCTTGGGATTGATCGCGATGGTGAAGCGATCGGTGCCAATAAAGAATTGGGTGGCCTGTTCGTCGTCGGCGGCCGGGCCGGCATTGTCGTAGGCGTCGGCGAAGCTGGCCGGCTCACCCGGCTTGGTGGCGCCGGTGAAGGCCTTGGAGAGCTCGTCCAACTGCGAGCGCAGCTTGCGGATGACCTCGGTCGTCGGGTCGCCGCTGGCGGCGGTCGGCGGCTCGGTCGTCGAGCCGTCCTTGCGCATCTGCAACAGCGATCCCAGCTTGCCGGTGGTCAGGTGGTTGTTGATCGAGGTGACTTGATTGCCGACCTGTAGGTTGATGTTGCCGCCGTCATAGGAAAGATTTGCCGGCTGGGCATCGACCAGCGCCAGACCCGACGGGGTGAAGATCGCCATCCGGCCGTCCGGCCGCTCCACGGTGCGGACGCCCATATAGGTGCTCAGTTCGCGGATCAGGCCATCGCGCTTGTCGGCGACAGCGTTGGCGGCGGATCCCTGACCCTGCAGGGACACCATGTCGTTGTTGATCTGGTTGATCTGCTTCAGCAGGTCGTTGACGGTGCCAACCGACTTTTCCGTGTCGGTCGTGATGTCGCGGTCGAGTTGTTCGACGCCTTCCGAGACGCGGCGGATCTCGCGCGAGAAATTGTCGGCCGCCTGGACCAGCTGGTATTGCGCCGTCTGGTCTTCCGGCGAGGTCGCCAGCGTCTTGATCGCGGCCTGGAACTTGTCGGAATAGTCGTTCAGCAGCGGCGTGCCGTTGGTCGTGCGCAGCAGGTCGCCCAGCTGCTGCATGTAGGTGGCCGTCACCTGCGATCCGCCGTCCCGCGAGGTCAGATCCTGCACCTGCGCCATCAGGGCCTTGTCGACTTCCCGGCGGTAGGTCGTGCTGATGACCTGACCGCTGGCGTCGACCGATTGCTGGGCGGTGTGGCGGGTGCGATTCGGATCGTTTGCCTGCGCGATGTTGTCCGAGACCAGCTTCACGTTGGCCTGGACGGTGCGCAACCCGGCGGTGGCGCTGTTCAAGGCTGCGAAGAGGGACATGGCAGGGACCTTTCACGGATCGGGAGGAGCGGGGCGGTGCCGGGATGGCGGCCGCCCCGCCAACGATCTGGAAGCAGGGAATCGGGAAGCAGGAGATCGGATAACGGGTCAATGAAGCGTCAGGCGGCCAGGGCCGCGTTTAGCGCTTCAACCCGAGCACTTCCTGGAGCATTTCGTCGGACGTGGTGACGATCTTCGCGTTGGCGGAATAGCTCCGCTGGGTGACGATCATCTTGGTGAACTCGTCGGCGATGTCGACGTTCGAACTTTCCACGCTGTTGGCGACCACCGCGCCGGCGCCATTCGTTTCCGGATCGTTGAAGTTCGGCTTGCCGGCGTCCTCGCTCTCCAAGAAGACGCCGCCCGATTCACGATGCAGGGCATTCGGGTTGTTGAAGGTGATGATCGGCACCTTCGCCACTACCTTCGAACGTCCGTTGTCGTAGTTGACCAGGACGTTGCCGTTGTCGCCGAAGACGACGTCCTTGAACTGTCCGCGCGGTGCGCCGTTCTGGACCAGCTGGGTGACGTTAATCTCCTCGCCGGCATATTGGGTCAGGCCGCCGGGCTTCTGGTACTTGCCGAGATTGAGGGTGACGAGTTGCGGCCCGAAGCCGTAGTCGACCGTGAAGGTGACGGTGGCGTCGGCCCCGGCCGCTTGGGTGGCGGCGCTGACCGCGGTGCCGGTGCCGACCAGCGCGGTGGAGATGTTGGTCAGCGTGCCGACGGTTTCCGGCGTCTTGCCGAAGGTCAGGCCGATATGGGCGGGGGTCTGGCCGGCGACGGCGCTCTGGTCCAGGGTGAACTGTTGGGCGGTCGCATCCGTCACGTCGCCGGTCGAGCCGGCGACGCCGGTGGTCAGCACCGCACCCGTCGCCGAGGCGCCGCCGCCGATCTGCGTCGCGAAATACTGCATGACCTTGGCGGGCGTATTGTAGGTGTCGTAGTTGGCGTTGGTCAGCGCCAGGGAGTGGATCACGCCGCCCACCGTCACGGAGTAGGTGTCGCCAACATCGACTGTATCACCCCCCAGCGTGATGACGCCGGCCGCATCCTCGGTCATGGTGTTGGTGTAGGCGGGGCTGGCCGCGGTCTTGGACGTCACGGTGATGACGCCGCCCTGGGCGGTGGCCGTCACCGGGAGCGAGGTGTTGGAGTTGATCTTGTTTGCCAGGGCCGCGGTGATGTCCTCCATCGTCATTTCATCGCCGGTGGTGCTGTAGGTCACCGCCGTGCCGTTGATCGATAGGGTGTATTGGGTGCCGATGTCGCCCGGCGTGCCGGTCAGCGTGACCGTGCGGCTCTGGCGCACGCCGGCGACGCTTGCCACCGACGGCAGCGAACTCATCGAGTTCGCACCCGTCGCCGAATTGGTGGCGGTTGCGGTGGTTGTGACGTTGGTGTTCGCGGTGTTGGACTGGATCGACAGGATGTTGCCTGCGGCCGACGCGGTGACGCTGGAGCCCAGCGTCTGGTTGATCTTGCCGGCGAGCTGGGAAACGACGTCGCTCACCGTCGGATAACTCTGATAGCTCGCCGCGGTGACCGTATAGCTGATCGGCGTGCCGTTGACGTCGATGGTGAAGCTGTCGCCGATCTCGACCTGGGTCTGCGGGAACTGGAACTTGTCGATCTCGCCGGCCGTGGCGGTCGCCGCCGTCGATGTCTGCGAGACGATGGTGTTGACTGTGTTCGTCCCCCCCGCCACTTCGGTGTTGAGCTTGAAGGCGGTGCCGGCATCGCGGGCGGTCACCCGGATCGTCTGCCCCGAGGATGTGGCGAGCACCGATGCGGCCGGCGAGGCGGAATTGATCTGGTTGGCGAGCGCGCTGGCAAGGCCGGAATAGGTGCGGATCGAGCCGATGTTGGCCGCCGTGACCTTCAGGCTATAGGAGGTGCCGTCGACCTTGACCGTGTAGGTATCGCCGATGCGCAGGTTGTCCTGGCCGTTGGTGTTGTTGCCCGAGATGGTGATGACGTTCACCTGGGCGACGGCGGTCTGGCCGGCGATGTTCTGGCCGAAGGTGACGGTCGCGGGGTTGCCGTTGAAGGTGCCGTCGACCGGCTTGGTGCTCGACCCCGGAGCGTCCAGAACCATGCGCCAGCTGCTGTCCGCCTGCTGCCGCCATTTGAAGTTGACGGTGCGCGGGTTGCCTTGGCTGTCGAAGATCTGGATGCTGCTGTCGGGAACCTTCTCGCCCGCTTTCGGGGTGGCCGGAAGGTTGGCCGACAGGTCGATCGCGCTGGTCGCCACCGGCTTGTCGATCAGGGAATTCACCTGGATCGGCGCCACCTTGTCCTTCTGCAGGACGCCCGTCACCGGATCGACGACCCAGCCGTTCAGTGCATAGCCGGCGCTGTTGACCAGATAGCGGCTCTTGTCAAGTTCGAAATCACCCGCCCGGGTGTAGTAGGCGGCCGACGCCGAGACCGTGCCCGTCTGGGTCTGAACCAGCGTACTGGAACCCTGGGTGTTGACCTTGGAGACACTGAAGAAGCCCTGGCCCTGGATGGCGATGTTGGTCGGGCTCTGCACCTGGGTCAGGCTGCCCTGGATGTTGTTCATGAAGACCGGCTGCGCCGTGACCCCGCCCGGCTCGTGGAGGCGCTGGCTGGACTGGAGGACCATCGTCTCGAAGGCAGAATCGACGCGCTTGTAGCCGATCGTCGAGCTGTTGGCGATGTTGTCCGAGATATGTCCGAGCGCCTTCGACTGGGCATTCAGGCCGAGAACGGCGGTTGTCATCGAACCGAAGATGCTCATGGCCAGGGTCTCCGAAAGAAAGGGCAAAGGTCTTCTGCGCCCTTTCTAGCAAGCGGAGTGCCAACTTTCGCCCCCGGCTCAAGCCATTGAAACCATGCGAAAAATATAGGGACTTCCGCGGAATGGCCCGAATTTGCCGGGGGGTGGGAAAGTTTCGCCTAGTGCCGGCGGGGCCGGCGGGCAGAAAGCTCCTGCCGGAGTTGCCGGCCGTTCCTCCCGTCGGCGGGGTGGTCCACCTTCAGCACCGCGCCAGCTTGACGGCATGGGCCTTGAGGACGGCCGCGACGGTGCCGAGCGTCGTCGTCCAGTCGCCGGGGCGCGGCTGGCGGAACAGGCGCAGCGACGGATACCAGGGGCTGTCGGCACGGTCGAGCAGCCAGCGCCAGTCCGGGACATGGGGCAGCAGCAGCCAGGACGGCACGCCCATCGCCCCGGCCAGATGGACGATGGCGGTGTCGACCGTCACCAGCAGATCGATGGTGGTGAGAATAGCGGCGGTGTCGGCGAAATCGCGCACCCGCTCCACCGCGTCCTCCACGCCGTCGCCGGGCAGCCGGGCCAGGTCAGCACGGGCATCGCCCGTCTGCAAGCCGATGAAGCGCACCCCCGGCACCGACAGGAGCGGGCGCAAGGCGGCGATGGGGATCGAGCGGTTGCGGTCGTTGCGGTGGCGCGGGTTGCCGGCCCAGACCAGCC
This sequence comes from Azospirillum thiophilum, assembly GCF_001305595.1. NCBI lineage: Bacteria > Pseudomonadati > Pseudomonadota > Alphaproteobacteria > Rhodospirillales > Azospirillaceae > Azospirillum > Azospirillum thiophilum. The sequence continues at coordinate 97,368 of NZ_CP012403.1, forward strand.
CGACCCGCAGGCCAGCCTTCTCCGTCCAGCCCGATGCAACCAGCCCGTCCCGCCGGCGGGCCACGTCGCCGGGTGCGGGGGCAAGGTAGGGCATGGTGGCGGGGATGCTCATCAGATCGGTGGCGAAGGCGCGTGGCAGGCTCATCAGCGGACAGTGGATATCGTGGGGTGGCGGTTCCGGACCGCGCACCAGCACCTGCACCGCCGGCTCCAGGCTGTGGGCGAACAGGCGGAGCAGCAAAGGGTGGGTCTCGACGATCACTCGTCCGCCGCCCTTCGCCGCGACCTGGGCCACCAGCGGTGCATAGCGGACGAACTGCATGGCATCGCCATACCCCTGGTCCATGTGCAGCAGGATGGTGGCGCCGCCCGTTGGCCGCCCGTCCCACGGCGGGGTGGCGAAGCGCTGCCAGCGATGCTCGAATCCTTCCCAGCCTGCACGCAGGTCGCCGCGTACCAGCCGTCCCACCGCGCGGGCCAGATGGGCGTCGGCAAGGTCGGGTTTCCGGGTCAGTGCCGCATCGAAGCACACCTCCGCCTCGGCGAAGCGGCGCTGGTCGCGCAGGACTGTACCGAGATTGAGCAGGGTTTGCGCATGGCTCGGCCGCAGCCTTGCCGCCCGTTCCAGCCAGCGCCGTGCCGCCGGATAGATTGCCAGCGCGTGCAGCGTGGCGCCCATCGCATCCAGCGCGTCGGCGTTCGCCGGGTCGAGCGCCAGGGCGCGCCGCAGCACCGGTTCCGCTCTCTCCGGCCGTTCCGCGGCTCGCAGGGCGGCGCCAAGATGCCCCCAGGCCGCCGGTGCCGCCGGCTGGGCGCGGAGCGCGCGGCCGATCAGCGGAACGGCCGCGGCTGCATCGTCCGCCTGTGCGCGCAGCACCCCCAGCAGATGCAGGGCGTTGGGTTGTGCCGGCTCCAGCGCCAGGATGCCGCGGTACGCGTCGGCCGCCGGTCCGGTGCGGCCGGCCATGTGGTGGTTGACGGCGGCGTTGAGAGCGTCCAGGAGTGTGGTCATAGCTTCCTCTCTACACCGGCGGACCGGGCAGGGCGAGGCCTGAAGGGATCATCGCGGTTCCCGCAACGACAACTGGTCAGGAGCAGCAGCCGGACATGGACGACCGTCTTCCGACGCATCTCTGGGTTTCGGCCCATATCCGTGCGGCCGACGCCCAGGGGGTGGCCATGACCGTGGTCCGCAAGGGCGACCCGAGCCGCGGCACGGTGATCCTGAAACTGAACCGGCTCGACCGGACCTTCACGGTGCTGGTCCAGACGCGCGAGGCCGATGGCGAGCGGCTGTTCTGGGCGCGCGGCACCGGTGCGGATCCGGTGCCGGAAACGGACGCGGACGCCTACATCGCCCGCCAGACCCGTTACGACCCCGACGTCTGGGTGGTGGAGGTGGAGGACCGCCAGGGCCGTCATTGGTTCGAGGGGCCGGTGCGCTGACATATGCCAGACCTCAGGCGGCGGTGATCCGGGGGAAGCGCAGGGTGAAGCGGGTGCCTTCACCGGGCCGGCTCTCCGCCGCGATGGTGCCGTGCAGGCGGCCGGTCACCAGATTGTAGACGATGTGCAATCCCAACCCGCTGCCGCCGCTGCCGCGGCGGGTGGTGAAGAAGGGGTCGAAGATCTTCGGCAGAACCTCCGGTGCGATGCCGTTGCCGTCGTCGGAGACCGACAGTTCCACCATGTCGCCGACGGCGGCATGGGCCGCGATGGCGATGCGGCCCGGTTGTTCCGGATCCAGCGCATGGACCAGGGCGTTCATGATCAGGTTGGTCAGGATCTGTGACAGCGCCCCCGGATAGCCGTCCAGTTCCAGCTCGACCGGACAGTCGACGGCAATGGTCAGTGCCGGACGCGCCTTGTAGGTCGGGTGCAGGCTGCGCAGCAGTTCGTCGATATAGTCGCGCAGCAGGAAGGGGCGGCGCTCGTCGCTGGACTGGTCGACGGCAACCAGCTTGAAGCTCTGCACTAGGTTGGCGGCACGGGTGCTGTTGGACAGAATCAGCGTCGCCATCTCCATTCCGTCGCTGAGAAAGCGCTGGAAGTCCGATTTCTTCAGCGCATTGGCGGCGTGACGGTCCGACAGCTCCTCGATCAGCGTCTGCAACTGCGAGGCACCCGTGATGGTGATGCCGATCGGTGTGTTCACCTCATGCGCCACCCCGGCGACGAGTTGGCCGAGCGATGCCATCTTCTCCGCCTGGATCAGGCTGGCCTGGGTCGCCTTCAGTTCGCCCAATGCCCGTTCGGCAGCATCGCGCGACTGGCGCAGGGCATTCTCCGCCTCGACCTCGCGGGTGACGTCGACGACCACCGCCTGGATCGCAGGGCCGTCCATCCAGTCGACACGCCGGCCGGTCAGTTCCACCCACAGACCGCCGCCATCGGGCCGGCGGGCGCGGATGCGACGGCGACGCGACGCCTGTCCGACATCCAGCAGGCGATCGTAAATGTCGATCAGTTCCTGCCGCTCCTCCACCGGCACCAGCATCAGCAGGGAAGGCAGGGCCATCACGTCCGCTACCGTCAGCCCCAGCATCGTGGCGAAGCTGTCATTCGCGTAGAGCGGGTGGAAATCGCGATGGATGACGATTCCCTGGATGGATCCTTCCACCAGATCGCGGAACCGCCGCTCGTTGTCGGCCAGCGCCCGCTGCCGCCGGTCGATCTCGTCGATGAAATAGCGGATCGAGGCGCCGATGTCGGTGATCTCGTCGTCACCATCGACCGGGACCGGGACCGGATCTTTCTCGTTCCGGAGGTCGTCGCCCGACAGGCGGGCCAGCACCGCGCGGTTCATCGCCACCAGCCGCGAGGACAGGAAGCGGCGGAAGATGAAATGGACGCCGACCGCCAGGATGACGGAGGCGGCTGCTAGCATCATCACCATGCGCGTTCGGTCGGCGATCAGTTCGGCGAGCGCACCGGTCCGTTCCGCCGACTGGTCGCGGATGGAATCGTAAAGCGCCCGGGTGGAACGTTCAACCGTCTCGACCAGGACGCGCGCCTGCCCGGTCAGCGCCTGGGCGCGATTGCGCGCCTGCAGCCGGTCGATGGCACTTTCGAACAGTCCGCCCGGTGCCACCAGCAGCGAGAAAAGCTCCTCCTGGACGGTGGACATCATCTGGCCGGTCGGGTCCGGCGCGCCGCCGGTCAGCCGGGCCAAATCCGCCAGTGTGCGTTCGGCGGCGCGCGCTTCCCCTTTCAGCCGGCTGAGATGGTCGAGCTGCATCGCACCGGCGGCCCGCGCCATCAACGCGCCGATGCGCGCGGCCCAGGCGCCGGTGTCGGGCAGGCTTTCCATCGATACGGCCAGCCGGCTCAACCCGCGGGCGGCCTCGGCCTGATGATCGCCATACTCGATCTGGCGGGTGATCTCTGCGTTCAGGTCGGCGACGGTGGCGGCCAGGATCAGCAGGGTGGAGCGGGTCTGCTCCAGCAGGCGGATATTGCGGTCGCGCTCGGCATCGCCGGTTTCGCCGTCCTTCATCAGCCCGCGCATGCGCGCGACCAGGAGCTGCATCGAATCCAGCTCCGTCACCAGCCCGTCGTAGATCGAGCGGCGCTGAGGCGTCGAACCGGCGGCGGCGAGTTGCGGCAGTTGGGCCACCAGTTTCTGCAGGGAGCCGTGCAACTCCGCGCTGGTGATGACCTCGGGGAGGGTGCTGGTGGACAGTGCCGTCACCTCGGCCCGGAACAGGCGGAAGGACGACATCGACACGCCGCCGATCAGCACCACGAGCAGTGCCATCACCGACAGGCCCAGCGTGATGCGCATGGCGATGCCAAAGCGGCGCGGCCGAATGGGCGGCGGCTTCTGCGCGCCGGACGGCTGCGTCGCACATGGCAGGGCGGCGGAGATGACCGTGTGCGGCGAACTCTGCGCGATCATGGAAGCCATGCTGTTCATCACCGCTTCACGGTCATCCGGCCATCCAGCCGGGGAGCGAACTCGCCGCTGCGTGTGATCTGGTCGATCATCTGGGTGGAGATGAAATCGGTGTCGCGGTCTTCCACCAGCCGTGGGGCGCCGGCCAGAACGCCATAGCCGTCGCCGCCGGATGCCAGGAAGCTGCTGGTGGCCAGCCGGTATCGGGAGGCTAGGCCGACCGGCTTTCCGCCGATGGACAGGCTGCGCAGCCTCTGGCCGGGCAGGCGGGTCAGATCGATTTCGGCGCGGGCGTTGGACAGGTGGGGAAAACGCCCCTGCAACTGCTCCACTGCCGCCACGCCGCCTTCCACCGCATCCCACAGCTGTTGACCGGTGACCTCCAGCATCACCCCGACATCGTGGTATGGCAATTCGGTGTAGATGTCGCGCCGGGTCAGCAGGGCGCCGGCCGGATATTGCCGGTCGCCGCGGACGCCGCCACCGTTGAATAGGGCCACGTCGGCATCCAGCGACGCACGCAACGTGTCCGTCACGGCATTGGCAAAGGCATTCTCGCCGGTGCGCAGCGATTCCTTGCGCGTGTCCAGCGCCGCGGTGAGACGTCCCACCTCCATCCGCAGCATGGTGTCGAGCCGTGCGGCATAGATCTTCGCCTGGATCTCGGTGGCGGCATCTGGCTCCACGCTGCCGGTGTCGATCAGGCGCGGGGCCGGCGTCCAGGTCAGCCGCGCCGTGCCGTCGGGTGCCGCCGTCCGCTCCAGCGTCAGGTCCAGCGCCAGGACCCAGGCCGCCTGCGGCCCGACGGCGGCGGACAGGAAACGGCCGTCATAATCGACGGCGAACGGACGGTTCCGATCCTGGTACAGCACGATGTCGGCCGGACGGGCCGCCAGCACGCTGCGGTGGGTGTCGCCGGCATAGCCGGTCATCGCCACTACCAGATCCACGCCGTCTGCCCGCAATTCCGCCGCCTTGGCGGTCAGAGCGGCGACGGGATCGCGGAATTCGGTCCGCTGGGCGCGGGTGGTTTCCCGTGTCAGCACCGGAGTGGCCGCCAGCACGCCGACGCGCAGTGGCCCGGCCTTCAGCACCACCGCATCCTCCAGCCCGTCCGGCGTGTGGCCGGTTGAGCGATCGACCGCATTGGTGGTGACGATGGGAAAGCCGGCTTCGAAGGCGCGGGCACTCAGCCGGTCGTCGCCATGGTGGTATTCGCGGTTCAGCGCCGCCATCGCATCGACGCCCATGCCGTTCAGAAGGTCGATGATGTGTGCGCCCTGGTCGTAGAAGGCGAGCACCGACGGCGCCAGGGTCTGGCCGCCATGCAGCACCAGGACATTCGCATGGGTGGCCCGTTCCTGCCGGATTACCTCGGCCAGCCGGGCCATGCCGCCGCGCCCCCTGGTTTCCTCCAGGTCCGTTGTACCCTGGGCGTATAGGATGGTGAGATGGACCGGGCCGACGGCCGCAGCGAGCCCATCGGCTTGCTGGGCGCGCGAAGAACCGGTCCCCGCGGCGAGGCTCAAGACGACGCCAAGCAGAAACAGGGCGATCAGGGATGACGATGTTCCGCGGGGGCGGGCGGGAGATCCGCCGGCAGCGTCGTTTCCAATACCGATGTTGTCCATAGCCCGGCGTCACCATTGCCCCCGCGCCGGATTATGCGCATTTCCGCGTCTCTAATGAAGCGAAGCCGCGTTACGGGAATGTCATATTGATGGGGCGCGGCGCGGAAGATTACGCTTTAGCCATTCATAAATCCCAAGATTTGTCAGGATTCCGATCAGCCGCACCCGCCACTGCGCCGGGACTGCGGCAAAACGTGGCGCCAGCCCGGCCCGCCGGGTCTTGGCCAGCGCCGTCCGCCGGGCGTATGAGATGCGGTGCAGGACGATCCGCCGGGTATCGGTGTCGAAGCATGCGAAGCTCGCCCGGCTGTCGGCACCGCGCGGCTCTCCCACCGTGCCGGGATTGAGCAGATAGAGGCCGTTCGGCCGCAGCACTGCGCCGCCGTCGAGGGGTACCGGACGCACTGCCCCGTCGAGCCATTCCCAAAGACCAGCCCGGTGGGTATGGCCGAAGGCGCAGACTTGCGCTCCCGATGGGTGGGCGCCGAGCGCCCGCAGGCTCAATGCGCGCTTGGCATCATCGTCCAGCCGGACCAGCTCCTGTCCCTCATTCGGATGGAGCGCACCATGCACGGCCACCAGCGCGCGGTCGACCGCCGCGGTCAGGGGCAGGGCGGACAGGAAGGCAAGGCTGTCCTCGTCCAATCGGCTGCGGGTCCAGGCGACGGCGCGCGCCGCCGGACCGCTGAAGCCGGCGGTATCGATGGCGCCGGTCACCGCCCGGTCGTGGTTGCCCGCTATGCAGACGGCTCCGGCCTGCCGCAACAGGGCGATGCAGGCGGCGGCATCGGTATTGTAACCGACGATGTCGCCCAGGCAGACGATGCGATCCACCCCCTGCCCGGCGATGGCGTCGAGCGCCGCCTGCAGCGCCTCCAGGTTGGCATGGATGTCGGAGATCAGGGCGATCCTCATGGGTTATGCCCTCAAGGCTTGGCGAGGCGCGCCGGCCGGGCGCCGCGGGGAAAGCGGGACAGCAGCCGGTCCAGCTTCGGCCGGAGGAAGGGCATCGGGTCATCCAGCGCGATCGCCTTCGCCTCGGCACGTGCGACCCAGGCGAGCCAGCGTGCCGCCGGCATGCCGGATTCCCGCGCCGCCAGCCGGTCCTTGCTGATATGGCACCAGCAGGCGCCGGGCCGTGCCCTTGCAGCGGCGGGGCGGGGGCGTCCGGTCAGGTCGGCATGGACGATGGCCGGAAGATTCACCCCGGCGACGGCCCCCAGATGGTGCCACAGGTTGAAGCGCGGATTGACCTCCAGCAAATGCAGGCGACCGCCGGGGTCGCGCTTGAAGTCGAATTTGGCGACGCCGCGCAGGCCGATGCGCCCTGCGACCTCGCGCCCCAAGGCGGCGACGTCGGCACCCTCGCCGTCGATGTCGGTGATGGTCAGCGCGGTGCTGTGGCCGTATTCGAGGGGATAGGTGCGGATCTTGCGGCCGGTGAACTCGCCCGCCACCGCGCCGTCCGTATCGATGTAGACATGATGGCTTTCGATCCGCGTCTCCTGACCCGGGATCAGTTCCTGCGCCAGCAGATCGATGCCGACCGGGATCAGCCGAGGCCACAGTGCCCGCAACTCCTCCGGCCCGTCCAGGCGGATCGCCTTGCCCAGCACCTCGATCTCGTCCCAGGGCGGGCGGCGGGTCAGCGGCTTGACGATGAGGGGATAGTGCAGGTCGAGGTCCGGCGCCTCGCTGCCGGGCAGGGGACGCAACCGCCTCGTCCGCGGTACCGGCAGGTCGAGCCGCTCCGCCAGTTGCTGGAACCGGCCCTTGTCGACCAGGCTCTCCACCAGATCGGCATCGGCGAGCGCGAAGCGGAAGACAGCGGCCAGCCGGTCCCGATGGCGCGAAACCATCAGCAACTGCGCGTCTTCCTCGACATAGAGCACCGGTTTGCCGGGCTGGGCCGCGCCGAAGCGCAGCAGCCGGTCGACCAGCGCCCCGTCATGGCCGCCCTCCCAGGGAATCCACCGATCGGTAAACCGGGAATGGGCGGTCGCGGCCCCCGCCGATCCCACCACGGCGCAGCGAATACCGGCAAGCCCCAACGGGCGCACCAGATCCATGTCGCCCAGCACGCAGGCCAGAGTGCCGTGTCTCGTTCCGGTGCTCATCTCCCATGTCCTCCCCAGTGTTCCCGCCCTCCGGATATCGGCCGTCAGAATCCTTTGACGGTGGCGGTCCAGCCGCGCAGCGATCGCTTGGCCGCTTCGAGCACCGGCCCGCAGGTCCGGCGCCAATGCGCTTCCATCCGGCGTCCGAGCCGGTCGGGGCCGAGCGTCAGCCAATTCATCGGCTGCTCGGCATTGGAGAGCAGCGGCTTATGCCCGGCCGGTGTCGACATGAAGTCGTAGCAGTCCTCACCGCGGGCCTGCGCGTCCTCGATGGCCAGGACATGGCTCAGAAGCCCCGGCTTCAACCGGTTGTCGTCCTCGAAGGCGAAGCCGCCCTGATAGTTCAGAACCCGGTTGCGGTGGACGAAGTTGTAGAGATAACCGATGGGGCGGCCGCCGGCCTCCACCCGGCACAGCCGCACCGTCCCCCGTGGGACACCCGTTCCGATCAGCCGTTCGTGGAAGGGGCGGAAGGACGGGTTGGCGAAGGCGCCGGCCTGGCCGCGAGCCTGCCAGCCGGCCTGGTGCAGCACCTCCAGCGCGGCGAAATTCTCCAGTGCCTCTTCGACTGTGGCCGCCACCCGGTAGTCCAGCCCGCCGCGGGCCCGGTAGAGCCGTTCGGTGCGGTTCACCGCGGCACGCGTGTTGCGTCCGAGCCCGGTGCGAAAGTTCCCGCCGCCGGCCCGCACCAGCGCGAAATCCACCCATTGCGCCGAATCGGCGACACGGATTTGCAGCGTCTGGCCGGTCTCTGCCGCGACACGGCGCACCGCCCGCTCGGCAGTCATGGACAACCCGCCCAGAACCAGCTCGTCATTGGCGGACAGCCGTTCGCCCAACCACTGCAGGGCGGCGGCGGTCACCTCGTCGGCGAAGCGGCGGTCGGCAAGAATGCCGTTATATTCCATGAACAGGCGGTCATAGCTGCGGTCGCCGGTTTCGTGCAGCATCCAGCGGCGGCTGCGCAGCAGGCCGAAGCGTCGGCGCAGCCGTGGGCACAGGAGCGCCAGACCGACGGTTTCGCCGTCCCGCCGGGCGACCAGGAGTTGCGGTTCGACCCCCGTCGGCATCAGTGCCAGCCAAGGCCCGATCCAGGTCCAGGACAGGAAGAAGGAGGAGTCGGAACGGGATTCCAGTTCAGTCCACATCCCCGCCAGCACCGCTTCCGGTGGCAAGGGCTGCAGGGAGATCTCGATAGCCGTGCCGGCCACCGGATCGGTGGCGATGACGTCGATGGCGGCGACGTCGGAGTCGGTGCGGGGCCAGATGTTCATCGGCGCGACGCCTCCGGTGGAAAATCTCTACCGGAAACAACACGCCGATATCAGGAACGGTCCCGTCTACGCCGGAGAGCCCCGAAAATCCGCGCCGCGCAAATGGATGCCGCCAAAGATCCGAGAAAAGATTTCGACGCAATACCGACACGCCGGCCCGGTGGATGGAACCGGGCCGGCACAGAGAGTGCAGTAGAGGAAAGCTCAGCGCTTGACCGTATCGGCCGACTGGCCGAACAGGATCTTCTTGCTTTCCTCGTTCACCGTGGGCGTGCGGTTGGGGTTCACCGCCTGTCCCTTCTCATAGGCGCGCACCACCGCCGGGCGGTCCTTGATCGCATCGAACCAGCGCTTCAGATTGGGGAAATCGTCCAAATTCTGCTGCTGGCGCTCATGCGGGACGACCCAGGGATAGCTCGCCATGTCGGCGATGGACAGCTCCGCCCCGCCCAGGAACTCGTTGGCGGCCAGCCGCTTGTCCATCACGCCGTAGAGGCGCCCGGTTTCCTTGACGTAGCGCTCCATGGCATAGGGGATGCGCTCCGGCGCATACTGGACGAAGTGGTGATTCTGTCCGGCCATCGGTCCCAGTCCGCCGACCTGCCAGAACAGCCATTCCAGCACCGTCTTGCGTCCGCGCACGTCGGCGGGCAGGAATTTTCCGGTCTTTTCGGCAAGATAGACCAGGATGGCGCCGGATTCGAACACGGTGATCGGTTCGCCGCCGTCGGCCGGGGCGCGGTCGACGATCGCCGGCATGCGGTTGTTGGGTGAGAAGGCCAGGAATTCCGGCTTGAATTGGTCGCCCGCAGAGATGTTCACCGGTTCGAACCGGTAGTCCAGCCCGGCTTCCTCGAGGAAAATCGTGATCTTGTGGCCATTCGGCGTCGGCCAGAAATAGAGGTCGATCATCCCAAACCCTCCAGTGATTTTCGCGAAAGGTTAACCGCTTCGTGCCGGCTGGCAAGCCCGAACAGACGCGCGGCAGCTCTCCGGTTCCGTGGACTTGTTTCGCAAAACAGGATTGGATTTCATTTGCCTCGCTTCGTGCACGAAACGGCCGCGTGATGGGAATGGGTATGGACGATCTGTTGAAGGGAGAGCCGTCATCGGGCTTCCAAACGTTGCTCGGTTATGTCCTGAGTCGCTGGGAGGAGGGCGAGGCGGAGCTGCAACTGAGCGTCGACCACCGCCACCTGAACCGTGCCGGGGTGGTCCATGGTGGGGTGTTGGCGACGCTTCTGGACACGGTTTCCGGATTCTCGGCAACATATTGCCCCGTTCCCGGACGGGTCCGGCGGGTGGTGACGCTGTCGCTGTCGACGAGCTTCCTGGGGCAGGCGCGCACCGGTACGCTGGTCGCCACCGGCCGGCTGCGCGGCGGCGGACACAAGATCATCGGTGTCGCGGCGGAAATCCGCCACCGTGACACCGGCGCCTTGATCGCCACGTCGGAAGGCATGTTCAAATACCGGCCGGGCAGCGAGAACCGGGAAGGAACCGAACCATGACGGGACGACTGACCGTCGCGCATCAGGGGCGCGTGATGGTGCTGACGATGGACGACGCGGCCACCAGGAACGCGCTGGGACCGGACATGATGGCGACCGCGCGCGACGCGCTGAACCAGGCAGCGGCGGACCCGGATGTCGGCGCCGTCGTGCTGACCGGGGCGGGCGGTACCTTCAGTTCCGGCGGCAATCTTGGGGCACTGCTTGACAACGCCAAGTCCGATCCGGAGGTGACCCGCGCCAACCTGGAGCTTTTCCATGGCTGGACCCGCGCCATGCGCGCCTGTCCCAAGCCGGTGGTCGCCGCGGTCGAGGGGGCAGCCGCGGGTGCAGGCTTTTCCATTGCGCTCGGCTGCGATCTGATCGTGGCTGCCGAGGATGCAACGTTCACGTTGGCTTATGTGAAGGTTGGGCTGAATCCGGACGGTGGGGCGACAGCCTTCCTCGCCCGCGCGGCTACGCCGCAACTGGCGGCGGAGATCATGTTCGAAGGCGGCAGGATCGGTGCGGAACGGCTGGCCCAGCTTGCCATCGTCAATCGGCTGGTCGCCCCCGGTGCCGCCCTGGCCGAGGCGACGGCTTGGGCGGAGCAACTGGCCGCCGGACCGACGCTCGCCATCGGCCGGGCCAAGCGGCTGATCGAAAGCGGGTTCGGCGCGCCCGACGCGCAGCTCGACCGCGAAGCTGCCTTCTTCGCCGAGGCGTTGCACGGCGCGGAGGCGGCGGAGGGGATCGCCGCCTTCTTCGAGAAGCGGGCGCCCGACTACCCCCGCGGTTGAGCCTGCTGTTCGACCGGCAACGACTTAGGCCGGCAACGACTTAGGCCGGCAACGACTTAGGCCAGCAGCGACAAGGTTGGATCCGGCGGGGTGGGGGCCGCATCTTCCAGGAGACGGGCGATGTCCGCCGGTGTGCCCTTCATCCGCAGCGGCTCGCCCCGGCCGGTCAGATACAGGTCGGTTTCACCGTCGGTGGCGGCGCGCAGGCAGGCGACGCACAGGGGGTTCACCAGAATGAAGTCCCCGGAAGTGTCGGTCAGTTCAACGAAAGCCATTGCTCTTTTCCTCTCTCGCGTAGGGGTAAAACAGGCTGCAATGGTGTATGTTTCCTTCCCCGACGTTCGGTAGGACGCCACAGCCGGAAGGGGGTGCTCCTTCGACCTCTTGAACGGGACGGAGCTGCGACAAACATGGGCGGTTCAGTCGATCGAAGCCAAGAGGCTTCGGAATCCGGACCAGGCGGGCTATAAGCCCGCACCGTGCATCAAGGGAGCATGCAGTCTTGAAGTTGCTTGTCGTCGAGGACGATCCGCTGATCGGTCCGGCCGTGAAGGCCGTTCTGGAGAATGCGGGCTACACCGTGGTCGGACCGCTGCGTGATGCCGCCAAGGCCGCGCGGGTCGGTGCCCGCGAGTGTCCCGACCTGGCGCTGGTCGACGTCAATCTCGCCGGCGGGGAGAACGGCCTCGTGCTGGCCCGGCGACTGTGGGAGGAGAATGGCGTTCCGTCGCTGCTGATGACCGGTTTCGATCACCATGCTGCGGAAGCGCGGAGCTTCGCCATGGGTCTGCTGCGCAAACCGGTGATGCCGGACGCGCTGGTCCAGGCCATCGGCACCGCAAGCGAGATCCTGAGCGGCCTGCGCCCCTCCTTCAAGCCTGCCGCGCTGGAGCTGTTCACCGGTTCCGCGGCGACTGCCGCAGCCCTGCCCAAGGCGCGTACGGCCTGACCTGTTGAACAGCCGTCGCTGCGTTCGAAAGCCCGCCCGTCGGCGGGCTTCGTCGTTTCCGGGCATGGACTGTGGGAGCTTTGGCAGACTGGAGTTCGGCGGTCGGGTTCACGCTTCAAATCGATTCCGATTTTACGCGATCCAATCCATTCGTTTCGACGAGCGGGAAGGGGCGCAATCAATCCGCAATTCCGCTGTTGATGTCTGGGAAAGCGGGGACGGGAACGGGCCGGCCGGTTCTTTTCCCCGCGGATCGACCAACCGAGATCGACTCCCGAGTTCCCAGAACCACGCCGCCTTGCCGCCGCCATAGCGGCGACGGGTGTGCACAGCGAAAGGAAACGTAATGAAGAGCCTGATGATCGGTGCCGCCACCGCCCTCGCCCTGCTCGCCGCGCCCGCCATTGCGGCCGACAGCAACTCCATTTCTGGCAGTCCGGCGGCCAACAGTGCCGGTTCCACCACAAATTCCAACCAGACCAACCCGCCTTGTTCGCCCACCAATGCGCTCGGCTGCGGCACCATGGGCGGCGTCGACGGCAAGAGCGGGACTGCTGGGTCCAGCGGGTCATCCACGGGTAACGGTTCGATGACGGGCACCGGCTCGTCCGGTACGACCAACGGCACCGGCGGCAACAGCTTGGGCAACAGCGGCTCGATGGGGAGCGGCTCCGACGGTGCGGTCGGCACGCAGCAGCCTTCGTCCCCCAGCACGGGCAGCACCGTCCGCTGATCGGTTCCGGCCGTAATGGGAAAGGGGCGTGCGAGTGATCGCGCGCCCCTTTCGATTGGCCGCGCCGCTCGTCAGCCGTCTCGGGACAGCAGGGCTATCGGGAGATCGGCGAACAGCGTGGCGAGCGATACCGCGTCTTGCCCTTCGACCTCCTTCCCGGTCAGCCGGTCGCGCCATCGGGTGCCGCGCGGCAGCGGGATGGCGGTGTTGCCCCAGTCCGGGTTTTCGCCCAGCCGGCCCACCAGCCGCGGCACCGCAACCACTACGCTGTCGTCGCCGTTGCGCCGCGCATAGGCGACGACATGGTCGGCGCGCTCGCCGGTCGCCTCCAGCGGCAGATACTCGCCGGCAGCGAAGATTTCCGGCTTATCGGCGCGCAGGGCCAGGGCTTGCCGGGTCACGGCCAGCTTGATGGCGCCATCGGTCCATCGTTCCAGCAGCCCGGCCACGGCGCCCCGTTCAACCACATCTTCCACCTCGTCCAAGAGGGTGCGGCGCGCCTCATAGTCGACCGGCGACCGGTTGTCGGGATCGACGAGGCTGAGGTTCCACAACTCGCAGCCCTGGTAGATGTCGGGTACCCCGGGGCTGGTCAGCTTCAGCAGGGTCTGGGCCAGCCCATTAACCATGCCGATGCGTGCCAGCGTCGCCTGGAAGGGCAGGAAGGCTTCCAGGAAGGCGTTGCGGCGGGTGACGTCCAGCGCATCATGGATGAAGCCGACCACGGCCGATTCGTAGGCCTCATTGGGCGCTGCCCAGGTCGAATGCAGCTTGGCCTCGCGCATCGACTTGGTCATGGCACCGACGATGCGCTCGGCGAATGCGGTCATCGCCGACTGGTCGATCCGGTCAGGTGCCGCCCCGGTCAGTTCGACCGGCCAAGCCCCGAGCAGCAACTGATAGAACAGATATTCGTCGCTGCGGTCGGGCGGGGCGGTCCCCTCCACGTCGCCGCGGCGGGCGCGCAGCAGGCGGCTCCAGGTCTGGACCTGCCTTTCCCAGTCCTCCGGCATCTCCGACAGGGCGTAGAGGCGGGCGCGGGTGTCCTCGCCGCGCTTGGTGTCGTGGGTGGTGGTGGACAGCATGTTGCCCGGCCAGTTGCGGGCGCGGTCTTGGTTGGCGCGGTGGAAGGCGGAGACGCTGACCCCGAAATGGTCGGGATGGCCGCCGACCTCGTTCAGCGCGACCAGCCGGTTGTAGCGGTAGAAGGCGGTGTCCTCCAGCCCCTTTGCCATCACCGGTCCGCTATATTGCTGGAAGCGCATGGCGAAGCGGGTGACCTGCCGGTGGCTGTAGCCGCTCTTGGGTGCAGCCACCAGATCGGTGGTCAGCAGCCGCTGCAGGAAATCATAGACCGATTCGTCCGGCCCCTGTGCGACCCGCCGTGCCTGGGAGATCGCCCAGTCGATATCGCGGCGGTCGAGATCGGTGGGCCCTGTCCCGTCGACATAGGTGCGGTAGACGGGGAAACGGGCGATCGTCTCCTTCAAGGCCTGATGCAGGATGTTGGCGGTGAAATCGGCGGTCGCTGGATTGGAGCGGGCGATGCGCGACGCCTTGCGTGACAGCACGTTGAGCTCGCTCGCCATCTCGCTTTCCATGATGCGGATCTTGGATTTGCGCACCACCTCCTCGAACGGTTCATCGTTGCCGATGAAGCCGGCATAGAGACGGGAAAAGGCCTCTTCTCCCTTGGGATCGACGAACAGGCCGCCCATGAGGTTGGCGAACTCGTAGCCGGTGGTGCCGTCGATCGGCCAATCCTCGCGCAGGCGTTCATGGCGAGCGAGGATCTTCTCCACCACCAGGTAGAAGGGGGTTCCCGCCGCCTCGACCAGCCGCTCGCAATAACCCTTGGGGTCGATCAGCCCGTCGATATGATCGATGCGGATACCATCGAGCGTGCCGTCCTTCACCATCGCCAGCACCATCCGGTGGGCGACGTCGAACAGCTCCGGCTCGTCCATGCGCAGGCCGGCCAGCTCGTTGATGTTGAAGAAGCGTCGGTAGTTGATGTCGTCGGCCGCCACCTTGAAATAAGCGACACGCCAGTTCTGGCGGCCGATCAACTCGTGCAGGCGGCCCCAGCTTTCCATTTCCCCGGAATAGCCGCGAAACGCGGTCAGCCGCTGGGCGATGGCGTCGGCGACGTCAGGCCGGGCGGCGACCAGCGTCGCCAGCTCCGCCTTCTGAACGGCCGCCCGCGGGATCTGGTGGGGCCGGGCGTAGGCGAGATGGGTGAAGGCGTCGCCGATCCGTTCCAGATCCGGATGGTCGTCGCCAAGGACGATGCCGTAATCCTGGGGCCGCACCGGCAATTTGTGGCTGTCATAGGCCCAGACGGCGAAGCTGCCGGTCTCCTGATCGAAGCGCAGCTCCAGCCCGCCCGACATCAGCACCGCGCCGTACTGGTCGCCAAGGACGGGGACCAGCAGCTTGCCCTGGAGATAGCGGTAGTCGGAGTCCCATTCGATGTCGAAATACCCGGAATACGGGCTTTCCTCGCCCCACTCCAGCACATTCAACCACCATTCATTGTCTGAGCCGCCGACGCCCATGTGGTTCGGCACGAAATCCAGGATCTGGCCAAGGCTGTTGCGCTTCAACGCCCCGACCATCTCCTGGAACGCGTTCTGGTCGCCCAGTTCCGGATTGAGGGCGTTGTGGTCGACGATGTCGTAACCGTGGGTGCTGCCCGGCCGCGCCTTCATGTAGGGCGAGGCATAGAGGTGGCTGACGCCCAGCCGGGCTATGTAGTCGGCGATGGCGGCGGTGCGGTCGAAGCCGAACGCGCCATTCAGCTGGACCCGGTACGTCGCACGAGGGATGGGCTTGCCGGCGGCGGGGGCCATGGGTGTGTGCTCCTGCTGTGGGAAGGCGGCCAACGGGAAGATCGGGTTTGAGGGTCAGTGTCGGGAAGCCGGGCGCGCGGCGGCGAGGATCGCCGCGACCGCCGCCGGTTCCGGTGCGTCGGCCAGTTCCTCCAACGTCATCGACAGCTTGCGGCGCCAGTTGGGATACTGGTCGGTGGTGCCGGGCAGGTTGACCTGATCGCGCTCGCCGGTCAGGTCGTCCAGCTGCGCCACCGCCAACGCCGATTTCGTGCGGGCGAGGAAGGCGTGGACCGCATGGTCGAGCGTGTCGTCATAGCTGCTGTCCGGTCCGAAGCCGGCCGGCAGCGCGATGTCGGCGGCGCGCAGCGCATCGACCAGGGCGGTACGGTCGGCGGAGCGGCGGATCCGTTGCTTGTCCGCTTCGTCGGCGGCGGGATAAAGGCCCCTGTCCGCCTTCAGGGTGATGTCGTCGCCTTCCCACCAGCCGCGCAGCGTTGCAAGGTCGTGGCTGCCGACGGTGGCGAGCGCCAGTTCCGGATACTCGTCCGGCCCCTTGAAGGCACCGCTCTCGGTCCATTCGAAGAAGACGACGCGGTAGCTCAGCACCCCGGCCTCGGTCATCCGTTCACGGAAACCCTCGGGCACCGTGCCCAGATCCTCCCCGACAACGAGGCAGCGCTGCCGCTGGCTTTCCAGCGCCAGGATGCCCAGCAGTTCCTCCATCGGGTAGGCGACATAGGCTCCCTCTCCGGCGGGATGGCCCTGTGGAATCCAATAGACATGCTGGAGTGCCATCACATGGTCGATGCGCAATGCACCAGCATGGCGCATGTTCGCGCGGACCAGATCTATGAAGGGCTGGTAGCCGGCCTCGCGCAACGCCCGCGGGTGGAAGGGCGGCAGGCCCCAGTCCTGGCCGGCCGGGTTGAACAGGTCGGGAGGGGCGCCGACATGGGCGGCATCCACCACCGCCTGCGGCGTCATCCAGGTTTCCGCCCCGCCGGCATCGGCACCGACGGCAAGATCCCGGCAGAATCCGATGGCCATGCCAAGTTCGGTCGCCCGTTCGGCCGCGGCGCGCAGCTGGCCGTCCGCGACCCATTGCAGCCATGCGAAATAGGCGATGCGGTCGGATTGTTCCCTGGCGAAGCGCCTGACAGACGGTGCCTCCGCCTCGTGCAACTCGGCGGGCCATCGGTGCCAGTCGGCCTTGCCTTCCGCGGCGAAGCGTTCGCGCAGCGCCTGGAAGGTGGCGAAGCGCTCCAGCCCGATGCCGCCCGCGGCCCGAAATGCCTCGAAGGCGGCACGGCGCTCCGGACTGCCCGATTGCCGGAAGCGGGCGAACAGCAATTCCAGGACCGGCAGCTTCAACTTGGCGACCGCGGTGTAATCGACATTGGCGGCGGTGCGTGCCGCCTCCAGTGTCTGCCTGAACTCCGGTGACGCCACCCGCCGGCGCAACTCCGCATCGTCCAGGAACCCGGGTATGGCGGTAACATCAATGTAGATCGGATTCAGGAACAGACGGCTCGCCGGGGAATAAGGGCTGGCATGTTCGGGATTGTCGAGGAACAGCGCGTGCAGCGGATTCAGCCCGATCACCGCCGCCCCACGCGCCGCGGCGATGTCGACCAGCGTCCGCAGGTCGCCGAAATCGCCGATGCCCCAATTGCGCTCGCTGCGCAGGGTGTAGAGCTGCACCGACAGGCCCCACAGCTTGTCGCCCTTCAGCATCGCTGCCGGCAGATGGCAGCGTGCCGGCGCCAGGACGAGGCGGGTTTCCGCCAGACCATGCTCGGTCTCGACCCTCAACCTGTGATAGCCGGCCTGGGCCAGCCGGCCCAGCGGCAGCCGGCGTTCCGCATAGGTCACGTCGCCGGCGGTGATGCAGCGGCAGCGCGGCAGGCTTGCGAAGCCGACCACCCCGCTCTGCGTCTCCCCGGTTTCGAGCGTCAGGGTGTAGCGCAGGGTGCGGGTGCCGTGGGGCAGGGTGACGGGCACGGTCGCCGCCTCGCCGGCACGGCGCACCACCACCGGCGGCAGGACACGGGCGCTCTCGTCCCGGTCCAGCCGGTCGAGATGGGCAAGTGCCTGCGCCTCGTCCCCCGCCTCGACCCCCATGGCGGCCAGCAGGGCGCGGACGGTGTCCTCGCCGGCCGTCACCGTCTCTCCTGCGGCATTGTCGAAGGACCGCTCGATGCCCATCCGGTCGGCCAGCCGGTCGAGCGCCGAGGCTTCCTCCAGCCACAGCACCACCGACCAGGGGGCGAGCGTGTCGCCGCGCAACCCCTCGCCCTCCGTCCACAGCACGCGCCCGGACGCTTGCGGGAAACCGGCGGCCGGCCGGTCGGCCAGATTGGCGAAGGCATGCAACCGGCTGCCGTCGCCCAGTTTCCAGCAGACCGTCAGCCCGGTCGCACCGACCACCGTGTGGCCTGAGCCGCCGCTGGGAACGCCGTCCAGCCGCGGCACGATCTCCGCCTGGCGCAGGGACAGCGCGCGGCGATACCAGTCGAGCCAGCCGGCATGCTCCGGCCGCCCCCTGACCTCCCAATCCAGCTTGGCGGACTCCGCCGTTGCCGTTGCCGTCGGGTCGGGGATGCGGTCGCGGGCGTCGGGGTCCTGGAATTCGGGGAACTTGGCGAACTCCTCCGCCCGTCCCTTGCGCACGGCCTCCGCCAGTTCATCGCCGAAGTCGCAGAAGAAGGGAAAGGGCTTCGCCGACGCCCATTCCTCGCCCATGAACAGCATGGGAATGCCGGGGCCGAGCAGATAGAGGATGGTGGCGGCGCGCACCGCCTCGGGCTTGGCGATCTGCGCGATGCGCTCGCCGAAGGCGCGGTTGCCGATCTGGTCGTGGTTCTGGATGAAGGTCACGAAGGCGGTTGGCGGCAGATGCGCCGACGGCTCGCCGCGCAGTTCGCCGTCACGGTAGGCCGACGGGTCGCCCTGGTAGGCGAAGCCCTCGGCCAGAGCGCGGCCCAGCTTGGCCGGGTCATGGGCGTAATCGGCATAATAGCCGCCATCCTCGCCGGTGGCCGCGCTGTGCAGGCAATGGTGCAAGTCGTCATTCCACTGGGCGGTGTGCCAGCGCGGATCTCCTTCCCGGTGGCGGGCCAGGAAATGGGCTTGGTTGGCGTCGTTCTCCAGCACCAGATGGACATGGCGCCGGTTCTGGAAATGGCCATGTACCCGCTCCGCCAATTCCTCCAGGACATGGTGGGCGCTGTCGTCGATGATGGCGTGGACGGCGTCCAGCCTCAGCCCGTCGAGGTGATATTCCTCCAGCCAGTAGAGCGCGTTGTGGATGAAAAAGTTCCGCACCGCCGCGCTCCGCCGGTCGGCGACGTTGATCGCGGCCCCCCAGGGGGTCTTGTGGCGGTCAGTGAAGAAGGCGTCGGCGAAGGCGTGGAGATAATTTCCCTCCGGCCCGAAATGATTGTAGACGACGTCGAGGAAGACCATCAGGCCGCGCGCATGCGCTTCCTGGACCAGGGCCTTCAGATCCTCCGGCCGACCATAGGCGCTGTCGGGGGCGAAGGGCAGGACGCCGTCATATCCCCAGTTGCGCGTTCCGGGGAAATCGGCCACCGGCATCAGCTCGATCGCGGTAACGCCCAGTTCCACCAGATCGTCCAGCCGGTCGATGGCCGACAGGAAGGTCCCCTCCGGCGTGAAGGTGCCGACATGCAGCTCGTACAGCACCGCCTCATGCCAGGGCCGGCCGGTCCAGGCGGCATCGGTCCAGACATGCAGGCTGGGGTCGATCACCTCCGACGGTCCATGCACATCGTCGGGCTGGAAGCGGGAGGCCGGATCCGGGACCGTCAGCCCGTCCGGCAGCACGAAGCGGTAACGGCTGCCGGCATGCGCTCTCGCGGTGGTCAGGCCGAACCAGCCGTCGACCATCTCCTCCATCGACATCGGCTGCCCGCCATCCTCCAGCGTCAGGAGGACCGATGGCGCGGTCGGCGCCCACAGCGCGAAGCGGACCGAGCCGTCGGGCTGGACCTCGGCGCCGAAGGGCATGGAATGGCTGCGGCGCCGCTCGTCCACCGGGGGGAAGCGGTCACGCTCGCGGCTGGCGATTTCCGGCCCGGCATCGGCACGGAGAATGGCCAAGACGCCGGCCAGCGGAATCGCCACCCAGCCGGGCCGGTTGGCCAGTTCGTAACCGACCTCGTACAACGCCTTTTCCAGCAGGAACAGCTTCAGCAATCCGGTGGCCGCCTTCGGATCCTGTGGAAAGCCGGGGCAGTCGCCGATGACGTCGCGATAGCCGTCCAGGAAGGCGGCGGACGCCGCTCCCTCCCACCAGGCCAACCAGGCGGTGCGGGCATCCGACGAGGCTCCGTCGATGCCGGCCGGGACGGCGTCGCGGGCCATGGCGGCGGCATAGGCGATGGAGCGCAGCATGCCGGCGACGTCGCGCAGGATGCAGTGCTTGGCCCGCCGTTCCGCCAGCGGGCGCATCGGCTCGCCTTCGAAATCGACGATCTGGACATCGCCGCGCGACACCAGCACCTGTCCCAGATGGTAGTCGCCATGCAGGCGCATGGCGTGGAAATCGGCATCGGCAGGGATCAGCGCATCGATCCGGGCCATCACAGCTGCTTCGCTCTCCGCCAGAGCAGAGGCCGACGAAGCGATGGCGGGATCGAGGGTCGCGCCGGTGGCGCGCAGCCGTTCCAGCACCTGCTTGGCCAGGGCGCGTACACCGCCAGCCCAGTCACGCAGCCGTTCCGGCGTCACCGGTTCCGGCGTGAAGGCCTCTCCGCCACCGGGAATGGCGAGCGCACGGTGCAACTCCGCCGTGCGCCGGCCGAGCAGGCGCAGGAAGGCGATGCTCTCGGCATCGCCGGCCCGTTCCGCCTCGCCGCCACCATTGGTGAAACCGGCCATGCGGTCGTTCAGGTATCCGGTGACATGTCCCCAGGCGTCCTTGGCCTCCGGCACCAGTTCCTGCATCACGCACAGGGTGGTCGAGCCGGAGCTGTTGGCGCGCTCGACCCAGCCCAGCAGCGCCGGGGTGTTGGCGAAGCCGGCGACTTCGGTCAGGAAGCGGCTGACCTCAAGTTCGGGATGAATGCCGGGCTCCAGCTTGCGCAGGCCCTTGAGGATGGCGACGTCGCCGATGCGGATGGAGGTGTTGGACTGCTCGGCGGTCATCCGGTGCAATGGTGCCCCGACGTCGAGCCGTCGGGCCAGCGCCCGGCACGCCCGGGTGCTGCCGGCGGTCAGGCCGGGCGACAGCGCCGTCTCACCCTCCTGGGGGTTGCCCTTGAGGATGGCGGCCAGCAGAGCCCGAACCACGCCATCGTCGGCATAGCCGTCGCGCAGGCGGCCAGGGACCGGCATCGTCCCGTCGGTCCCGGCGATCACCGACGGATCCTCGCCGGTGCCGTGGTCGAGAATCAGGGGAAGCTGGTAGAGCTGCGGTTCCCGCCCGGGCGGTTCGACCCGCAGCAGGCAGAGTTGCGCCAGCGAGCCGTTCGGCAACGGCAGCGGCAGCGCGTCGACGATCCGCACGGCGGGCCGCCCGGCGTCCTTTGCGGCGTACCAGCGGCGGGTCAGCAGATGGTCCGGCAGCAGGTCGTCCTGAAGGCGGGACAGGAACTCGCCTTCCAGTGGGGTCGGCAGGACATTGGGCTGCGGCGCATTGGTCACGGAGGCTTCTCCCCTGTTGAGCGCTGGGTGGCACGTCGCTCAAACAGCACGGAGGGAGGGAATTCCCGCACCCGCGAAGCCGCTTCCACGAACGACCGCGCCCTTCTCCCTAAGAGTTGTCAGACCGTCCGCGGGTGGTGCGGCAGATGGGCAAGGCGGCCGATCCGCTCGGCCACCTGCAGGGCCTCCACCACGTCGTCCAGCCGGCCGTCGCGCATCAGGTTGTGCGCATGGGTGTTGAGTGCGGCCACGACGGCCCGTTCGTCGGACACCCCGCGCGCCGGCTGTCCGCTCGGGTCGAGCACGGTGGCGCCGAGCGCCGCCATGGCCTCGGCGGTCAGGTTCACGGCTTCCGACAGGGCCTCCTCGTCTTCATCCGAGGCGGTCAGGATCGGTTCCAGAAGCTCCGCAAGGAGACGGGGGGTCATGGTGCTAATCCTCGGTGACATTCTCAGGCCGTCCCCATCGATGTCGATGCTGTGCGTTTGACAATACAACAGCCGGAACGAAGGAAAGGTCCGCCCGGCGCTCCGCTACCTGACCGGTCGAAAGCGGCATCCGACAGGGGAGGTCAAATAGGGACCGGGCGTCCAGCCCGCAAGCCGTCAGGGAAGTCAACTCGACCGAAGGGGGAGCTATTCGATGAAATCCTCCCGGCTCAGGCCGTAGCGTTTCAGCTTGTCGTAGAAGGTCTTGCGGGGGACGTTCAGCGCCTCGACGGCGGCCTTGACGCTGCCGCGATGGCGGGCCAGTTCGGACTGGATCAGGCCTTTCTCGAACAGGTCGACCTGCTCGGACAGCGACAGCGCCGACGGGGCGGTGGCCGGCGCGGCGGCCATGGCCTCCAGCCCCAGGACGAAGCGGTCGGAGGCGTTGCGCAATTCACGGACGTTGCCGGGCCAGTCCTGGCCCATCAGCCGCTGCATCTGCTCGCGGGTCGGCGTACGGGGCTCCCGGTTGTAGCGGGTGGCCGCCTGGACGACGAAATACTGGAACAGCAGCGGGATGTCGTCGCGCCGCTCGCGCAGCGGCGGGATGGTCAGCACCACCACGTTCAGCCGGTAATAGAGGTCGGCGCGGAAATGCCCGGCGTCGGCGGCCTGTCTCAGGTCGGCCTTCGTCGCAGCCACCACGCGCAGGTCGACCGGAATCTGCTCGTTGGAGCCCAGCGGTTCCACCACGCGTTCCTGGATCACCCGCAGCAGCTTGACCTGCAGCGACAGCGGCATGCTCTCGATCTCGTCGAGGAACAGGGTGCCGCCGCCGGAATGCTCGATCCGGCCGATCCTGCGCTTGCCGGCTCCGGTGAAGGCGCCAGCCTCGTGCCCGAACAGTTCGCTCTCGAAGATCGCTTCCGGCATCGCGCCGCAATTCAGTGCGACGAAGGGGTGCTTGCGCCGGCCGCTGGCGGCGTGGAGCGCGCGGGCGACCATCTCCTTGCCGGTACCGGTCTCGCCGAACACCAGCACGTCGGCATCGGTGTCGGCGACCGCGGCGATGGTGGCACGCAACCGCTCGATCCCGGCGGTGCGGCCGACGATGCTCTCCCCCGGGCCGGCACCGCCGGCGATCTGCGCCCGCAGCCTGCGGTTCTCCATCACCAGCCGGCGCCTGTCCACCGCCCGCCGGGCGATCTCGGTCAGCCGGTCGGACGGGAAGGGCTTTTCCAGGAAATCATAGGCGCCGTTGCGCATCGCCTCCACCGCCATCGGCACGTCGCCATGTCCGGTGATCAGGATGACCGGCAGGTCGGGATCGATTTCCCGCACCCGAGCCAGCAGTGCCAACCCGTCCATCTGCGGCATCCGCACATCGGTGACGAGACAGCCCGGCCAGTCGCGTCCGAGATGGCGGAGCGCCCGCTCCGCCCCGTCGCAGGCCGTCACCTCGAAGCCCGCCAGTTCCAGCGCCTGCTGCCCGGCAAGCCGCACCGCCCGCTCGTCGTCGACGAAAAGGACGCTCCCTGCGTTTTCTGGAAGGGGCTGGTTCATGCTGTCTGCTCCCTGGTCTTGAGCCGCAGGGTGAAGACGGCGCCATGGCCAGGCTTCCCGTTGCGGTTGGCAGCGGTCAGGCTGCCGCCGAAATCCTCGACGATGCCATGGCTGATCGATAGCCCCAGCCCCAGCCCCTCGCCGGCTTCCTTGGTTGTGAAGAAGGGGACGAACAGGCGGGGCAAGGCGGCATCGACGATGCCGGAGCCGCTGTCGGCGACGCTCAGCAATGCCTCGCCCTCCGCGGTGACCAGCCCGATGCGCAGGCGGCGCACCGGGCTGCCGCGCATGGCATCGGCGGCGTTGCCGACCAGATTGACCAGCACCTGCTGCAGGCGCACGTCCTCGCCCACCACCAGGACCGGCCGGTCTGGCAGGTCGACTTCGACCGTGATGTCCTCCCGCCGCAACTTCGCTTCCAGCAGGGCCAGCGCCTGTCCCACCGCGGCATGGACCGACACCGGCCCCAGTGTGCCGGAGGCACGGCGGGCGAACCCCTTCAACTGGCGGGTGATCGCGGCCATGCGGTCGGTCAGTTCGGCGATCTCTGCCAGATTGGCGCGCACTGCGTCGGTCCGCCCCCGCTCCAGCAGGACCACGGCGTTGTCTGCAAAGCTGCGCATGGCGGCCAAGGGTTGGTTGATCTCATGGGCGATCCCGGCCGATATCTGGCCGAGCGCCGCCAGCTTCGCCGCCTGGGTCAATTCATTCTCCGCCGCCCGCAGATCGGCGGTCGCCGCGGCGACGCGGCGCTCCAGCTCGGCCCGGGATTCCTCCTGCAGGGCGAGGCGCTCGACCAGCGCCACCCGACGGAGCGCCACCGCGTAGGCCGTCAGTGCTGCCATCGCCACCACTGCGGCGGCCAGCAGCCCGGCGACCCAGGCGCGGGCGGTCACCGGCTCCAGGCTGGTCAGGCTGTGTAGGGTCCAGTCGCCGCCGGGCATGGCGGCGGAGGTCAGCAGATAGTGCCGCTGCCCCTCCTTCTCCTCCAGCGCGATGCGGTCGGAGGCGCCGCCGAAGGCCCAAGGCAGCACGTCCAGCCCCTCGCTGGTGCCCTCCGGCACCACCGGCAGGCTGATCGGCAGGCGGCGGGGCAGGGCATGATAGCGCCAAGCCGGCATGTTGGTGATGAAGACCACCCCATCGCGGTCGGTCACCAGCAGCTTTTCCTGCCCCGGCGCCCAGGCCCGTTCCAGCCGGTCGAAGCCGAGCTTCAGCACCACCGCCCCCAGTGTGCGGTTTTCCGCCACCACCCGGTAGGCGGTGTAATAGCCGGGCACCAGCGAGGTGGTGCCGAGCGCGAAATGGTGTCCCTCGCCCTGGTCGATCGCCATGCGGAAATAGGGCCGGTAGGAGAAATTCTCACCCACGAAGCTGGCAGGACTGTTCCAGTTGCTGGCCGCCACCGTCTGCCCCCGGGCATCCATGACATAGAGCGCCAGCGCTCCCAGCGCCCGGGCGATGTCCTCCAGCTTGTGGTTCAGGCTGTCGACCGCGGCCGGCTTCGGATCGGCCAGCATGGCGCGCATCTCGGCATCCTGGGCCAGAGCCAGGGGGATGGCCGCGTGCCGCTCCAACTCGGCCCGCAGGTTGGCGTCGTAGAGCGCCAGCTGCGCCGCGGCGCTCTCCCTCAGTTCGTCCTGCGCCAGGGAGGTGGCCCAGCCGGCAGCGCACGCTGCCGCCACCGGCACTCCCAGCAGCAGCGCTGCCAGCAGCAGCCGGCGCGGACGTTCGAGCGCCCGCGCCACCAGCAGCGCCGCGGGGGAGCGCGGTTCGGCCGGAGCGGCGGAGGTGGTCGATTCTGTCGCCGGGTCGCGCAGATGGCTAAGCAAAGTCGCCCTTCGTCATGCTGCGCCGCAACATTGATGCCGCAGCGCTGTGAAGTGTGCGGATTTTCGCACATCACTGGGGGCCATGTCGTGCGGATTTTCGCTCTCGCCCTTTCGGCAAATGCTTGATGTTGCTGGATTCAGCAATTGGCCCATCGCTTGCTTTCAATGGCAATCAGTTGGGGCCGCCCGCCCAGCCGGCACGAATGCCGGTCGAAAGAACGGGCGCCTCGCCAGGAACGCCGTTCCGGGGAACGCCACCCCGGAACACCTCGAGGAGAGCACCATGAGCGCAGACGCGATCGCCGCCCGGCCGGGTACGGTGAAGAAGCCCTTCTACACCAACCTGACCTTCCAGGTTCTGACCGCCATCAGCATCGGCATCCTGCTCGGCCATTTCTATCCGGCCATCGCGGTACAGATGAAACCGCTGGGCGACCTGTTCATCAAGATGGTCAAGATGGTGATCGGCCCGATCGTCTTCCTGACTGTCGTCACCGGCATCTCCTCGATCGGCAACCTGAAGAAGGTCGGCAAGGTCGGCGGCAAGGCCCTGCTGTATTTCGAGGTGGTGACCACCTTTGCGCTCGGCATCGGCCTGCTGATCGTCAATCTGGTGCGTCCCGGCGCGGGGATGAACATCCAGCCCGGCCAGTTGAAGGCCGATGCGGTGCAGAAATACGCCACATCCGCCCATGAGCACGGCTTCATCGACTTCGTCGTCGGCATCGTGCCGGACAATGTCGTCGGCGCCTTCGTCCAGGGCGACATGCTGCAGATCCTGTTCTTCGCGGTGGTGTTCGGCGTCGCGCTGTCCGCCATGGGCCAGAAGGGCAAGCTGGTCGAGGACATCTTCGACAAGATCGGCCACGCCCTGTTCGGCGTCATCGGCATCCTGATGCGCGTCGCCCCGGTCGGTGCCTTCGGCGCCATGTCCTTCACCATCGGCAAGTACGGCATCTCGTCGCTGACCGCGCTGGGCCAATTGATGGCGTCGGTCTACATCACCATGGCGATCTTCATCTTCGTCGTGCTCGGTGGCATCGCCAAGGCCTATGGCTTCAGCATCTGGAGCTTCATCCGCTACATCCGCCAGGAACTGCTGATCGTGCTCGGCACCTCCTCCTCGGAGTCGGTGCTGCCGCGCATGATGGAGAAGATGCAGAAGTTCGGTTGTTCCAAGCATGTCGTCGGCCTCGTCATACCGACCGGCTATTCCTTCAATTTGGACGGCACTTCGATCTATCTGTCGATGGCGGCGATCTTCATCGCCCAGGCCTTCAACGTCGACCTGACCATCTGGCAGCAGCTCTACATCCTGGTCATCCTGATGCTGACCTCGAAGGGGGCGGCGGCTGTCACCGGCGGCGGCTTCGTCACGCTGGCCGCCACCCTGTCGGCCACCGGCGTCCTGCCGATCGAGGGGTTGGCCCTGCTGCTGGGCGTCGACCGCTTCATGTCGGAAGCCCGCGCGCTGACCAACCTGATCGGCAACGGCGTCGCCACCGTGGTCGTTGCCAAGATGGAAGGCGAATTCGACGAAACCAGAGCGGTCGCCGAATACCAGCAGCACTTCAAGGAGCCGGCCCTGGCCCGGATCTGACGATCCGCCGAAAGCATGCATGGCAAGTCTGCAAGACCGGATGTGGAAATTCCAAAGATGACCCGTTCGGCCCGCCGGGCGA
Organism: Azospirillum thiophilum; assembly: GCF_001305595.1. Lineage (NCBI taxonomy): Bacteria > Pseudomonadati > Pseudomonadota > Alphaproteobacteria > Rhodospirillales > Azospirillaceae > Azospirillum > Azospirillum thiophilum. The sequence goes on from NZ_CP012403.1 coordinate 124,263, forward strand.
TCCTGTAAGATACGGGGGACGGTTCGATTGGGTTCGAATCGTCCCCTTGCGATTCGGGCGGGACTGTTGGCGCAGGCACCCCGGATGGGGTATAACCCCGATCCAGGTGAAGTTGACACAAAGAATTAACCTAAATCACGTTAACCGGAGGAAGAGACCCGATGTCCGGCGATTTTGAGGCGATGGCGCTCGAGTATCACCGCAACCCGCGGCCCGGCAAGCTGGCGATCGTCGCGACCAAGCCCATGGCCAACCAGCGCGACCTCGCGCTTGCCTACTCGCCGGGCGTGGCCTACGCCTGCACCGCCATCGCCGAGGACCAGTCGAAGGCGGCGGAGTTGACCTCGCGCGCCAATCTGGTCGCCGTTGTCACCAACGGCACCGCCGTTCTGGGGCTGGGCCACATCGGTCCCTACGCCGCCAAGCCGGTGATGGAGGGCAAGGCCGTCCTCTTCAAGAAATTCGCCGGCATCGACTGCTTCGACATCGAGCTGAACGAACTGGACGTCGACGCGCTGGTCGACACCATCGTGCGGCTGGAGCCGACCTTCGGCGCCATCAACCTGGAGGACATCGCCGCCCCCGCCTGCTTCGAGATCGAGCGGCGCTGTCGCGAGCGGATGAAGATCCCGGTGTTCCACGACGACCAGCACGGCACCGCCATCGTGGTGGGTGCCGCCGTGCTGAACGGTCTGGCGCTGGTCGGCAAGGACATCTCCAAGGTCAAGGTCGTTTCCACCGGCGGCGGGGCGGCGGGCATCGCCTGCCTCGACCTGATGCTGTCGCTCGGCGTGAAACGCGAGAATGTCTGGCTGGTCGACCGCATCGGCGTGGTCCACAAGGGCCGGAACGAGGAGATGAACGAGTACAAGGAGGCATACGCGCAGGAGACGGAGGCCCGGGCGCTGGCCGAGGTCATCGATGGCGCCGACATCTTCCTCGGCCTGTCCGGAGCCAAGGTGCTGAAGCCGGAACTGCTGGCCCGCATGGCCGACAAGCCGCTGATCCTGGCGCTCGCCAATCCCGAGCCGGAAATCATGCCGGACCTTGCCCGCGAAGCCCGGCCGGACGCCATCATCGCCACCGGCCGTTCCGACTTCCCGAACCAGGTCAACAACGTCCTGTGCTTCCCCTTCATCTTCCGCGGCGCGCTGGACGTCGGCGCCACCACGGTGAACGAGGAGATGAAGATCGCTGCCACCCACGCCATGGCCAACCTCGCCCGCGCCGAACCGTCGGACGTGGTGGCGGCGGCCTATGTCGGCGAAACGCTGCGCTTCGGGCCCGACTACATCCTGCCCAAGCCTTTCGACCCCCGCCTGATCGTCGAGGTGTCGTCGGCCGTCGCCCGCGCCGCCATGGAATCGGGCGTCGCCACCCGGCCGATCGCCGATTTCCGCGCCTACAAGGACCAACTGAACCAGTACGTCATCCGCTCCGGCCTGTTCATGAAGCCGGTCATCACCAAGGCCAAGACCGCGCCCAAGCGCGTCGTCTACGCCGAGGGCGAGGATCCGCGCGTCATCCGCTGCGCCCAGGTCGCGGTCGACGACGGCATCGCGCATCCGGTGCTGATCGGCCGCCGCGAGGTGATCGAGCGGGTGATTTCCGAGATGGGCCTGCGCCTCAAGATCGGCCGGGACGTCGAGGTGATCGAGATCATCCGCGATCCGCGCTATCACAATTTCACCGAGCATTACCGCAAGTTGATGGGCCGCCGCGGCGTCTCGCCCAGCCATGCCGCCAACGTGGTCCGCACCCAGCCCACCGTCTTCGGCGCCCTGATGGTCCGCCGGGGCGAGGCCGATGCGCTTGTCTGCGGCACCACCGGCCGCTTCAACGAGCATTGGGCACATATCTGCGGCCTGATCGGCCTGCGGGAGGGGGTGAAGGTCGCCGCGACCATGAATGCGCTGATCTCGCAGAAGGGCGTCCACTTCATCACCGACACCTACGTCAACCCCGACCCGACTGCCGAGCAGGTGGCCGAGATCGCCCGGCTGGCCGCCGACGAGGTGCGGCGCTTCGGCATCGAACCGAAGGTCGCCCTGTTGTCCCACTCCAACTTCGGCAGTGCCGATACCCCGTCGGCCCGCAAGATGCGCGCTGCCGTGGAACTGGCGTCGGAACAGATGCCGGATGTCGAGATCGACGGTGAAATGCATGCCGACGCGGCCCTCGCCCCGGCGATCCGCAAGGAGGTGCTGCCGGACAGCCGCCTGAAGGGAGAAGCGAACCTGCTGGTGATGCCGACGCTGGACGCCGCCAACATCGCCTTCAACATGATGAAGATCCTGGGCGAGGCGCAGAATGTCGGCCCGATCCTGCTGGGGATCCAGCGGCCGGTCCACATCGTCACCCCGTCGGTCACCACCCGCGGTCTGGTCAACATGACCGCCGTCGCCGTGGTCGACGCCCAGTTGGCCGAGCCGGTGAACGCCGCCCCGACTCCGCCGGTGGGTGTGGGGCCATAAGCCCCCACCTTCCGCTTCACCGGAATCGTGCTATCCCTACCCCGTAGCCAACAGGGATGGCACGGGCATGAAACGCAAGCAGCGCAGTTCCGGCACCGCCGCCGGCAAGTCCGCCGCCACGGCCATGGCGCTGGTCGGGCAGGCGGTGCCGCTGCATCAGGCCGGCCGTCTGGCCGAGGCGGAGGCGCTCTACCGTCAAGCCCTCGCCGCACAAGCCGGGCAACCCGACGCCCTGCATCTGCTGGGCATGATCGCCTGCCAGACCGGCCGCTTCGCCGAGGCGGCCGACCTGATCGGCAAGGCCGTGGCGGCAAGGCGTGACGTTCCCGACTACCATGCCAACCTCGCCTACACCCTCCAGGCGTTGGGCCGCCCGGCGGAGGCGGAGCGGGCGGCCCGCAACGCGTTGCGCCTGCGCACTCCGTTCCCCGAAGCGGCCAACACGCTGGGCAATGCCCTGACCGCCCTGGGCAAGGCCGAAGAGGCCGAGACGGCCTATCGCGCCGCCCTGGGCGCCCGCCCGGACTATGCTGAGGCGGAAGGCAATCTCGGCGCCATCCTGCGCAACCTTGGGCGGCCGGCCGAAGCCGAACCGTTGCTGCGCCATGCGCTGGCCGCCAATCCCGGACTGACGGAGGCACGTGCCGCGCTCGGTCTCGCCCTGCTGGACCTCGGGCATGCCGATGAAGGGGAGGCGACCTTGCGCGCCGCCCTGGACCGGCGCCCCGATCATGCCTCGGCCGTGCTGGCGCTGGCCGGGTCTCTGCAACGCCGCGGCGGCGACGCGATGCCAGCCTACCGCCGCTATCTGACGCTGGAGCCGTCGGATGCCGATGCTTGGAACGGCTATGGCCTCTCGCTTCAGCAGTGCGACCGTATCGCCGCTGCCGTCCAGGCCGTTTCCCATGCCCTGAGGCTGGCACCGGGGATGGCGGAGGCGCTGACCAATCTCGGCACGCTCCATCGCATCCAGGGCCAGCCCGTTCGGTCCGCCGCCCTGCAACGCCAGTCCCTGTCCCTGCAGCCAGGCTATGCCGCCGCCCATACCAATCTGGCACTCGCCGTCCAGGATCTGGGTGACGAGGCCGACGCGGAACGGGCGTTCACCCGTGCGCTGGTAGCCGACCCGCTACAGGCGCTCGCCCGTTTCGACCGCGCCATCCTGCGCTTGCGCCAAGGCCGGTTGGCCGAGGGATGGCAAGACTATGCCGCCCGCTTCGACTCGAACCGGCTGTGGCCGAAGCGTCCTCTTCCGATGCCGGAATGGCAGGGCGACGATCCGGCTGGACGCCGCCTGCTGCTGTGGGCGGAACAGGGGCTGGGCGACGAACTCATGTTCGGCGGGCTGCTGACACAGGCCATTGCTCGTTTCGGCGCCGATGCCGTCATCGTCGAATGCGAACCACGGCTGGTCCCGCTATTCCGGCACTCCTTCCCCGGCGTTGCCGTGCGGGCACCGACGCGGCGGCCGACCGATGCGGACTGCCATCTGCCCTTCGGTTCGCTGCCGCGGATTTTGTGGCCGAGAGTGCCCGATCCTCCCCCGCCTGCCGGCTGGCTGAAAGCCGATCCGGAACAGGTCGCCTTCTGGCGGGCGCGACTGAAAGGCCTTGGAGCCGGTTTGACGGTCGGTGTCGCCTGGACCAGCCGGCGGGTCACCACCGAACGCCGCCGGTCCTACACCGACCTGGAAGAGTGGATCCCGTTGCTTCGCTTGCCCGGCCTGCGGGTGGTCAGCCTGCAATATGACGGGCGGGAGGATGAGATCGCGGCGGTGGAGCATCGCCATGGCGTGTGCCTCCATCGCTGGGGCGACCTCGACCAGACCGCCGACCTGGAGGGCACCGCCGCATTGATGGCGAACCTGGATTTGGCGGTCACCGTCGCGTCTTCCGCCGGGGAGATGGTGGCGGCGTTGGGCGTGCCGGTCTGGCGGCTCGGCCGGCGGGACTGGACCCAGCTCGGCACCGCTGTCAGGCCCTGGTTCCCGACCATGCGCTGCATCTCTCCCAACGCCGGCGATGATATTGGTAGCAGCATTCCAATGGTAATCCAGATTCTTACAAAATTTTCCCAAGGTGCACTGTGAGCGTTGCCGACTGGTTTGCCGAAGCTCTCCGCCACCACCAGAACGGCGCGTTGGATGCTGCAGAACCGCTCTACCGGCGGATTCTGCAAGCCGAGTCCAATCACGTCGACACGCTGCATCTGCTCGGCGTTCTCACCCATCAGCGCGGCGACAATGCAGAAGCCATTGCCTTGATTGACAAAGCGGTCGAAGCGGCGCCGGGGGTGGCGGACTATCACGCCAACCGCGGCACCGTGCTGCAACGGCTCGGCCGACTGGCGGAAGCGGAAGCGGCGCTGTGGCGGGCGCTCGACCGAGACGCCGCTCATGTCGGCGCCCACTTCAATTTGGGTCTCGTGCTAGCCGGGCGGGACCGGGTGGCGGAGGCCGCGGAGCATTATGCCGAAGCTGCCCGCCTATCGCCGAATCTGGCCGATGCCCACCTGAACCTCGGCGCCGCTCTGCAAGGGCTCGGCCGGGCAGAAGAAGCGCTGGCCGCCCATGGGCGGGCGGCAGACCTGTTGCCCGGCGACCCGCGCCCCTGGACCAACCGGGCGATCAGTCTGCGTCATCTCGGCCGGCTGGCGGAGGCTGCGGAGGCGCTGGGCATCGCGACGGCGCTCGGTGGCGGTGCCTCCGATCCGGCGACGTTAGCGGCGCTGGCCGCGGCACTGCATGCCGCCGGGCGTCTGACCGATGCTGCGGAGCGCTATGCCGACGCTCTACGCCTTTCTCCGCAGGACTCCTTCTGTCTCAATGGCTTGGGGCTCTGTCTTAAAGGCTTAGGACAGCTCGATGATGCCGCGACCTGCTTCGATGCGGCGCTGGCAATCCAGCCCGGCCATGCCGAGGCGCTGGACAATTTCGGCAGCATCCGCAACGCCCAGGGACGCTATGCCGAGGCGGAGGCCCTGCATCGCGAGGCGATCCGCTACCGCCCGGACTTCGCCGGGGCATGGAACAATCTCGGCAATGCACGCCACGCCGCCGGCCGCACGGCCAACGCTTGGCCGGCATGGCGGATCGCTCTGGCGCTCGATCCGGGCCTGCCGGAAACCCACACCAATTTCGGCAATGCCCTGCGCAGCGCCGAACGCTTCGCCGAGGCCGAGAGGTCGCAACGCCACGCCATCCGGCTGGCTCCGCTGGAGGCCCCCGCGCGCAACAATCTCGGCCATCTGCATCAAGGCCGCCACGACCATGCCGGCGCGGCCGGGGCCTATTACAGTGCATTGGCGCTCGACCCTGCCTATGGCGAAGCCTGGAGCAATCTGGGACTCACGCGCCAGCGCCTGGGTGACGGTCAGGGGGCGGAGCGCTGCTACGACCGTGCCCTGCATCTGCGCCCGGACCTGTCGCTGTCCCACTTCAACAAGGGACTGCTGCGGCTGGAGGCCGGCGACCTCGACCGGGGATGGCCGGGGTATGGCTGGCGCTTCGGGTCGGGGCAGGTCGGGCAGGGACGCCAGCCGCGTGCCCAGGCATGGCGCGGCGAGGATCTGATCGGCCGCCGCCTGATGATCTGGGGCGAGCAGGGGGTGGGCGACAGCATCCTGTTCTCCCCACTCTGCGCCGACATCGCCGGCCGTGCCGTCTCCACCATCCTGGAGGTCGATCCCAGGCTGGTGCCGCTGTTCACCCGCTCCTTCCCGAACCTGCGGGTGCGGGCGGAGGTGCTGGACGGGCAGGGCCGCGAGGCGATGGCGATCCCGGACTACGACCGCCATGTGCCGATGGGGTCGCTGCCGCGCGTTCTGCGCCGCCGGCTGGCGGACTTCCCTCCGCGCCCCTCATGGCTGGTGCCGGATGCGGCCTTGGTGGAGCGTTGGCGGGAGCGGTTGGCCAAGCTCGGACCGGGGCTGCGCGTCGGCATCGGCTGGCGGAGCCAGATGATGACGGTGGAGCGCAGCGTCGCCTACCTGCCGCTCGACACCTGGGCGCCGCTGTTCGCCCTGCCCGGCATCCAGTGGGTGGTGCTGCAATATGGCGAGGTCGAAGCGGAAATCCTGGAGGCCGAGCAGCGCTTCGGTATCCGCCTGCATCGCTGGGACGATCTCGACCGCAAGGACGATTTCGACGGCGTCGCCGCGCTGATCGCCGGGCTGGACCTCGTGGTTTCTCCCGCCATGTCTGTGGGCGAACTGGCGGGAGCCCTGGGCACACCGGTCTGGCGCTTCGGCAGTCGCGACTGGACCCAACTCGGCACGACGATCCGTCCCTGGTATCCGGCGATGCGCCTGTTCCAGCCGCGCCCCGGCGAACCGTTCGCCGCGACACTGGCCGATATGGCCAAGGCCCTGCAAGCCCTCTCGCCACCCGCTCCCCGCATCCCGCCGGTGAAGAGGATACCTGATGAAACGGCGCAGGAACTGGCGGGGCAGGCAGCGTCCCTGCACCGGCAGGGACGGTTTGCGGAAGCCGCCAACCGCCACCGGGAGGTCGTTGCCACCAATCCGGCCGATGCAGCCGGCTGGACCAACGGCGGCGTCACCCTGCTTCGGCTCGGCCGGCACGTGGCGGCCATGGCGTGGCACCGGCGGGCACTGGCTTTGCGGCCGGCCCTGGCCGAAGCGCTGAACAATCTCGGCGTGGCTCTGCAGGCGACGGGCGCGGCCGACGAGGCGATGACGGCCCATCGCCATGCCGTTCGCCTGCGTCCGTCGGTCGCCGAAAGTTGGGGCAATCTGGCCGCCGCCCTGCTGGCCGCCCGGCGCTATCCGGAGGCGGAAGCCGCCTGCGCCCATGCCATTGCCCTGTCGCCGACCCTGGCCGGGGCGCTGACCACCGCGGCCGCCGCGCTCAAGGGGCGGGGACGCTTTGCCGGGGCCGTGCTGGCGAGCCGCCGTGCGCTGCGCATCGCCCCACTGTCCGCCCGGAGCTGGTCGAACCTGGGCATGGCGCTGGCCGGGCTGGCCCGCTGGGACGAGGCGCTGCACGCCCACCGCCGCGCGGCGGCGCTGGCTCCCGACCTGCCGGACGCCATGCTCAACCATGGGCACACGGCATTGGTGCGGGGTGAACGCCGCCTGGCCCGCGCTTGCACCGAGCGCACCCTGCGGTTGGCGCCGGGACAGGCGGAGGCCCGGACAAACCGCGGACTGCTACGGCTGGCCGATGGGGAGCTTGCCGGCGGCTGGGACGATTACGCCCATCGCTTCGCCACCGGCAACACCGTGGGCCGGCATTTTTCCATTCCGGAATGGAGGGGGGAGGATCCGGCCGGCCGCCGCATCCTGGTATGGGGAGAACAGGGGTTGGGCGACGAGATCCTGTTCGGCACCGCACTGACCGATCTGGTCCGCCGGGCCGGCAAGCTGGTGGTCGAATGCGATCCACGGCTGGTCGGCCTGTTCGCCCGTGCCCTGCCGGGCGCCGATGTGCGGGCACCGACGTCCGACCCGCGGGATGCCGATGTCCATGCACCGATGGGGAACGTCGCGGCGTGGCTGCGGCCCAGCCTGGAAAAATTCGGCCTGAAACAATTAGGCCAAAGACAATTTTCGGACGCGGCGCCGTTCCTGACGCCCGATCCGGCCCTCGCGGCGGATTGGCAAGGGCGGCTGGCGGCGCTGGGGCTTGGTTTGCGGGTGGGGATCTGCTGGCGCAGTGGCCGCGTCACGGCAGACCGGGCCGGCTCCTATACCGATATCGAGCAATGGAAACCGGTCCTTGCCGTGCCGGGCGCCGTCTTCGTCACCCTGCAATATGATGGCGACGATCCGGAGCGGGCGGAGGCGTTGCGCCGTTTCGACACCGCCCTCCATCATTGGCCCGATTTGGACCGGCGCAACGATCTGGAGGGGATGGCGGCGCTGATCGCCGGCCTCGATCTCGTCATCACCGCGCCGACCTCGGTGGGCGAATTGGCAGCGGCGTTGGGCACACCGGTCTGGCGGCTCAGCGGAGCCGGGGATTGGTCGGCGCTGGGTACACCGGTGCGTCCCTGGTTCCCGGCGATGGCGCTGGTCGGCGATCAGCGCGGCCAGGACGCCGCTCTTGCGGGGGTGGCACGACGGCTCCGCCGTCTGGCCGGGACCGGCCCGATTGCGGCATGACCGTCTATGCGGCTCCCGTCCCGCACAATTCCGCATTGCGCTTCGCCCGCGCGCCCTTTATCGACTATGGCCGCCGGACGCCGCGCAGGGTGGATGACCCGGCGCCTGCGCCGTCGTAAGCTGACCGGCATCAGCAGGGTTTCAGGGAAAGGACGGTCGGTGCGGTCCGAGGACGCTCTTGCCAATATCGACGTCGCGGTGCTCGCCGGTGGGCTGGGTACGCGCATCCGGGGTGTTCTGGGCGACACGCCCAAGGTGCTTGCCCCGATCGCGGGCCGCGCCTTCCTGGGCCATCTGCTCGACTATCTGTCGACCTACGGCTCGCGTCGCGTGGTGCTGTGCCTCGGTCATCTGGCCGACCGGGTGACCGCCTGGCTCGCCCGCGGCGATTCCGCCGGCACCATCGACGTCGTGTGCCAGATCGAACCGCGCCCGCTCGGCACTGCCGGCGCGCTGGGCTATGTCCGCAAGGAGTTGCGCAGCAGCACGATCCTCGTGGTGAACGGCGACACCTTCCTTGATGCCGACCTGCGGGCCTTCATCGCCTCCCATCGGCTGTCCGGGGCGGAGGCGTCGGTGCTGTGCGTGACGGTCGAGGATTCCTCCCGCTTCGTCCGGGTGGAGATCGGACCGGACAGCCGGATCCGCCGCTTCATCGACAAGGTCCCGGGTGCAGGCACCATCAACGCCGGGGTCTACCTGTTCTCCGCCGCCTTCCTCGACCGGTTCATCGCGGCGGGTGCGGTATCTCTGGAACGCGACGTGCTGGAAACACTGCCGCCCGGCACCCTCAACGCCCACATCGCCAAGGCCCGTTTCCTCGACATCGGCACGCCTGAAAGCCTTGCCACCGCAGCCAGCGTGATCGCCGGCCGCGAGTCCTGACGCGCAGGAACTGCACCGCAAGCCCGTTCCTGCGATTTGTCCCCCGTTCCGTACGCGGTCTGGCGCTGGACAGTCGCATGGTGCCGCGCCAAGATGCACCCCGACTCGAATCGCACGCCTCGGCCCGACCGCCGCCGCGTTTCCTTCGGACAAGCGCCATGGCCGTCATCCTCATCCGTGCCGACGCGTCGCCCACCATCGGCACCGGCCATGTCATGCGCTGCCTCGCCGTGGCTGAGGCCCTGCGCGAGCAGGGACACGAGACACTGTTCGCCGCCGTGGAATCCACCCCCGCCATCGACCGCCGGCTGTCCGCAGACGGGTTCCGCCATGTCGCCATTGCCGGTCCGGTCGGGGAGGCGGCGGATCTGGCCGCGACCCGTTCGCTGCTTCGGCGGGAACATGGCAGCGCGGTCATGATCGACGGCTACCGCTTCGGCGAGGCCTACCGTGCCGGCTTGCAGGCGGCCGGCGCCCGCGTGCTGGCCTGGGACGATCTCGGCGACGGAACGCCGCTGCACGCCGACCTCGTCGTCAATGCCGCTCCACAGGCGTCGACCCTGCCTTATGACGCGATGGCGCCGGGCGCGCTGCTGCTGCTCGGCCCCGGCTACGCGCCGCTGCGCCGCGAGTTGCGTCTGGCGGCGCGCGAAAGGCGGCGGCCGGTTGGCGAGCGTCGGGTGCTGCTGGTGACCTTCGGCGGCTCCGACCCGCTCGGCCTCACCGGTCCGGTGCTGGAGGCGCTGGCCGCCGGCAGGCCCGATGGCTGCCGGCTGGTGGCCGCCGTCGGCGGCAGCAACCCGCGAGCGGCCGAACTGACGGAACTTGCCGTCCGCCTTGGCCGGCAATTCGGCGTCGACCTTTCGGTCGAAGTCGATTGCCCGCGCATGGGTGCGTTGATGGCCGACAGCGGGCTGGCCGTATCGGCCGGCGGCGGCACGATGGGAGAACTGGCAGCGCTGACGGTGCCGACCCTGCTGGTGGTGACCGCCGACAACCAGGCGATGGCCAGCGGCGACGCTTCGGCGCTCGGCTGGTGCGCCGTTTTGGATGCACGCGGAAACAGCCCTGCGGACGCCGCGGCGATCATCGCTGCCCAAGCCCTCGCCCTCTGGGCCGATGCCCCGCGCCGCCAGCGCATGCAGGACGCCGCCGTAGCACTGCCGCTGGACGGAGACGGCGCCCTGCGGATCGCCCGTGCCCTGACCGGCCCGCCCCCCAGGGTCGGCAGCACCGGCCGGCGTCGGACGGCGCTTGCCTGATCAACCTGCGGCCGTGCTCACGCCCCCCACATAGATCACGTCATCAGCTGACGACGCGCCAGCTGCCGTCTCCCTGCTGGCAGGCGGTGCCGAAGCCCTGCTGGGTGCGGCCCTGCACCACGATGGTGGTCTGGTACTCGCGGCAGAGCTGGCCCTGCGGCCCGGTGCCCTCGCGAACCGGCGTATAGCTGCCGTAATTGCCGGTGTCCGGGTTGTTCCAGCGCACGGTGCTGCCGGTGGGAGCCGCATAGGCGTTCATCGCCGCCTGATTGGCATAGGTCTGGTCGGCCCGGTCGAGCGAGGCGCCCGCCGCATTGCCGAGCGCTGCACCCAGCAGCGTGCCGACCCCGACCGCGACCAGCTTGCCGCTGCCGCCACCGAAGCGCGAACCGGCGAGGCCACCGACCACGCCGCCCAGCACCGTGCCGGCCGTCTGCTTGTTGGCGCTGACGCCGCCATAGGAGTCGCCGTATCCCGGCTGGGCGCAGCCGGCAAGCGGGGCCGCGAGCAGGCTGGCGGACAGTGCGGCGGCGAGGATGGGGCTGGCTTTCATGGTGGCTCTCGTCCTGTTTTGGATCGTCACGAAACACTGCGTTCCTGACGACATCAACATGGCAGACCCGCAACTTATTCCCCGCGCGTGACGCGGTGCCTCGCTTGCCCCTATGATCCGCTAAACGGTTCCAGGAAGGAATCGACGACAATCCCTTGGGAGGGAACGAACATGCTGCCCAACGCGGACAGCTATGACGGGATGGCCCGCGCATTCGCCTGGCGCGTCCCCGACCGCTACAACATCGGCGTCGACGTTTGCGACCGTTGGGCGGAGGCCGAGCCGGACCGGCTGGCGCTGATCCATATGCGACGCGACGGCGGGGCCGAGGAGTACCGTTTCGCCGACATCCGCGCCCTCTCCAACCGCTTCGCCAACGCGCTGGACGCGCAGGGCGTGGTGCGTGGCGACCGCGTCGGCATCCTGCTACCCCAGGCCCCGGAAACCGCGGTCAGCCATGTCGCCGTCTACAAGCTGGGCGGGGTGGCGGTGCCACTGTTTTCGCTGTTCGGGGTGGAGGCGCTGGAATACCGGCTGGCCAATTGTGGCGCCCGCGCCGTGGTGACCGACGCCGCCGGTGCAGCCAAGATCGCGCAGATCCGCGACCGTCTGCCGGAACTGCGCGCAGTCTTCCGCATCGACGGTTCGGGTCCTGGTTGTCTCGACTGGCATGGGCTGTGCGACGCCGCTTCGGACGATTTCACCCCTGCCGACACCGGCCCGGACGACCCGGCGCTGATCATCTACACGTCAGGCACCACCGGCCAGCCGAAGGGGGCGTTGCATGCGCACCGGGTGCTGCTGGGCCATCTGCCCGGCGTCGAGATGTCGCACGACCTGTTTCCGCAGCCGGGCGACCGAATCTGGACGCCGGCCGACTGGGCGTGGATCGGCGGCCTGCTCGACGTGCTGCTGCCGGCCTGGCATCACGGGGTGACCGTCGTCTCCCACCGTTTCGAGAAGTTCGACGCCGAGGCCGCCTTTGCACTGCTGGCCGAATTCCAGGTGCGCAATGCCTTCCTGCCGCCGACCGCGTTGAAGATGATGCGGGCCGTGCCGGACCCGGGTGCGCGCCACGCCATCGCCATGCGCTCCGTCGCCAGCGGCGGCGAGACGCTGGGAGCCGGACTGCTCGACTGGGGCCGCCAGACCTTCGGGGTGACCATCAACGAGTTCTACGGCCAGACCGAATGCAACATGATCGTCTCGTCGGCCGCCACGCTGATGCAGCCGAAGCCCGGCATCATGGGGCGGCCAGTTCCCGGCCATGACGTGGCGGTGATCGACGGCGACGGCAACCGGCTGCCGCCCGGCCAAATCGGCCTGATCGCCGTCCATCGGCCCGATCCGGTGATGTTCCTCGGCTATTGGAACAATCCCGACGCAACCGCGGCAAAATTCATCGGCAACTGGCTGGTCACCGGCGACCAGGGCGAATTGGACCAGGACGGCTATATCCGCTTCGTCGGGCGCGACGACGACGTCATCACCTCGGCGGGCTACCGCATCGGCCCCGGCGAGATCGAGGATTGCCTGATCGGGCATCCTGCAATCCGCATGGCCGCGGTGGTCGGCGTGCCGGACCCGCTGCGCACCGAGATCGTCAAGGCCTTCGTCGTGCTGCAGGAGGATGTGGTTCCCGACGATGCCCTGGTCGCTTCGATCCAGCAGCATGTGAAGACCAAGCTGGCAGCCCATGAATATCCGCGCGCCATCGAATTCGTGGAAAGCCTGCCGATGACCACCACCGGCAAGATCATTCGCCGTGAGTTGAGGAACCGCTCGTAACATTATGATGGAAATCATTTTATTGACTGCTGCCTTCCTGGCCGGTGCAATGAATGCCGTTGCCGGTGGCGGAAGCTTCCTGACCCTGCCGGCGCTGATCTATGCCGGGGTGCCGCCGGTCGCCGCCAACGCCACCGGGACGGTCGCCCTGCTGCCGGGCTATGCCAGCGGGGTCTACGGCTATCGCCACGATCTGGCGCCGGTCGGAACCATCGGCCTGCCGCTGCTGTCGGTTGTCAGCCTTGCCGGCGGGCTGGCCGGGGCCGGGTTGCTGCTGGTCACGCCGGATTCGGTGTTCAGGAATATCGTGCCCTGGCTGCTCCTGATCGCGACCGGACTGTTCGCCTTCGGCAACATGCTGGCGCAGCGGCTGCGCCGTCTTGGTCTGCACGGCGACGGGGCGATGCTGGGCACGCTGTTCGCGGTATCGGTCTATGGCGGCTATTTCAACGGTGGACTCGGCATCCTGCTGCTGGCGCAGTTGAGCCTGTTCGGCATGACCGACCTGAACGCCATGAACGGGTTGAAGAACCTGTTCTCCGCCGTTCTGACCGCCATCGCGGTGGCAGCCTATGCGGCGGGCGGGGCGGTGGACTGGCCGAAGGCGCTGCTGATGACCGTCGCCGCGGTCGCCGGCGGCTATGTCGGTGCGCGGCTGGGGCGGAAAATCCCCAAGCAGGTGCTCCGCATGTGCATCATCGCCGTCGGCTTGGTGATGAGTGCGGTGTTCTTCCTGAAATGATCGCGCTATAGAGGCGCTTCCCGCCATTGGACCCGCTGCCCCCGGACCCGTTGTCATGCTGATCGTTTCCGACCTCGACCTGTATTATGGCGATGCCCAGGCGCTTGACGGCGTCACGCTGGAGATCGCCACCGGGGCGACGACCGCCATCGTTGGCGCCAACGGGGCGGGCAAGACCTCGCTGATCCGCGCCATCGCCGGCATCCTGAAGCCGGCGCGCGGCAGCATCCGCTTCAAGGACCGCGAGATCGTCGGCCTGCCCAGCCACATCGTCTGCGATCTCGGCATCGGGCAGGTGGCGGAAGGGAGGCAGATCTTCCCCACCCTCAGCGTACGGGAAAATCTGGAGATGGGCGCCGTCATCCCGCGCGCGCGCGCCACGGCGAAGCAGACCTACGACCAGATGTTGGATCTGTTCCCCCGCCTGCGCGAAAGGCTGGATCAGGCGGCCGGCACGCTGTCCGGCGGCGAGCAGCAGATGCTGGCCATCGGACGCTGCCTGATGGGCAAGCCCGACCTGATCATGTTCGACGAGCCGTCGCTCGGCCTGTCGCCGGCACTGGTACAGGAGTTGTTCCGCATCATCAGGGCACTGGCGGCCGACGGCATGACGATCATCCTGGTCGAACAGAATGTCGCCGCCTCGCTGCGGATCGCCCGGCACGCCTATGTGCTGGAGAACGGTCGCATCGTGCTGTCCGGAACCGGCGAGTCCTTGCTGGCCGATCCGGCGGTGAAACAGGCGTATCTGGGATTGTAGGGGCGGGGGCAGGGCGTCGAAACCCTGCCCGAGCCCGCGTCAGAACAGTCCCTGCGCCTCCTGCGCATAGCCCAGCAGACGTTCCACCGATTTGGCTCGATTGCCCGTCTCGGCGAAGCGCTTGCAGGCGGCTTCCGACGCCTCCGCGCACTTCGCGTCATCCACGGCCAGCATCACCGCGCGATCGAGGAAGGCCGCCTCGTCGGCCACGGTGAAGCCCGGACCACTCACACCGGCAACGTCGCCCTGGGCGTAGGTCACCACCGGCACTCCCTCGGCAAGCGCAAACGCGGCGCTGCCGCCGCCGCCTTGGCGCGGTGGGTTGAGGTAGGCGGTCGTCGTCCGGTAGAACCCGCGGATCCCATCCACATGACCGAGCGCATGCATCCGCGGGGCGTTTCGAGCGGCGGCAATGCGGTCCGGCAGGTCCTGTACCGTCCCGGCAAAGGCGACATGAGCGTCCGGCAGCCGGTCGAGCAGCCGGTCGAGCATCTCCAGGAAATCCACACCGACCTCCTGGTCGAGCCGGTTTCCGACGACGGCGAAGACCGGGCAGTCGGCGGGCAGGCCGAAATCGGCGCGGCTGCGTGTCGTTCCGCCATTCGGGCCGCCATCCGGCAGGGTCCAGCCGAAGGAGAATGGGCGGAAGCGGGCCCGGTCATCCTCCGGCCAGCCAACAGCGCCATCCTCCGGCGCATAGCCGAGCAGCAGCGTGGCAAGCGATGGCGGCAGCCCGGAGGAGGTCGGCAGGAACACCACCGGGCGACTGCGCGCGAACAGGTCGGCGACGACGTTGGAGCCGCCGAATGCAACGATCACGTCTGGATCGAACCGTTCCACCGTATCGACAATGGCGGTCAGCTTCTCCTCGTCGAAGCGGGGCTGCGGGAAGGAAACCATGCGCACCTGGGCACCCTGGGCGGCCATGACCTGTTCGCCGTCATACTCTTCGGTGACGTTGTAGCTGTATTCGGGAACGAAGCCGTTCTCGCCCGCCACGGCCATGGCGTTGGGGTTGATGATCACGACCTCGCAACCCTGCTCGTCCTGCAAACGGCGGGCATAGTCGAAGGCGTCGGCGGTCGGCTGATGTCCCTCGCCCAGCATCTGGTTGGTGATCAGCGCCACCCGTTTCACCGTGCTGCGCGGAGCCGCCCGACTCAGCAGCACGTCCAGACCGTAGCGGCGAACGGTCTCCTCCACCAACAGACGGTAGAAACGGCGGAATTCGCCACTGGTGAAGCCGCCGACGTCACCCGACCGCACGTCGCCATGGAACAGACGCATGGCGATGCCCCAATAGGCGTAATGCATCGACGGTACCGAGAATCGCAGCGGATCCTCCAGCGCGGCGGCGACCAGCGTGCGATAATGGGCGATGTCGCCGGTCAGCAGGAACAGCAGCGACTGGCGCCGCATCACGTCGGACATGGCGTAATGCGCATCGACCTCCGCCGCTGCAGCATGCCGGATGTCGTCGTCGTAGCGGCGGATCAGGTTCGCCAGCGCACCGACATTGCCCCACCCCTCGCCTTCGTTGGTCAGCAGGGTCAGTGCGCGGGCGAAGCTCAGGGCCGCTTCGCGCTGGCGGCCGCAGGCATGCAGGGCATGCCCGAGATTGGCATGGAACAGGGGGGAGGAATCGTCACCCGCCACGGCTTGGCCGATCCGGTCGACCGCCTCTTCCGCACGGCCGGATTGCAACGCGATGACGCCCAACAGGTGCAGCGCGTCAGGATGGCCGGGCGAGGCGTCAAGCACGTCGCGGTACAGGCGCTCCGCTTCCGCGGTGCGGCCGGCGCGATGATGTTCCGTCGCGACGGCCAACGTCTGCTCGATCTGGTCCATGATGCACGTCCTTAGCTCTCGGGGCCCTGCTCTCGGGTCGACTTGGTCTCGGGGAGGGTGGCCCTCGTTCCCCGCAGACCGTCGGCTCATGTTGTTTACCCTGTTTTAGGAGACGCGCGTGCAACTTTCCGCATGCCTGGAATTACGATCATCCGGGGAGGGACCGGTTCCATCCCGACGACAGCCGCAGCGGCAACCCTGGCGCGCTGCCTTGTCCGCGGCTTCCTCGCCTTTGCCGCAGCCACGCTTCCTGCTGCCGGCGCCGGCCCGGCGTTGGCGCAGCAGGCAACGGCAGGCGGGCCGTCCATTGCCATCAGTCTTGCCGACCGCCGCCTCTATCTGACCGGTCCGGACGGCGTGACGCGCAGCTTTCCGGTCGCCATAGGCCGGCCGGGCGTGCCGATCCCGATCGGCGACAGCACCATCCAGCGCAAGCGCCGCAACCCGACCTGGAGACCGACCGCGCATCAGCGTCGCGACAAGCCCTCGCTGCCCCGGGCGGTGCCGCCGGGACCGAACAACCCGCTGGGCGCATACGCTCTCGATCTCGGCTGGCCGGCAATCGCCATTCACGGCACCAACGAGCCGGATTCGGTCGGCCGACAAGCCAGCGGCGGTTGCTTCCGCATGCTGCCTGCCGACATCGAGACCGTCTTCGCCGTGGCCGGGGTCGGTACCCCGGTGCGGGTGGTGCGGGCCTCGCTGACTGGCAGCGCTACCGAGGCTCCGATTGTCCGGCCGCCGGCACCTGTGCCGGCCACCGTCAGGACCGCCCCGCCACCGCCACAGACCATTCCCGCCGCCGTCGCGCCCCCGCCGGTCCCTATGCCGGCCATACCACCCGTCCCCGACCCGCACTGCGAATCGGTGACGGCGCCGCTCCGGCGGATGATCTGCGACATTCCAGCCCTCGCCCTGCTCGACGGCCGGGCCCGCGGGATGCAGGAGCGCTTCCTGACGGGCGTTGCCGATCCTGCCGCCCGCGCGGCGGCGGCCTATGCCCTGATCCAGGACGAACGCCGTTTCCACGAGCGGATCGCCGCCCTCTGCTGGGTCCGCAGCGGGACGGAGGGCGACCCGGCGGTGGCCGCGGCGGCGCAAGCCTGCCTGAGCGCTTTCCTCGGTCACCGGCTGGACGACGTGGCGGAGCGGATCGTCGGCCTCGGAGGCGGCACCCGGCTGGCAAGCCGGCCATAGACGCCCGTGAAATGTCGGCATGCAGTCATTCTGTCTTGCCTGGACCAACGGGGACTGCTAACCCGCAGAGCCCCACCGTTCGGACAATCCGCCACCCATGCCGATCGACTATTACCTGAACATCGCGGCCTCCGGGTTGCTGACCGGCCTCGTCTATGGGCTGGCGGCGCTGGGGCTATCGGTCATCTTCGGCGTGGTCCGCGTCGTCAACTTCGCCCATGGCGAGATGATGGTGGCGGGCATGTACGGCGCCGTGCTGCTGGGCGGCTGGTTCGGGCTGGATCCACTGCTGTCGGCACCGATCATGGCGGCCCTGCTGTTCGCCTTCGGCTGGCTGCTGCAACGCGGGCTGGTGAACAAGTTCGTCGAGCGGCCGGAACACATGCAGTTCATCCTGCTGCTGGGCATCGCCACCATTCTGGTCAACGGCATGCTGATGCTGTTCGGGCCGGATGCCCGCAACGTCCAGGTGCCCTACAGCTTCGACACGGTGGAACTGGGGCCGATGCTGCTGGACGCCGTGCGGCTGCGCGCCGGGGCAGCGGCCATCCTGGTGGCGGCGGTGCTGTTCGCCTTCTTCCGTTTCAGCCGGACCGGCAAGGCGATCCGCGCCTGCGCCGACAACCCGCTGGGCGCGCGGGTCGTCGGGCTGAACATCGACGGGCTCTACGCCCTGACCTTCGGCATCGGCGCCGCGGTTGTCGGCGTGGCCGGTGCCCTGATGACGCTGCTGGTCGATGCCCGTCCGCAGCTGGCGCCGGAATACACGCTGCTGAGCTTCATCATCGTCATCGTCGGCGGGCTGGGCAGCCTCCCCGGCGCGCTGCTGGGGGGCGTGCTGATCGGCGTGTCCGAGGCACTGGCTGGATTCCTGCTGACGCCGTCCCTGAAATCCCTGTTCAGCTACGGGGTGCTGATCGTGGTGCTGCTGCTGCGCCCGCAAGGGCTGTTGGGGAAACGGGCATGAACGGGCTGTCGGGAGTGACCGGGCGCGGCATGGCCCTGCTGGTGCTGGCCGCGGTGGGCCTCGCGGCGGCGCCCCTGTTCGCCGATCGCTATATGGTGTCGGTGCTGACCACCGTGCTGTGGTTCGCCTATGTCGGGCAGGCCTGGAACGTGATGATGGGCTTTTCCGGCCTGCTGTCGCTCGGCCATGCCCTGTATGTCGGGCTGGGTGCCTATGTCAGCGCCGCGCTGTTCGTGCATTTCGGCATAGGCCCATGGGCCGGCATGGTGCTGGCGATGCTGGCCGCATCGGCGGCGGGCTGTTTCATCGGTTTCCTTGGCTTCCGCTTCGGGGTGAAGGGCGTGCATTTCGCCCTGCTGACCATCGCCTTCGCCGAGGTGGCGCGCGTCGGCTTCGATCATATCACCTGGGTCGGCGGCTCCGGCGGCTTCTTCCTGCCGGTGGAAGCAGGGGTAAGCGATCCGTTGAACATGCGCGGCTCACCGCTGTTGTTCTATTACGTCGTGCTGGCGCTCGTGCTGGGAGCGCTCGCGCTGTCGCGGGTGCTGCTGCACAGCCGGCTGGGCTACCAGTGGCTGGCGGTGCGCGAGGAGCCGGACGCGGCGGAGGCGTCGGGCGTCGATCTGTTCCGCGCCCGCATGACGGCGGTGGCAGTGTCCTCGGCGCTGACGGCGCTGGGCGGCGTGTTCCAGGCCTTCTACTTCAACAACCTGTTCCCCGAGCAAGTCTTCTCCATGGGCCGCTCCATCGAGATCATACTGCCGGCCATCGTCGGCGGCATCGGCACGCTGATCGGCCCGATCCTGGGCGCCTTCATCCTGACCCCGCTGGGCGAGCTCCTGACCTTCCTGATCGAGGCCGGCGGGCTGGATCTGCCGGGGCTGAAGCAACTGTTCTACGGCGTGGCGCTGGTGGTGATCGTCGTTTACCGGCCGGACGGCGTGTGGCCTTGGCTGGCCCGCCGTCTGCGTCTGGTGCGCCAGCCGGGGGAGGGCGCCTGAGATGGCCGGACTGCTCGAAGTCGACAACCTGTCCAAGCGCTTCCGCGGCCTCAAGGCCGTGTCGAACGTCAGCTTCACCGTGCCGGAAGGGCGGATCCTGGCGTTGATCGGCCCGAACGGTGCCGGCAAGACCACGACCTTCAACCTGATCGCCGGCGTTTTCCCGGCCGACGAGGGCAGCGTCACGCTGAAGGGCCGCAATCTGACCGGGCTGAAGCCCAATCAGGTCTGTGCCGCCGGCATCGGCCGCACCTTCCAGATCGTCAAACCGTTTGGCCATCTGTCGGTGGAGGAGAATGTCGTCGTCGGCGCCCTTGCCCGCGAAAGATCGGTGGAAACCGCGCGCCTTCAGGCCCGCGCCGTGCTGGAGCGGCTGGAGCTGGCCGATCAGGCCAACCGTCCGGCGCGCAGCCTGACCCTGCCCGACCGCAAGCGGCTGGAGGTCGCACGTGCGCTCGCCACCCGGCCGACCCTGCTGCTGCTGGACGAGGTTCTGGCCGGCCTGCGCCCGACCGAGGTGGACCGCATGGTCGGGGTACTGCGCGACCTGAACCGGCGCGAGGGACTGACCATCCTGATGATCGAGCATGTCATGCGAGCGGTGATGGCGCTGTCCGACCGCGTGGTGGTGCTGGACCATGGCGAGAAGATCGCCGACGGAGCGCCGGCGGAGGTCGTCGCCGACCCCCGCGTCGTCGAATCCTACCTTGGCGCCGAAGAACAGGGCTGACAGGGGCCCGTCAGTTGCTGAGATTGGCCGGATCCTCGCGGAAGGTGACGGCGGCGACCTCGGCGGTCAGGGCGTGGCCGGGATAGGTGAAGCGGCGCAGCCACTCTGTTTCGCCCGATGCGCTCCAGAAGCGCAGCATCAGGCGGCCGGGCATGCGCGGCAGATCCTCCGGCTTGGCGGAGACGCGGTGAACCGGCTTGCCGTCGACCGTCCAGACGATGCCGTCCGGCTTCCAGTCGAAACCATAGCTGTGGAAGCCCTTGGAGGCGTCGAAGCCGAGGTCGATCACCGTGTCGCGATGTCCGACGCCGTTGGCGACATAGCTGATCTCCAGCCTGGTGGTGTCCTTGCCGGCGATGCCGAGCGTGATCTCGTCCCACGGATCGCCGAAGGGCGGCCCGGTATAGTGGGAAACCGAGGTCATCACCCCGTCGGCCTTCACCGCCTTCAGCGACACCGCATAGCTGCCGAACCCGTAGAAGCGATGGGTGCTGTATTCGCCGCAGGAATAACGGTCCCGGCCGCCGATCCCGTCGCTCACCGACAGGGCGAGGTGCCCCTTCCGGAAGGTCACGTTGGCGCGGTTCCAGGAGCAATTCATGTGCTCGCCGCTCTTCCAGCCGTCCGACCGCTGCCACCGTGACGAGTCGAAGCCGGACGCCGTCTCGCTGAAACTGCCGCCGACATGGCTGAACAGGCTGTCCGCAGCCGCCGGCCCGCCCGCACCGGTCAGCAGGGCGGCGACGCCGGCCCCGATCAGGAACGTTCCCGAAACTCCCCGTCGATTCTTTCGACTGCGACCATGATTTTCGCTGCGCATGGCCATTCCTCCCGCTGCGACCGGGCCGGCGCGCAATTTCGGTCGGCCCCCACCCCGATATCGCGAGCGCGAGGCCGGGCAGCAACGGCGCGGGGGGAGTGCGCCCGCAGTCCGGCGGGCTTACCCTATCCGTGCCAACCCATGGAACTTGAAGAGCCTCAAACGTCGGTGACGCCGCTCTTGGGAATCCGGATCTCACGGTGGACCGACATGCTGAGCAGCAAGCCGACGCCGATCATCAGCGTCATCATCGCCGACCCGCCATAGGACACCAGCGGCAGCGGGATGCCCACCACCGGGATCACGCCCATCACCATGGCGACGTTGACGAAGACATAGAGGAAAAACTGCGCCGTCATGCCCACCGCCACCAGCCGGCCGAACTGGCTGCGGCTGCTGAGCGCGATGACCCAGCCATAGATGAACAGCAGCAGATAGAGCGCGAGCAGGGTGAGTGCCCCGACCATGCCGAATTCCTCGGCCAGGACGACGAAGATGAAGTCGGTGTGCTTTTCCGGCAGGAACATCAGCTGGCTCTGCGAGCCGGACATGAAACCTTTCCCGAACAGCCCGCCCGAACCCAGCGCGATCTTGGATTGCAGGATGTTGTAGCCGGCACCGAGCGGGTCGGTCTCCGGATCGAGGAAGGTGTAGACGCGCTGCTTCTGGTAATCGTGCAGGAATTCCCAGGCGACGGGAATGGCGCCGAGACCGCCGCCGATCACCAGCAGGAACTTCCACACTCGCACACCGGCGGCGAAGAAGATGGCGCCGCTGCCCAGGATCAGCAGCAGCGAGGTGCCCAGGTTCGGCTGCATCAGCACGAAGGCGACGGGCGTGAAGACCAGCAGCAGCGGTGGGATCAGCAGCAGCGGCCGGCCGATCTGGTCCAGCGTCACCCCGTGGAAATAGCGGGCGAGCGCCAGAGTCAGCGCTGGTTTCATCAACTCCGACGGCTGGAGCTGGAAGAACCCCAGGTCGATCCAGCGCTGGGCGCCCATGCCGATGCGGCCCATCAGTTCCACCGCGATCAGCAGGCAGAGGACGACGAAGAAAATGACGTAGGCCGATTTCATCAGGTGCCTGATATCGACCAGAGCGATGCCCAGCATCAGGACGAAGCCGGGAATGGCACGCACCAACTGCGGCTGGGCCCAGGGCTTCCAATGACCGCCGGCGGCGGAGAAGAGCAGGCCGACCCCCACCGCGGTGATTGTGCAGACCAGCAGGACCAGCCCCCAGTTGATGAGCCTGAACTTGGTGCCGAGCGTCAGTTGGGAACGCTGCGGCTCCAGACCGCCGGAGCCGAGATTGGAAAGGACCACGACAATACGCCGATGTTGCCGGAAGGAACGTTGCCGGGCCGGGAGCCGGCCGGGTGAAACCGGCGCGGATAATGCGGCAAGCGGCCCTACGGGTAAAGCCGGCCCTTTTGTCGGTCACTTTTTGTTACCCGGCCCAGGGGTTCGTCCGCTCCTGTTCAGGCCGTGACCGGTGCCGCGCTCGGCTCTTCCGCAGGCCGGAAGAAGCAGACCTGATTCCGCCCGGCATTCTTGGCGCAATAGAGCGCATCGTCGGATTGGGCGATCAGGTCCGAGAATTCGCTGTGTTCGGCGGTCATGGCGACGCCGCCGATGCTGCAGGTCACCGTCACGGCGCGCTCCGCGCCCAGCGGGCCCAACTGGCGTTCGATGGCGCCGCGCAGCCGCTCGGCCAGCAGCAACCCGTCCTCCGCCCCGGTTTCCGGCAGCAGCAGCGCGAACTCCTCTCCACCGATCCGGCCGATGATATCATCCTGCCGGACCTGCCCGACGCAGCAGCCGGCGACCGCCAGGATCACCCGGTCGCCGAAGGGGTGGCCGGCGCGGTCGTTGATCGACTTGAAACGGTCGATGTCCAGGATCAGGACGGTCAGGTCGCGGCCGTAACGGCGGGCGCGGCGGAATTCAATCTCACCCAGTTCGAACAGACGGCGGCGATTCAGGACACTGGTCAGCCCGTCGGTATGGGCCAGCTTGGTCAACTCACGATTGAACTCGTCGCTGGCCATCAGGACATAGTTGATGGCACCGATGATGGTTCCCAAGAAGGACAGGACGAAGACCGCCCGTTCGATACGGTCGTCGACGAGCTGTCCGACCGGTGCCTCACCTTGGACCATTCCCGCGCCCATACGGACCAGATAGATCCCGGCGAGACCGATCGACATGATGCCGGTGACATAATGGGGAACACCGCGATCCTCGTAACGGACGAGAATCTCGAAGGCGATGGCCAGCAGCACGACGGCCGCAGCCAAGCTGGCCAACATGCGCACCCCCGACAGGTCGCTGCCGGCCAGCATGAGCAGCAGGCAGCCCAGAGCGACCCCGCTGCCGGCCGCAAGTGGCCACTGGCGCCAGACCGGTCGCTCCTGCAGAAGTCGGACACTGGTGTAGTTCAGGGTGAGGCCGGCAATGCCAACCCCGTTGGCGAGCGGAACCAACAGCTCCGGCGCATTGTCGGCGCGCATCCCGACGATCAGGAAGGCAAGTCCCAACAGGAACTTGCCATAGGCGTAGGCACGCAGCGAGTCGCGGATATGGCGGGGATACCGGCCCGAGGCCACGGCGATGGAGAGACCGACGGCAAAGCCGATGACGGTGATGATCTGCGCGATGAAGGTCGTGTCGATGTTCATGCGCAGAGCCATCGCGATCGATTACGCCAGTATGTCTTCGGCACGCTATAGGAAGCCTTGGTCTCTGACAAGTCGTGCCAAGCGAACTCTGAGTGTCAATTCTTTAATGTTATCAGTCGATTGTTATTACCCTTAACCGTTGGCTGTCAGGGCCTGTCCGGTGCATAGCCCTTCACGAACAGGTCCACCGCGGCATCGACGAAGCGCTCCAGTTCGGCATCACCCGGCCGCTCGCTCAGGCACAGCAGCAGCTTCATGTGCATGTTGGCCTTCAACAGGCCAAAATACTGGTGGGTAGCGAGATCGGTGTCCGTGATCGCCAATTCGCCTTTGCGCGCCGCCTCGGCCATGAACTGGCGACCGCGGAGAAAGGTCTCCGCCGGACCGCTGTCATAGAAGGCCTGGGCCAGTTCGGGCTGGCGCAGGACCTCGCCCAACACCATGCGATACAGTCCCAGAGCCTTCGGCGATGCGATGAAACGGACGAAAGTCCGGCCAATCAACCGCAACCCGTCCGTCACCGGCAGTTCCATCGCCTCATCCCAGACATTCGTCAGGACCGAGTTCGCGCATTCGCAGGCGACCATCGCCCGGAACAGTTCTTCCTTGCTGCCGAAGTGGGCGTACAGCGTCGCCTTGGAAACATTCGCCCTCTTGGCGACCGCATCCATGCTGACGGCGCTGTAGCCATGCTCCAGGAACAAGGCTCCCGCCGCCTCCATGATCTGGGCCGGCTTCGATCCTGCTTCGGGAGTGGGGGCAACCAGAGTGGTCATGCGCGCCTCGCCTGAGTCCATATCCTTGGCCCCTACCGCTTTCCGCATCGCCGGACAACCCCCCAGGCATGTGTTTTATGAAAACTAAACCGTTCAGTTCGGTCTTGACAACAGATAGGCCGTCCGCCATTTTCCGGCAAGACTAAACTGAACGGTTCAGTTCTTTCCCCTGACGACGCCGGCAAGAGCGTGTCGGCGGGACTTCAGGCTGGACCGCGCCGGATCGGGGATAGAGACGATGGCGAATGGCGTGCGGAAGATCGTTCTGTCGGGCGTTGCTCTTGCCGTGCTGGCGGGCGGTGCCGTCGCCGGCGAACGGTGGTGGACGGAAGGCCGGTTCCTGGAATCAACCGACAATGCATATGTGCAGAGCGACATCACCGTCGTCAGCCCGAAGGTCTCCGCCTATGTGCGCGACGTGAAGGTCGCGGAGAACCAGCTGGTGCGGGCCGGAGACGTGCTGGCGGTGCTGGACGACCAGGACTTCCGCGCCAAGGTGGCGGAGGAGGAGGCTGCGGTCGTAGCCCAGAAGGCAGCGCTGGCGACGCTCGCCACCAAGTTGGAATTGCAGCGCACCGTGATCGACCAGGCCGCCGCCACGCTGGCGAGCGCCGAGGCCGAGCAGCGCCGCGCCCAGCAGGAATTTGACCGCAGCCGTTCGCTGGCCAACGACAGCTGGACCAGCCGGCAGAAGCTGGAGACCGCGGACGCCGACCTGCGCAAAGCAGTCGCCCAGGTCGCCAAGTCGCGCGCCGCACTGGCCACCGAGAATGAGCAGGTCAACGTCCTGAACGCCACCCGAACCGAGACGGAAGCCCATCTGGCCCAGGCCCAGGCCACGCTGCAGACGGCACGCAACGATTTGGACAACACGGTGCTGCGCGCGCCGGTCGACGGCGTGGTCGGCAACCGCGGCGTCCAGGTCGGCCAGTATGCCCGGCCCGGCGTGCAGTTGCTGTCGCTGGTGCCTCTGCCCGACGTCTATGTCGTCGCCAACTTCAAGGAAACCCAGCTGGCGCGCATGCGGCCCGGCCAGCATGTCAGCATCTCCGTCGATGCCTTCCCCGACCGCAGGCTGGTCGGCACGGTGGAGAGCTTCGCCCCGGCGTCCGGCTCCAAATTCTCGCTGCTACCGCCGGAGAACGCGACCGGCAACTTCACCAAGATCGTCCAGCGAATCCCCGTCCGCATCGCCCTGCCGCGCGACAACGCGCTGGCCGGCCTGCTGCGCCCCGGCCTGTCGGTGGAGGCCGAGGTCGACACCCGCGGCGCCGATGCCCAGCCGCATGTAGCTGTCGGCGGCGTGTTCGGCGCGCTGAGCGACAAGCAGGCGGTGGCCGCCAAGTAACGCGGCCACGGTCCGGCGGGGGCGCCGCCCCACTTCCCCCCTTCGGGGGCGGCGCCCCCGCCACAAACCAACCGACACACGCGTCATCGCCAAGAAGGCCGGCACCTCAAGGGGTGACCGGCCGCGACAGAAGGCATCGGTTCCATGGCGACACCGGCCCAGGGCATGCGCCCGCTCTCCCCGCGCGACATCGCCGGCTTCTTCGCGATGGTCGTCGGCATGTTCATGGCGATCCTGGACATCCAGATCGTCTCGAGCTCGCTGTCGGAAATCCAGGCCGGCCTTGCGGCCAGCGCCGATGAAATCTCGTGGGTGCAGACCTCCTACCTGATCGCGGAGGTCGTGATGATCCCGCTGTCCGGCATCCTCTCGCGCATCATGTCGACCCGCGTGCTGTTCACCGTGGCAGCGGCCGGCTTCACCCTGACCAGCATCGCCTGCGCCTTCGCCAGCAGCATCGAGTCGATGATCGTCTGGCGTGCGCTGCAGGGCTTCATCGGCGGCGCGATGATCCCGACGGTGTTCGCCACCAGTTTCATGATCTTCCCGCCGGAAAAGCGGGCGGGCGTGTCGGTGATGATGGGGCTGGTCGCCACCATGGCGCCGACCATCGGACCGACCCTGGGCGGCTACCTGACTCAGCACATGTCCTGGCACTGGCTGTTCCTGGCCAACGTGATCCCCGGCATCCTGGTGACCTCGCTGGTCTGGTTCCTGGTCGATGTCGACCGCCCGAACCCGGAACTGCGCAAGGGCTTCGATTTCCTCGGCCTGCTGTTGATGGCGACCTTCCTGGGCAGCCTGGAATATGTGGTGGAGGAGGGGCCGCGCAACGACTGGTTCGACGACGAGGCGATCCTCGCGCTGGCCGTGGTGGCGGCGATCGGCGGAATCGGCTTCTTCTGGCGGGTTCTGTCCTATCGCAATCCAATCGTGGAACTGCGCGCCTTTGCCGACCGCAACTTTGCCATCGGGTCTCTCTACAGCTTCATCCTCGGCATCGGTCTCTACGGGTCGGTCTATCTGCAGCCGCTATTCCTGGCCCGGGTCCGCGGCTTCAACAGCCTGCAGATCGGCGAGATCATGTTCGTGACCGGTGCCTTCCAGTTCATGTCGGCCCCCATCGCCGGCGCGCTGTCGAAACGCATGGACCTGCGCGCCATGCTGGCGCTAGGATTGATCCTGTTCGGGACCGGCGTCTGGCTGAACAGCCATTTCACCGCGGAGACCGGCTTCTGGGAACTGTTCCTGCCGCAGGCCATCCGTGGCCTGTCGCTGATGCTGTGCTTCATCCCAATCAACAGCGTCGCACTCGGCACCCTGCCACCGGACAAGTTGAAGAACGCGTCGGGCCTCTACAACCTGATGCGCAACCTGGGCGGTGCCATCGGGCTGGCGGCAATCAACACGGTGCTGACCAACCGCGACGCGCTGCACATGAACCGACTTGGCGACAACATGAACCTCGCCCGGCCCGAGGTGCAGCAGATGGTCGATTCCCTCACCCAGCGGTTCGACGGGCTGGTGGCGGACCCGACCGCTGCGGCGATGTCGCGGCTGGTCGGGCTGGTCCAGCGCGAGGCGCTGATCCTGACCTTCAACGACGCCATGCTGATGATGTCGGCGGTCTTCTTCGGTGCCCTGCTGTTCATGCCGCTGGTCCGGCGTCCGGGTGGCCCGGTAAAGGCCGACCATTGAGCTTCACGAGCGGCATAGGTTGCCGCCCGCGGGTTGTGCTATAGCTTGCCTCATCGACCGACCGTCAGAAACCCACCGCGATCCCGATGAGCAAGCGTCAATACACCCGAGCCGAGGTCAAGGAACTGCTGGGCGCGCTGGAGCGCCAGTGCCGCGAAGCTTCCAAGCTCGCGCAATTGGCGGAGCATGAGGCGAGCAAGCACAGCTTCGGTGCCTATCGCGACTTCCGCGACAAGGTGGGCGAATTCCAGGCGCTGGTCATCCTGATCGAACAACGGCTGCGCAATCTGATCGACGCCCGTTCCGACGATCTGCGCGACCAGTTCGAAAAGCTCGACACCGTGATGCTGGCCCTGTTGGTGCGCGCCAGCATGCGCTTCTTCTTCGTCCTGTCGGCCAACCCGATCCTGCCGATGGGCGCCCGGGAGATCTTCGTGGCGGAGTTGCGCAGCCTGCATGATGCGGCGGAAAAGCTGAAGCGCCCGACCTATGTCGGCAAGCTTGGGCCGGAGTTGGACCGCGACCTGGAAACCGCGTCGTTGATCCTGGAGGAGATCATCGACAAGGCTCCCAGCCTGCTCAATTTCCGTGGAGGCGGGGGAGGGGAGTAACGGGACTCCCGGAGCGGCGCCTGTGCCCAGTCACTCCCACCCTGCCAATCATCTCGCCCGGCCAATCACTTCGCCAGGAACTGCGCGATCGTCTCGCCGGCCTTGGCGATGTTGGCGACACCGTCCAGATGCCCGAGGGTCGAGGTGATCGACTCGGTATATTCCACGGAGTTGCCCTGCTTCTCCAGCCGGTCCTTCAGCGGCCGCATGTTGCGGTCGGGCGGGAAGACCAGATCGTCAGCAGACGGGATGAGCAGAACAGGGGCTTTGATCTTCGCCAGCCCATCCTCCAGCGAGGTACCGTTGCCGGTGACGAAGGTCTGGTTGGCCTTGACCAGATAGAGGAAGTGGTTGGCGTCGCTGACCGCGGCACGGCCGGCGGCGGCCTTTTCCAGCCAGGCTTCGATGGCATATTGGTTGCCCATCGCCGCACGCGGATCCTTGCCCTCCTCCGCCCATTTGCGGCCGAAGGCGGCATCAGCCCATTTCCAGTGGCGGGCGTGCAGGGTGACCAGCTTCAGCGCCTCGGTCAGGCCGGCCTTCGGCTCCGCCTTGCCGTAATAGTCGCCGTTGTTCCAGTTGGGATCGAGCTTGATCGGAGCGCCCCACAGGTTCAGCCACCCTATCAGGAAGGGGTCGGCTTCCGGCCCGCCGATGGCGGCGATGACCCGCTTGACCATGCCCGGATGGTCCGCTCCCCATTCGAAGGCCTGGAGCGAGCCCATCGAACCGCCCATCACCGCCTGCAGCGTCTTGATGCCCAGGCTGTCGACCAGCGCCTTCTGGACAGCGACGAAGTCCTGGATCGTGACGATGGGGAAGCTCATGCCGTAGGGCTTGCCGGTGTCCGGATTGATGCTGGCCGGTCCGGTGGTGACGACGTTGGGATCCTTCGGCGAAAGGTTCACCAGCGTATCGGAGCTGAGGATGAAGTATCTGTCGGTATCCAGCGGCTTTCCCGGACCGATGATGCTGTCCCAATAGCCGGGCGCGGCATCCTCCGCCTTGTATTTTCCGGCAGCATGGCTGTTTCCGCTGAAGAAATGGGTGATGAGGATGGCGTTGTCCTTGGCCTCGTTCAGCTTGCCATAGCTTTCCCAGCCGATGCGGACATTCTTGATCGTCCCGCCGCCGGTGGTGGTGTAGGACGGCATCTCGAAGATTTTCTTTTCGACGATGCCGTCCAGGGCCAGCGCCGGCAGGGCGCCGAACAGGCAGGCGGCCATGACGAGCCCGCCCAGGCGGCCGGACCAAGTGGAACCGCGGACAACCCCACGCATAGGCAACCCCTCCCGAATTGTTCGTTAGACACTCTATCCGGGCGCGCAGTCTACCCGCACGGCCGCATCTGTCCAGCCGCCTTCGGTGACGCTTACGGTCAGGACCGGCCGTTAACGGAGCCGCACGGCGGTGCCGTTGACCGACACCATCAGCATGCCGTTCTCCTTGCCCAGCACCTCGTAATCGACATCCACCCCGACGATGGCGTCGGCGCCGAGCGAACGCGCAGCATCCTGCATGTCGGCGAAGGCGGCCTCCCTCGCCTCGCGCAGGGCCGCCTGATAGCCGCCGGCCCGCCCGCCGACGATGTCGCGCACGGACGAGAACAGGTCACGGAAGACGTTGACGCCCATGATCGCCTCCCCGGCGACGATGCCGAGATATTGGGCGACCGGGCGGCCTTCCACTGAATCGGTGCTGGTGACGATCATGGTCTTTCCTCCTGTCATGGTGCCGACGACGCACAGATGGCGCCATATGCGGCCGAGTCCAAGGCGGCACTGCAGAATCGCACGAGCGGTGAGTCTATCGCGCCTTCCCCCATCCCCTCGACACCGTGTAGGACAGCAGTCGGAAGCCGTGGAAATCGGCTGCAAGGCAGGCGAGGGGAAAACCATGGACGACACGCGGCGCGCCATCCTGCGCTGGCTGACCGGCGTGATGGAGGCCCGGAATTGGAGCGCCGGCGGCTGGGCCCGGCTGGCAGGCGTCACCGCCACCAACCTGACTCGCTTCCTACGCGACCCTGTGGCGGGCAGCGTGCCCAGCGCCGATACGCTGGCCCGGTTGGCCCGAGTCGCCGGCTCGGAGCCACGCTTCCTCGACGATCATGCCTATGCACCGGTCTCGCGCGTGCCCGTACTGACACTGGCGCAGGCGCATGTCTTCCTCGATCTCGGCCGCAAGGCAGGGGAAGCCTTCCTGACAGGCACGCTGAAGGACGGTTCGGCATCGGTCGCCATGGACGGTCGGACCTCCCGCCGCGCCTTCGCGCTGCGCATCTTGTCCAAGAGCCTGGATGCCGCCGGAGTGCTGCCCCGCGACTGCGTGGTGCTGGAACCGCTGGACGTGCTGACACCACAGGCCGGCGATGTCGTGGTGTCAGTGGGCGAGGGGACGATCTGCGGCTACCGGTTCTTCCCCCCGCACCTGATGCCGGTGTCAACCGATCCGGACCGTCACCCGACCGCAATCGACCGTGCCCACGTGGCCGGAGTCGCCGTTCATGTCGTCCGGACTCTGCGCATGTAAAGCAATTGGATATGTCGAGTCGCGCGACATGAGATCTTGCAAGTCGACTCGCAAAAATGGACGTTTCTACTCCACTCGTTTTCGTTTGTATGAATCGATCTTAGAATATACCAAATATAGTATCTATCTAGGACTTTAACGGTCACTATGGCCAAGCCAAAGGTTCATGTTTTGTTCTTGTAAACTGCATGTTCGCATCCTATATGCATGATCTGTTCGGTAGCGCTCGAAAATATGCTGCAAAATCGCAGCTAAAGTTGCGCTTTCCGGCCGGCAAGGTGGCCCACAGCGGCACGAAATCGGGATGTCGGGACAGCAATGGCGATCACTCAGGCACAGCGGGAATTGCGGGCGAAGCGGATCGGATCGTCGGATGCCACGCGCGTGATGGCGGGCGACTGGCTGTCGCTGTGGCGCGAGAAGACCGGCCGCGCCGAAGCGGAGATTCTCGACCTCGTCGCCGCTGTTCAGATCGGCATCGCGACAGAGCATCTGCACCCGCGCTTCGTCGCCCATGCCACTGGCCGCCCCTGCGTCGCGGCACCTGATACCTACCGCCATGCGGAACATGACTGGATGGTTGCCCATCCGGATTTCCTGACCGGCAGCAGTCCGGATGGCGAACTCGATACCATCGTGGAGGCGAAGTTCAACAGCGGCTTCCAGACCGACGCCGACCTTGCCCGCCGCTACCACTGGCAATTCCAGCACCAGTTGGAAGTCGTCGGGCTGGACCGCGGCCTGCTGTCGATCCTGCGCCCGACCGGCCACGCTCTGGTGACGGTGGACCGCCGCCCGGACGATGTCGAGCGGCTGGTGGAGACGCTGGAAGCCTTCTGGTGGCACGTCGTCAATGATGTCGAGCCGTCGGATCCGCTGCCGATGGATGCACCGTCCTATGAGACGGGCCGCGTCTTCGACATGGGGCGGCACAACCGCTTCCGTGCGCTGGCCGGCCGACTGGCCGCCAACCGTGCCGCCGCCCTGGAGGTGAGGGAGGATGAGGCGGCACTGAAAGCGCTGATGCCCGGCGATGCCCGCATCGCCTTCGTCGAACTCGACCGGCCGGGCGGTGGCCCCGGCGGACTGTATCTGGCGCGCGACCGCGAGGGCCGGCTCAGCCTGCACTACGGCGCACCGCCGCGCCGGACGCTCGCTGACGCGCAATCGTGGCCCCATTCACCCGAAGCGCCGTCCGCTGACCCGAGCATGGTGGCCCCCAGCCTGGAGACAGTGCTGACCGCCGGCTGGGGTGAGGGGTGAGGGGTGAGCCGAAACGTTTGAACATGAAGGACTCAAGTCATGGGACGCATGAGCAAGACCGATGCCCTCGTTGCCGATGCCGAAACCGCCGGGTCCAGTGTGACTGAAACCTCGCAGCCTGTCACCCAGGCCACATCACCGACGGAAGGCAAGTCCGATGACGACAGCCGCGATTCGCAGGGATCCAAGTCGGCGGACTCGAAGTCGGCCGAGCCGCAGCGCATCGACACGATGTTCCTATGGAACCGCCTGAAACGCACCGATCCGAAGGCGACCAAGCCCTTCACCCGGGCAGGCGGTTTCCGCGGGACGCAGATCGATCCGACCTGGCGCTTCCAGATGATGACCGAGGTGTTCGGTCCGATCGGCAAGGGCTGGGGGTATGAACAGGTGGATTGGACCATCGCGGAACGGATGATCTTCATCTGTGCCCGCGTCTGGTACATCGATCCGGAGACCGAGAAAAAATGCTTTACCGGCCCGCAATGGGGCGGGACCGAGATGGTCCGGCGCCGCAACGGGATGGAGATGCCGGACGACGAGTGCTTCAAGATGTCGATGACCGATGCGGTCGGCAAATGCCTGCTGCAGATCGGTCTGGCTGCCGACGTCTATATGGGTCAGTTCGACGACAGCAAGTACCGCGAGGAATCGGAGGCCTTCTACGCCGCCAAATCCAACCCGGACCTGCAACCCGCCGCCGTCGAAGCCTTCGAATCGGAAGTGAAGCGCCGTCTTGGCGCCTGCCTGGACTTGGACGACCTGGAAGAGGTCTGGCGGTCCGGCGTCGGCACCCGCCTGCGCGAGATCGGCAGCGTCGATCGTGCCGCACAGCACCGCATCACCGGCCTGTTCGCCCAGAAGAAGGCCGAGATCCTGAAGCGCGAGGACGAGGAGGGGCGGGAAGCCGCCTGACACTTGACATGGCCCAGATAAATCCGATGCCGATAAATCCGCACTCGACCAATCAGCCCTCCGTCGGCCAATCGCCCAGCGGGCTGTTCCGAATGAGCGCCTGGGAAGGCGAATTCGAGCGTGCCAACACCCAGTTGCCGCGCTGGTACTGGAATCGCGACCAGCGCCGTCGCCGCTATGCCCGCTGGGTCGAGGCCGAAGCGGAAACGCTCGCGATGCGGTTGTCAGGTCTGCTGCGGCCCGGCGCCCCTGCGGATACAGCAGGGGCGGCCCGCGTCCTGGTCGAGTCGCTGGCACGTGACATCGACTGGGCCCGGCGGTTGGAAGACTCTGATCGAGACAACGACGCACGCGACGCACATGACGGCCCATTCGCCCATGCCGCCTGACCCACGCTGCCGATTCTCGGGGCGTGACGGGCGAAGTCCGATGGAATGCCGCCGGATGAATGGAAGGAACCCACCCCATGACGATAGAAGAGGTCCAGGCGCGTCTGCGCGCCGCTCAAGCCCGCATCGGACGTGAGGGCCGCTTCGCCCTCACCCTCAGTCTGGACGGGCGCGAGGAATGCTACATCACCCATTGGTTCCGGCCCGACCCGCACGCCTTCGAGGATTGCCGGGCGGTCAGTTCCGGAACCCTCGCCGAATGCCTCGAAGCGCTCGACCGCTACGTCGCGGCCAATGTGCCCGCCGGACCCGTGCGGGAAGAGGCTCAGGTGCTGATGGCAGCCGAATGACATCCCCGTAACGGCCCGACCATCGGCCCTCTCCCCTCGTTCCCCCCGTGGACGAGTGGATTTTTTACCCTGCACTCGGAGTCCCGGCTTTGTGCTCCGGGACACGGTTGCGGTACCATCCATCTCATTCGACCGAGAGGGGATGGCTGGCCATTGGATCCGATCCTTGCCTTCGTCAGCATCGTTGCCGCGATAGCGGTCGGTGCCGCCAGTCCGGGGCCGAGTTTCGTGCTGGTCGCCCGCACATCGATCGCCGTATCCCGCAGGGCCGGGCTGGCGACCGCGCTTGGCATGGGGATTGGCGGCGTCTGCTTCGCTTCGCTGGCGCTTCTGGGATTGCACACGCTGCTGTCGCATGTCGGGTGGCTCTATGCCGCGCTGAAGCTGGCCGGCGGCGCCTATCTGCTTTATCTGGCGTTCCGCATCTGGCGCGGCGCCTCGGAGGCTCTCGTGGTGGATGGGGACAGCCGGACCGCCCCGGCCGGCAGCATCGCCCGACCACTGCTGTTCGGTCTGCTGACCCAACTCCGCAATCCCAAAACGGCATTGGTCTACGGCAGCATCTTTGCTGCGCTGATGCCTGCCGATCCACCGTTCTGGCTGTTCGCCAGCCTGCCGCCGGCAATCTTCCTGATAGAAGCCGGCTGGTACGCCATTGTCGCCGCAGCTTTCTCCGCCGGCAGTCCGCGTGGCGCTTACCTGCGCTCGAAGCACTGGATCGACCGAGCCGCCGCAGCCGCCATCGGGGTCTTGGGGGCACGTCTGGTCGCCGACGCGGTGCCCCCGCCCTGAGCCATCGGCGTGGCCGATTCTACTTCTTCTTTCCAGCCTGCGCCCGTGCGAATGCTTCGGCAAAAGCACTGTTGACCGGCTCGGGCGCCTTCGCCGGTTTCGGTACAGGCTTTGCAGCCGGAGCGGCCGCGCGCCGCTCAACCTGTGGCGCCCCATGTGGCGCCCCTTGTTGCGGACGTACCGGCACCCGTTCGTCCCGGCGTTCGTCCCGCCGTGCTGCCGGACGCGGCGCCTCCTCGCCCATCCGCATCGTGAGCGCGATGCGCTTGCGCGGGATGTCGACCTCCAGCACCTTCACCTTCACCACATCGCCGGCCTTCACCACTGTGTGAGGGTCCTTCACGAAGCTGTTGGCAAGCTGGGAAATATGCACCAGCCCGTCCTGATGGACTCCGATGTCGACAAAGGCACCGAAGGCGGTGACGTTGGTCACCACGCCTTCCAGCATCATGTCGGGCTGGAGGTGCTTCAGCTCCTCCACGCCTTCCTTGAATGTGGCCGTCTTGAATTCCGGACGGGGATCACGGCCCGGCTTTTCCAACTCCTTGATGATGTCCTCGACCGTCGGCACGCCGAACCGCTCGTCGGTGAACTCTCCGGCATCCAGTCCGCGCAGGAAGCGGGCGTCGCCGATGACGCTGCCGAGGTCGCGGCCGGTGGTCTTCACGATGCGCTGCACCACCGGATAGGCCTCCGGATGCACGGCGGAGCCGTCGAGCGGATTCTCGCCGTCGCGGATGCGCAGGAAGCCGGCGGCCTGCTCGAAGGTTTTCGGCCCCAGCCGCGCCACGTCGAGCAGTTGCCTGCGCGAGCGGAAGGCGCCGTTGCGGTCGCGGTGCTCGACGATGTTGCGGGCGATGGTTTCGTTCAGCCCTGACACACGGGTCAGCAGCGGGATCGATGCGGTGTTGAGATCGACACCAACGGCGTTCACACAATCCTCGACCACGGCATCCAGCGAGCGGGCCAGCTTGCCGCCGGCGAGGTCGTGCTGGTACTGGCCGACGCCGATCGATTTCGGCTCGATCTTCACCAACTCCGCCAGCGGATCCTGGAGGCGGCGGGCAACGGACACCGCGCCGCGCAGGCTGACGTCCAGGCCGGGGAACTCGTGCGCGGCGGTTTCCGACGCCGAATAAACCGAGGCGCCGGCCTCACTCACCACCAGCTTGGTCAGTGACAGCTCCGGATGACGCTTCATCAGGTCAGCGGCCAGCTTGTCGGTCTCGCGTGACGCAGTGCCGTTGCCGATGGAGATCAGTTCGGCCTTATGGCGGTGGGCCAGCGCCGCCAGCACCGCGATGGAGCCGTCCCAGTCGTTGCGCGGCGGATGCGGATAGATCGTCGTCGTCTCCACCAGCTTGCCGGTCGAGTCCACGACGGCGACCTTCACGCCGGTGCGGATGCCAGGATCGAGCCCGATGGTGGCGCGCTGGCCGGCCGGTGCGGCCAGCAGCAGGTCATGCAGGTTGCGGGCGAAGACACGAATCGCCTCGTCCTCCGCCCGCTCGCGCAGGGCTCCCATCAGGTCGGTCTCGATGTGCGGGCCGATCTTCAGCTTCCAGGTCCAGCGCACCACGTCGGACAGCCACTTGTCGGCCGGACGGCCCTGGTCGCGGATGCCGGTATGGACGGCGATGGTGCCCTCCGCCGGATGCGGCCGCCCCTCTTCCAGCGGCAGGTCGAGGCCGATGTCCA
The DNA here is from genome assembly GCF_001305595.1 of Azospirillum thiophilum. Taxonomy (NCBI): domain Bacteria; kingdom Pseudomonadati; phylum Pseudomonadota; class Alphaproteobacteria; order Rhodospirillales; family Azospirillaceae; genus Azospirillum; species Azospirillum thiophilum. Next base: position 160,465 of record NZ_CP012403.1, read on the forward strand.
GAACGCCCTGCGCCCGGCCGCGGAACAGCGCCAGCGCGCGGTGCGACGGCAGCTTGGCCCAGCTTTCCGAGAAGTCGAAGTAATCGGAGAATTTGGCACCCTCCGCCTTCTTCTCCTCGATGACCTTGGAGGTGACGATGCCCTTGTCGGCCATGGCGGTGCGCAGGCGGCCTACCAGCTCGGCATCCTCGCCGAACCGCTCGACCAGGATGTGGCGGGCGCCATCCAGCGCCGCCTTGACATCGGCCACTCCCTTCTCCGCATCGACGAAGGCCTCAGCCTCCGCGTCCGGCCGTTTCATCGGATCGGCCAGCAGCGCGTCTGCCAGCTGCTCCAGCCCGGCTTCGCGGGCGATCTGGGCCTTGGTGCGGCGCTTCTGCTTGTAGGGGAGATACAGGTCCTCCAGCCGGGTCTTGGTGTCGGCCTGCTTGATCTGACGCTCCAGCTCGGGCGCCAGCTTGCCCTGCTCCTGAATGGTCGACAGGATGCTGGCGCGCCGGTCCTCCAACTCGCGCAGGTAGCCCAGCCGCTCATCGAGGGTGCGGAGCTGGGTGTCGTCCAGGCCGCCGGTCGCCTCCTTGCGGTAGCGCGCGATGAAGGGAACGGTCGACCCCTCGTCGAGCATGGCGATGGCGGAAGCGACCTGGGACTCGCGGACCGACAGTTCGTCGGCGATGCGCTGGCTGATGGACAGCATGAGGCAGGGATCCTGCGGACTGGTGACGACAAGAAAGGGCATCTCTCATAGCGCGCGGGGCAGGGCAACGCCACCCCGGCATTGGGCAGAGGCCGGGGTGATGGTCCGGGCACGGAGAGCTTGAGCGGAGCCTTTGCGGTAGAAATTCGCAAAATAGTGGTAGGGATCGTTTTCTTTCCGCCATTCACCACCCGTTAACCATATCGGCCCTATACCTCTGCTTGCAACTTGGTTGCGTTTCCTCCCGAACCAACTCAAGGCGGCCTGCGGCAAAACCGCACGGCCGCCTTTTCTTTGGGCAGGTCGCCGCGGCTGAAATCCATAAGAGAGTTAGAGTTTTTCCTCTTGCCAAAGCTGGGGGCAACATCCTTACAATGCGTCGGGTTTAACCCATTCGGCCTAGACGCTTGGCAATTCCCCTCTCCTCCATATTGCTGCTTTTCTCGGCAGCGCTCCTGGCGGTTGCCGCCCGCAACCGACATTGGGCAACCGACGTCGTCTATGGCGTGACTGCGGCCGCCTGCGGACTGACCGTCCTGTGGGCGGTGACAACCCTGGCGACAGGCGCCGTGGTGCCGGCCGCACTGACCCTGCCGATCGGTCTGCCCTGGAGCGGATCCCATCTGCGCGCCGATGCGCTGTCGGTCTTCTTCCTCCTGGTGGTGAACGGCGGCGGACTGACCGCGAGCCTTTTCGGCTGGGGCTACGAGCGGGCGCATCATGGCAGCGGCCAGCAGGACGCCCCCCATCCGCAGGGCGGCCCGGTCCTGCCTTTCTTCCCGTTGTTCCTGGCAGGCATGAGCTTGGTCCTGCTGGCGGACGACGCCTTCACCTTTTTGGTGTCATGGGAGTTCATGTCGCTGGCATCCTGGCTGCTGGTGCTGTCGACCCACCGCGAGGCCGAAACGCCCGAGGCCGCTCGGCTCTACCTGATCATGGCCAGCGTCGGCACGGTCTGTCTGATGCTAGCTTTCGGGCTGTTGGCCGGCGGACCGGGTGACATGAGCTTCGCCGCCATCCGTGCCCACGCGCCCGGCAGCGGCGCGGTGGTGGCGGCGCTTCTGCTGGTCCTGCTGGGGGCCGGGTCGAAGGCCGGCCTATTCCCGCTGCATGTCTGGCTGCCGTTGGCCCACCCCGCGGCGCCCAGCCATGTCTCGGCCCTGATGTCGGGGGTGATGACCAAGGTCGCGGTCTACGCCATCGTCCGCGTCACCTTCGACCTGCTCGGACCGCCCTCATGGTGGTGGGGTGGGGTGCTGATGGCAGCGGGCACGGTGACGGCGGTGATGGGGGTGATGATCGCCCTGATGCAGGATGACCTGAAACGGCTGCTCGCCTGCTCCACCATCGAGAACATCGGGGTGATCGTCATCGCGCTCGGGCTGGCGCTGGTGTTCAAGGCCAGTAGCACCCCGGTCATCGCGGCATTGGCGATGAGCGCCGCCCTGCTGCATGTCGTGAATCATTCCCTGTTCAAGAGCCTGCTGTTCTTCGTCGCCGGCTCGGTGTTGACCGCGACCGGCACGCGGGACCTGAACCGGCTCGGCGGCTTGATCCACAGGATGCCGGCGACCGCGGTGCTAGCGCTGGTCGGCGCCGCCGCGATCTCCGCCCTGCCGCCGCTGAACGGCTTCGTCGGCGAATGGATGCTGTTCCAGGCGATCCTGAACGCCCCGGCCCTGCCGGAATGGTCGCTGAAGATCGGCATCGCCGTCGTCGGTGCCGCGGTAGCTCTCGCAGCAGCGCTGGCGGCCGCCTGCTTCGTCCGCTTCTATGGGATCGCCTTTCTCGGGCGCCCGCGCTCGGTCGAGGCCGCGGGCGCGCGGGAGGTCGGGACGGCGATGCATCTGGCGATGCTGGTGCCGGCGGTGCTGTGCATCGCCATCGGCGTGCTGCCGACCCCGCTGATCCGCTTGTTCGGCCCGGCCGTGCGCGCCATGGTCGAGGCCGGCCCCTTCGACGACCGCGCCTATCAGCCCTGGTTCTGGCTGGCCCCGACCTCGGCCGTCGGCAACTCCTACAACGGCATGGTTCTGTTGGTGGCCATCGCGGCGCTGTCGGCCCTGCTGGTGCTGGTCATCCACCGCCGGGCGTCCGACCGGGTGCGCTGGTCGGACGCCTGGGGCTGCGGCCATGAGGAGCCGGACCCGGCGGCGCTGTCGCAATACAGCGCCGGCAGCTTCGGCCAGCCGATCCGCCGCGCCTTCGGCACAACGCTGCTTGCCGCCCGGGACAGCGTGTCGATGCCGGAACCCGGCGACACCCGCCCGGCCCGGCTGAGCGTGAGTTGGCGCGACCCGGCATGGCCGCTGCTGTTCACCCCGGTCGGCCGCGCGGTGAACTGGCTGGCCGACCGCTCCAATCATTTGCAGTTCCTGACCATCCGCCGCTACCTGACGCTGATGTTCGCGGCGCTGGTGGTGGTGCTGATCCTGGTCGCGGTGGTGCGGTCATGATCGCGTCCATCCTCTACCAGATCATCCACATGCTGCTGGTGCTGACACTCGCCCCACTGCTGACCGGCTGGGTGCGGCTGGTGAAGGCGCGCCTGCTCGGTCGGCGGGGGCCGTCGCCGATCCAACCCTACCGCGACCTGCTGCGGTTGCTGCGCAAGGAGGTGGTGCTGGCGCACAACGCCTCCTGGCTGTTCCGGGCGACGCCCTATGCCATGTTCACCGCAATCTGGCTGGCGGCCGGACTGGTGCCGGTCTTCACCACCCGCCTGGCTCTTGCCCCGGCGGCGGACCTGATCGCGCTGATCGCGCTGCTGGGCACCGCACGCTTCTTCCTGGCGCTGGCCGGCATGGACATCGGTACCAGCTTCGGCGGCATCGGTTCCTCGCGCGAGATGATGATCGCGGCGCTGGCCGAGCCGGCGATGCTGATGATGGTCTTCTCGGTCGCGGTGCTGGTCCGCAGCACCTCGCTGGCGGAGATCGCCGCCTTCATGACCTCCGGCAGCGTCGGACTGCGGGTGTCGCTGGCCATGGCGCTGATCGCGCTGGTGATGGTGGCCATCGCCGAGAACGCGCGCATCCCCATCGACAACCCCTCGACCCATCTGGAACTGACCATGGTTCACGAGGCGATGGTGCTGGAATATTCCGGCCGCCATCTGGCGCTGGTGGAGGCGGCGGCGATGCTGAAGCTGCTGCTCTACGTCGCGCTGATCGCCTGCATCTTCGTGCCCTGGGGGCTCGCGACCGGCGACCGAGGCACCGTCCTGACCGGCCTGCTGAGCTTCCTGGCCAAGCTGGCAACGGCCGGGGCCGGGCTGGCGTTGTTCGAGACGTCGGTCGCCAAGATGCGCGTCTTCCGCGTAGGGGAGTTCCTGGGCGGGGCGCTCCTGCTCAGCCTGCTGGGCGCCATCTTCCTCTATGTGTCGCGCGGCGTATGAGCGGGGATGAGCATGAACGACATCGCCTATGACGCCTCCCATCTGTTCGGCACGCTGGTGCTGATGACGAGCTTCGCGCTGCTCTACCAGCGCCGGCTGTTCGCCCTGCTGCATGTCTTCACCGTCCAGGCCCTGGCCCTTGCCGCTGCCGCCGCATGGCAAGCCTATGCCCATGACGAGCCGCATCTCTACATCACCGCGCTGCTGACCCTGGCCTTGAAAGCAGTCGCCATCCCGGTGGCTCTGCACCGGATCATCCAACGCCTGAACATCCAGCGCACAGTCGAGCCGGCGCTCGGCATCGGGCTGACCCTGCTTGCCGGCGTGTCACTGGTCACGCTGTCGATCCTGCTGGTCCTGCCGGTGACGGAGGGGGCGACCGCCCTGACCCGCGAGGATCTGGCGCTGTCGCTGTCCGTGGTGCTGCTGGGCCTGTTGATGATGATTTCGCGCCGCAACGCGGTCAGCCAGGTGGTCGGCTTCATGTCGATCGAGAACGGCCTGATCCTGGCCGCAGTCGGCGTCGCCGGCATGCCGCTTGTGGTGGAGATGTCGATCGCCTTCTCGGTCATGGTCGCCTTCATCATCTTCGGCATCTTCCTGTTCCAGATCCGCGAACGGTTCGAGACGCTCGACATGCGCCGGATCGAGAGCTTCCGGGGGGAGGCCGGCGAGTGACGCCCTTCCTTCCCGCCGTCCTGCTGATCCCGCTCCTTTCCGCGGTGGCGCTCGCCCTGGTGCCGGACTGGCGACTGGCGGCGAAGCTGAATGCCGGCGCCAGCGCCCTGACCCTGCTGGCCGCGCTGGCATTGTTCGGCGCGCCGCCGGCTGCCACCGCCCATCTGGTGCTGGACGCCTTCAACGTCGCGCTGATCGCGCTCACCGCCTTCGTCGGGCTGACCACCGCGGTCTTTTCCGCCGGCTATATCGGACATGAAGTGCGGCGCGGCCTGCTGACCCCGCAGAAGCTGCGCTTCTACCACGCCATGTTCCAGGCCTTCCTGTTCACCATGCTGCTGGCGCTGTCCGCCAACAACCTGGGCGTGCTGTGGGTGGCAGTGGAGGCGGCGACGCTGACCACCGTGCTGATGGTCAGCCTGTACCGCACCGCCGCCAGCATCGAGGCGGCGTGGAAATACTTCATCCTCTGCGGTGTCGGCATTGCGCTGGCTCTGTTCGGGACCATCCTGATCTATATGGCGGCCCAGCCGGTGATGGGACCGGGGCTGCCGGCGATGACCTGGACGGCCCTGCAGGAGACAGCAACGCGCATCGACCCGAATCTGCTGAACCTCGCCTTCGTCTTCCTGCTGATCGGCTACGGCACCAAGGTCGGGCTCGCGCCGCTGCATGCTTGGTTGCCCGACGCCCATGCGGAGGGGCCGACGCCGATCTCCGCCGTGCTGTCGGGGCTGCTGCTGAACGTGGCGCTCTATGCCGTGCTGCGCTTCAAGATGCTGCTGGCCGCCAACGGGGCGGCGATGGCGCCGGGCCCCCTGATGGTCACCATGGGGCTGGCGTCGCTGCTGCTGGCCGGGCCGATGCTGTACCGGCGGCGCGACGTGAAGCGTTTCTTCGCCTACAGTTCAATCGAGCATATGGGCATCGTCACCATCGCCTTCGGGCTGGGTGGACCGATGGCGAATTTCGCCGGCCTGCTGCACATGGCGATGCACAGCCTGACCAAGTCGGCGATCTTCTTCGCCGTCGGCCATGCTGTCCAAGTGACCGGTACCCAGTCGCTGGCGGGGATCCGCGGCCTGACGGTCAGCCATCCGGCGCTGGGCTGGGGGCTGCTGGCCGGCGTGGTCGCCATCGCCGGGCTGCCGCCCTTCGGCGTCTTCATGAGCGAGTTCCTGCTCGTCACCAGCAGTGTGACGGAACAGCCGGCGCTGGCGGCGGCATTGGTCGTCGGCATCCTGGTCGCCTTCGGCGCACTGGTGCTGCGGGTGCAGCAGCTCTGCTTCGGTGCACCGGTGGCGGAGCCGGCGCCGCTGCACGGTACGTTGGTGCCGCTCTATGCCCATCTGGCGCTGGTGCTGACGGCCGGGCTGTGGATTCCGGCACCGCTGGTCGGCTGGTTCCGCTCCGTCGCGGCATTGCTGGGATAGGGGAGGCGAGATGTACGGCGAAGATCCCCTGTTCGGCCTGCTGGGCCGCATCGGCCGTCCGGTCGAGGGACACAGGCCGTGGCCGCGCTACGTCACCGACCGCGCCGGCTGGTTGCAATTGATCGAAGCTTTGGCCGGCAACGGCTGGTCGCTGCTCGGCCTGTGGGGCGAGGCCGATACCGTGCACGCCGCCGTGCGTGAGGAGTTGGCGGGCGACGTCGCGGTGGTCAGCCTTCCCTGCCCAGACCGCCGCTTCCCCAGCCTGTCGGCGGTACGGCCGGCGGCCAACCGGCTGGAGCGCGCCGCGCACGATCTGTTCGGCCTGATACCGGAGAATGGGGTGGACGGACGCCCCTGGCTCGACCACGGCCATTGGGGCGTGCGTCACCCGCTGGCCGCCAGTCCGGCACCTGTCCCGCCGACCACTGAGGCGCAACCGCCCTACCGCTTCCTGCCGGCAGAGGGACCGGGGCTGCACCAGATCCCGGTCGGACCGGTCCATGCCGGCATCATCGAGCCCGGCCATTTCCGTTTCACCGCCAACGGCGAAACCGTGGTGCGGCTGGAGGAGCGGCTTGGCTACGTCCACAAGGGCGTCGAGGGGCTGATGCGCGGCAAGATGCCGGCGGAAGCGGCAAGGATTGTCGCCCGACTTTCCGGCGACAGCACCGTCGCCCATGCGCTGGCCTTCGCCCGCGCGGTGGAGGCGGCGCTGGGGATCGAGCCGCCACCGCGCGCGGTCTGGCTGCGCGCCCTGATGGCCGAGTTGGAGCGGGTCGCCAACCATCTGGGCGACATCGGCGCCATCTGCAACGACGCCGCCTTCGCCTTCATGCTGGCGGAGATGGGACAATTGCGCGAGATGGTGCTGCGTGCCGCGGATGCCTGCTTCGGCCACCGGCTGATGATGGACCGGGTGGTTCCCGGCGGCGTGATGCCGGACATCGCGGAGAGTGGAAGAACCCGGCTGGGAGACCTGACGGCGGACCTGCGGCGGCGCTTCCTCCCACTGGTAGCGATTTATGATACCAAGACCTCGCTGCTCGACCGCACGGTGACTACCGGCGTCGTCTCCACCGGGCTGGCCCAACGCTTCGGTGCCGGCGGCCATGTCGGCCGGGCATCGGGCCGCGGGCTGGATGCGCGCAAGTCGCCGGGCTATCCCCCATACACCGACCTCGAGTTCGAGGTACCGGTCCTGACCGAGGGCGACGTCAATGCCCGCATCTGGATCCGCATCCGCGAAGTGGAACAGTCGCTGTCGCTGATCGATCAGATCCTGCGCCGCATGCCCGGCGTGCCGCGCGGCCCCGACGGCATCGTCCCACCGCCGATGCTGCCGGATCTGCCGAAGCGGGCAGGGCAGGGGGGGCCGCGAGGGTCGGGGGAGGGCATGGCGCTGGTCGAATCCTTCCGCGGCGAAATCATGACCTGGGTCCGTCTGGCCGATGACGGTACCATCGACCGCTGCCACCCGCGCGACCCGTCCTGGTTCCAGTGGCCGCTGCTGGAAGCGGCGATCGAGGGGAACATCGTTGCCGACTTCCCCCTGTGCAACAAATCGTTCAACGGGTCCTATTCGGGCCAGGATCTGTGACGGGGAGCTGCCAATGCTGAAGCACATCCTGCGGTCCCTGACCGGTGGCCCGGTGACGGAGGCTGCGCCCGCCTCTTCTTCAGCCCCATTCGCCGATGCGCTGGCCGACCTGGGTACCCGTGTCGGCGAACGCGCCCGCGCCCGGTTGGGCCGCAGCCTGTCGATCCGGCAGGTCGATGCCGGATCCTGCAACGGCTGCGAGCTTGAAATCCATGCACTGAACAACCCGCTCTACGACCTGGAGCGGTTCGGCATCCGCTTCGTCGCCTCGCCCCGGCATGCCGACGTGCTGCTGGTCACCGGCCCGGTGACGAAGAACATGGCCGATGCGCTCCGCCGCAGCTGGGACGCAACACCCGACCCCAAATGGGTAGTTGCCTGCGGCGCCTGCGCCATCGACGGTGGCGTGTTCGCGGGATCCTATGCCTGCATCGGGGCGGTCGAGACGGTGCTGCCGGTCGATCTTCACATCCCCGGCTGTCCGCCCCGCCCGGCGGAGCTGTTGGCCGGACTTCTGGCATTGCTGGAGACCACCGCGGCCACAGCCGGATCCTGATGAAAAAAGGGCCGGGACGGACATGCCGCCCCGGCCTTACCCCGGAAGTGTCTGCCGCCGGCCGAACCGAAAGGATCAGGGAAGGCGGCTCTCAGCAAGGCGCAAGCGGCCTTCCGGGGACAAGCGGGATAGGGTCTCGACCAGCCGCGCCTCGAGTTCGGAGCGCAGCTTCGCGTCGTTGGCATGGAGGGTGTCGAACAGGGACTTCAGCCGGACGGGATCGAACGAATCGGCCATCAGTTCCGTTCGGAGGCGCGGGACGAACTCCTCGCGGCCGACCTGGATGCGGACGAACATCGGGCGGGCGTCGTCGATCGCCTTGCGCAGGATCTTCGCATCGGCCGGCGACAGGCGCCGGGCTGCGTCGTCGACGAACCGCTCCAGCATTTGCTCCGGACCGGGTGGGGGCGGGGGAGGCCGGAAGGCGTGGGCGACGACGAAGCCACCAGCCAGCATGTTAAGCGCAAGGGACCCGACCAGAAGGAACCAAGGCCAGCGGCGCCGGATCGACGGCGTCATCGCGTGTCTCCCAGATAGCTGACGATCATTACGCCCGACAGGCTGGGCGGGCTCGTCTTTTCGAAAGTAATCAGGCCCTGGCTGTAGCTGAGGAACCCGACCACCGCCATGGAAGCCAGGAAGCCGGCGAGCGGGGCCGCACGGAAGGGTGGTCGCGACAGGAACCATGGCACGAATTCGGGTACGACCCGCCGTGTCAGGCACTCGGCGATGCGGTCATAGACCCGAGCCTCGCGACGGGCGGAAACCGACGGAGACGAGGCGGCGTCCAGCACCATGTCGGTGATGGCGGCATCGGCCAGCGCGTCGCGCGCCTCCCCACTTGCATCCAGGAGGCTTAGGGCGTCGACCCGGGCGGATCGCGGCCAGTGGTCGAGGTTCGCACCGTAAGCCGCAGCGTTGCGTTTGAACTCTTTGAGCGTCATGACCGTACACCGTCCTTCTGACGGATCAGGGGTTGAAGCCGGGCGCGCACCACGCGGCGTGCCCGGACCAGCAGACTTTCCATAGCCGAAACCGACACCTGCAGTATTTCCGATGCCTCAGCGCACGTCATCTCCTCATGGTAGCAGAGGCTGAGCGCCGCCCTTTGCCGTTCGGGCAGGGCGGCTATCGCGGCGTCCACCGCCGCACCGATCCGCAGGCCATCGATCACCGTCTCGGCGCTCCAGGCCGGATCGGCGATTTCGTCAGCCGCATCCAGAGGGGCGAAGCTGCGCCGCCGCTTATAGTCGATGGCGCGGTTTACAACGATCCGGTACAGCCAGGTCGTGAAACGGGTGCCGTCTCCCCGCCAGCGGTCGGCGTTGGCCCAGATTTGCAGAAAGGCGTCCTGTGCCACCTCTTCGGCATCGGCAGCGTTCCCGACCACCCGTTGGGCCAAGGCGATGCTGCGGCGCAAATGCCGGCGCGTGAGCGTTCCAAACGCTTTCCGATCACCAACCGCGGCGCTTGCCATCAGCGCCTCGTCGGTCACCGCATCCTCGGTAGGCTCCACGCCGTCTTCCGCCTGCTCCCGGTTGCTGTCATGGCTTTATACGCCGTAAGTGTGGGAGTCCTGCGCGGGGAAGGCCATCGTTTTTAATCGGAAGCGTCCGCCGCACCGACGGTGCCGGAACCATTGCACTGATCAAGCCGATCATTTTTTTCCATAAGAACTATTATGTGTTTTTATGATGTAAGCGCAAAGCTAAAATGTCAGTCCCTCGCAACATAGAAGTGTCAGTCTTCCGTCAGGTTTTCGACGGCTGGGAGGCTGGCGATGGGCTGGATCACGATGAGCGAACAGGACTTGCAACGGGTCGAGGTTCTCGGCGAGGTGCTGAGCGGTCGCCGTGGGATCGGATCGGCGGCGTCGGTTCTGGCTTTGAGCGAGCGTCAGGTGTGGCGACTTCTGGCGCGCTACAAGGCTGGTGGCGGCGGCGCTTTGGTTCACCGGGGGCGCGGCCGTCCGTCGAACCGGCGGCTTGGCGATGAGGTGCGGGAGCAGGCGTTGGAGCTGGTTCGCAGCCGGTACGGCGATTTCGGCCCGACCCTTGCGGCGGAGATGCTGCGGGACACGCATGGGCTGACGGTGTCGCGCGAGACGTTGCGCCAGTGGATGGCGGACGCTGGCCTTTGGCTGTCGCGCCGGCAGCGCCGGCAGTTCCACCCTCCCCGGCTGCGCCGCGAGCGGTTCGGCGAGTTGATCCAGATCGACGGCAGCGAGCACCGCTGGTTCGAGGATCGCGGCGATCCCTGCACGCTTCTGGTGTTCATCGACGATGCGACGGGCCGGCTGATGCAGCTTCGCTTCGCCGTCTCGGAGAGCGCCTTTTCCTACTTCGAGGCGTTGGAGGGCTATCTGAATGCCCATGGCCGGCCGCTGTCCTTCTACTCGGACAAATACTCGGTGTTCCGGGTTTCGCAGCGCGAGGCGAAGGGCGGCCAGGGCATGACGCAGTTCGGCCGGGCCTTGGCGGAATTGAACATCGAGATCCTGTGCGCCAACTCCAGTCAGGCCAAAGGGCGGGTCGAACGGGTGAACCGGACGTTGCAGGACCGGCTAGTGAAGGAATTGCGGCTGGCCGGCATCACCGGCATCGAAGCGGGCAATGCTTTCCTGCCCGGCTTCATCGAGCGCTTCAACGCCCGCTTTGCCCTGCCCCCTGCCCGGCCGGACGATCTGCACCGGCCGTTGAACATCGCGCCGGATCGGTTGCGCCAGGTGCTGTGCTGGCGCGAACAGCGCCATGTCGGGCAGCAGTTGACGCTGTCCTACGAACGCAAGCTTATCATGCTGGAGGAGACGGAGCTGACGCGGGGACTGGTTGGCCAGTATGTCGACACCTACGCCTTCGCCGACGGCCGTCTGGAGGTGCGATGGAAAGGGGTGGCGCTGCCTTATCGGGCCTTCGACAAGGACCAGCGGGTCACCCAGGGCGACGTCGTGGAGAACAAGCGGCTGAGTGCGGTGCTGGCCCAGGTGAAAGAGATGCAGGAGAGCCGGCCGCCACCGCGGGTGAAGACCAACAGCGAGAAGAACGGCTACCGCAAAACAGGCCGGCGCAAGCGGGACAGCGGGCTTCCCGATGCCGCCTGCGCGGCTGATTGACCGCAGGCACTTGCCTCCTATCCGCAAAGCCCCGGTGCGGCCGGCATGTCTGGCAGCAGGATGATGGCTCGGCGATCGGCGTTGCCGTCAAGCCCTGCGCCTGCGGCGCACCGCAAAGCGGCTCCGGGGCTTGACCGCGCCACCGAGCCGAACCCCAACGCATCCATGCCAGATATGCCGAAGAAGCCCGACAGCCAAACTACACGGCCAAGCCGAAGCTACCTCTCTGACATTCCTATTTTGCGCAATCCACTGACACTTCTACCCGGTCGCAACATTGAGTAGGCGGGATAGGTTCTATTCTGAAGTGCAACTTTCTAGCAATTACAGGGGGGCTTCCACCTGCTCCGTTAGAGGGCCGATCAAAACCTCTCATGAGCTACGCAAAATCAATGGCTTGAATCGACGGAGGCGAGGTTTTGATCCGCGCTCTTAGCTGGACTTTGCGCATTTACGCCGGGAAGCAGACGGCTTGGATCAGTCGGTTGAGGATAGGGTCCGGGGGTTTCGCGATCTCCGCGTGATGGGCTGATACTGGAAAAGTCATTTCACGCCAGAGTTGGAGGCGTACGGCGGCGATGGCATCACTGAAGGTTGGCTCGTCTTTACGGTACCACGGCGCGGCCCTCGGTGTGATCGCTGCCCCCGCGGAGATGTCGTTGGCCCAGAGCGTGACCAGCGAGAACAGCCCGAGCAGGGCCGGAGTGGTGCGCGCGATAGCTTGGTCCGACCATTGCCGTTGGGTCTCAACCCCCAGATGTCGACGAACTTCGGCGAAAGTCACTTCGACGGCCCAGCGCCGAACGAACCAGCGTAGCACATCGAGCGGATCGGCCTGGAGATCGGTGCACAGAAAGCCCTGCGGCTCGAAGGCGCCCTGCACATCGCGCACCAGCACCCATCGGATCGGGACCTGTTTGCCGGGATGATACCATATGGCCGTGCCGGTGCTGATCTCCAGTTGGCGTTCCCCACCGCCATACCAGCCGTTCACCCGAACGCGGCACCAGGATGTGCCTGTATCCTTCAGGCGTTGGACAAGCGAGGGCAACCGGGTGCCCGACACCCGAGGGCGTCCCTTCGTTCCCGGAATGCGTGGCGGGGCCGGTTCGAACAAGCGGGCATCCAGGCGCAAGCGCGTGACGACGGTGAGGTGGGCTCGTAGATCACTGAGCAACTCGATGGCTGCGTAGCTGCTGTCGGCGACGACGATCAGCGGGCGACCAGGCGCCCAGCGCCTGACCTGGAGCAGAAGCTGCCGTGCCCAATCGGTAAGCTTCTTATGCCGACGTCGGGTATCCTGGGCAAACCGCTCCGAAGGTGCCAAAGCGCTGAGAAACGGCAGGGCCCAGACCCGTCCGGCCCAGGGGATCGGCACCAGCAGCATGACCACCATCCAGCGCAGGCCGCTGGCCTTGACGAAGTGACCATGGCTGGAGCGCACTGGGTCTCGATAGATGCCGCGCGCCTTGATCTTGGGACCCCAGCGCCGCTCGATCGTCTCGTCGATGCCGATGACCACCGGGCCTTGCGGCACGAAGGCGGCGATCAGGAGCGTGAACAGATGCCGGGCGACAGCGAGGCTCGACCAGCGGTTCCGATTGAGAACGCGGTGGAAGTTGGCGAAGCTGCCGGTCTCGCGCTGTCCCATGATGCTCAACACGGCCGTCACGGTGCGTCGCCCAGGGGTGAGAAGCGCTCCGGCAACCAGCACCAGGACATGGCGCCAGGTCGGCCTAGTGAACAGCGCCGCAAAGGGCGCCATCCAGCGCTCAATGCTGTCTGGAACGGGAGACATGACAGGGCTCCGCTGGTTGGAACCCTTGGGTAAACCCGACTGGAACGGGAGGATCACGATGAGCGTGGACGCCATGCTCGAGCGGATCGAGCGCTTCAATCGCACCCGAGGCGGCGGCGTGATCGTACGCAAGGTCGCCCGCGGTTACACGCTCCTCAGCGGGCACAACGGTGCCCCCGTCGCGAGGTTTCGACCCACCGGTGACGGGGACAAAGTGAAGGTGCTCTGGTGGAACGGCGAAAGTTGGGGGGCGTCAGGCCCCTTCGGCGTCGCCACCATGCCGCTCGACAGAGCCCTCGACTACGTCGCCAATGACCCGGACTTCTGGATCAACGCCTGATCCCAGCATCGCGAAATTGGCCAAAGTCCAGCTTAGTCCCGGCTCGGGAACCAAGGCCGGGTTTGAGGGTTTGATCCAAGCACAGGCGTAGCGCAACCGGCTTCCGGCGACGTGACGTCCTTGGACACAGGCCACAGAGGACCGACCACCATGCTCAAGATTCTCGGCTGGGCCATTCTCATCATCTTCATTATCGGACTTCTGGTCGTCACCGGAATCCTGAAGCTGATCTTCTGACACCCTGCCCTGCCCGGTTCGACCCCGCCCGGCTTGCAGGCCTCCGGCAGGGTTCGATCTGCAAGCAGACCTCCTATCGAAGCCGGCATATGATCTTCGATCTATGATTTAGGCCTACACAGGACAGAAATTTAAGGACAGGACAAAACCTTGCCTTATGATAATGAAAGTATAGGATCTGTCGAGTACCCTGCGGTACCGTCACACCGCAACGCGGTGCCTAAGAGCGAGCCGAGGTTCGTCAGTGCGCATCGCAGGGAATACCATCGAAGATCATGGCGCATTCAAGCGCCCTCCGTTGCATCGGGCCTTTGTGGCTCGGACCTGCCGGAGCGGGCGCGGTGATGAACAAAGGACGACCGTGACGCCTACAACCGGACCGGAACCGTGGCCCCAAATCATACCGCATGCTCTTGACCTCGATGCTTGCGCACGGGAACCCATACATATTCCCGGCAGCATCCAGCCTCATGGCCATCTTCTGGCAGTAGAGCCGGAAAGCCTCCGCCTCGTCCATGCCAGTGCACATGCAGGCAAGGTGCTGAACCGGCCGCTAGCCGACGCCTTCGGCCAGCCGATCGACCGGCTGATCGATGCCGACACCATGCCATTGCTGCTCCGCGGCCTGCGTACTGCCCCGGCTGAGCCGATACAGATCGGCATTCTGCACCTGCCCGGCGGCAGCGACCATCAAGCGATCGCCCATCGGTCCGACGCCCTGGCGATCTGGAATTGGAGGATCTCGCAAGCACCGGCGGAGGATGCCGACCACCGGATCCGGTCAAAGAGCATTCAGGCCAGGCTGCTCGCCCATATGGCGGCATCGGAACGCTTCATCGACGGGCTGGCCGAGGACCAGGACGATCTGCTGGAGTTGGTGAATGCCGACGGTGCAGCCATCCTGTTCGACGGCAATTGTCGCCTGATCGGCCGCACCCCGCCTCAGCCGGTGGTCGAGGCCATCGCTGTCGAACTGGCCGGCCAGGGCATCAAGGATCTGTTCACCAGCCACCGGCTTCCGGCCGAGATGCGGGCCGCGGACGGAGCCGACGACACGGCCAGCGGCTTGCTGGCAATCTCCATCTCGCAGCTCCACCCCAGCTATCTCCTGTGGTTCCGCCCGGAATTGATCCGGTCGATCGACTGGGCCGGCGACCCCGCCAAGCCGGCCGACGCCAGCGGCCGGCTATCGCCGCGCAGCTCCTTCGAGATCTGGAAGGAGACTGTGCGCGGCCAGTCCCTGCCCTGGCGCCATGGCGAGGTCGAGGCGGCCGGCGACTTCCGCAACGCCATCGTCAGCATCGTGCTGCGCAAGGCCGAGGAAATGGCCGCCCTCAACGAGGAACTGCGCCGCAGCAACGGCGAGCTGGCCGCCTTTTCCTATTCGGTGTCGCACGACCTGCGGGCCCCTTTCCGCCACGTCTCCAGCTATGCCGAGCTTCTGCGCTCCCGTGCCGTCGATAAGCTGGGCGAACGCGAGCGCCATTACCTGGACAGTATCATCGAAGCGGCAAGCTCGGCCGGAAGGCTAGTCGACGGCCTGCTGCATTTCTCGCAGTTGGCCCGTGCCCCGCTGGCACAGGTCGACGTCGACATCGGCCGGTTGGTCAAGGAGGTGCGCCACTTGCTGGAACCGGAACTGCGCGGCCACCGCGTGAGCTGGACCCTGCATCGCCTGCCGACGGTGACCGGCGACCCGACCATGATGCGTCTGGTCGTGCAGAATATGCTGTCCAACGCCATCAAATACTCGCGCGAGCGCAGCGTGCCGGAAATCGAGGTCGGCTGCCGCACCACCCCAAATACATACGAGATTTACGTGCGCGACAATGGCCGTGGCTTCGACATGGCCTATGCGGGCAAACTGTTCGGCGTCTTCCAGCGGTTGCACCGCGAGGAGGAGTTCGAAGGCATCGGCATCGGTCTCGCCAATGTCCGACGCATCGTCGAACGCCACGGCGGACGGGTATGGGCCGAGAGCGAGCTCGGCCAGGGCGCAACCTTCCATTTTTCACTGCCGCGGCCCGACGCCGCCGAACCGAGGTAGCCCAATGGCCGCGCTGAAACCGATCCTGCTGGTCGAGGACAACCCGAAGGATCTGGAGTTGACGCTGGAGGCCTTCGCCGAGGCGCAACTCGCCAACGACATCGTCGTCGCCCGCGACGGGGCGGAAGCGCTTTCCTATCTGTTCCATGAGGATGGTCAGGCGGTATCGAAGCCGACCGATCCGAAATTTCCCGCGGTCATCATCCTCGACATCAAGCTGCCAAAGGTCGATGGGATAGAGGTGCTGCAGCGCATCAAGGCCAGTGACGCCACCCGCGCCATCCCCGTCGTCATGCTGACCTCTTCAAAGGAAGAACAGGATCTGATCCGCAGCTACCGGCTGGGAGTGAACGCTTTTGTGGTGAAGCCGGTCGGCTTCAAGGAGTTCTTCGATGCGATCCGCGACATCGGCAGCTTCTGGGCGATCCTGAACGAGCCGCCGCCCGGCTGCCACCCCCGCAGACCACGCGGAATCTGATGACCAACCGGATCGATCCTTCCGACTGCTCCGACAGCTTGGAGTGGTTGCCCGTCGGGCTCGGCCTGCCAATCCCCTGTCGCGTCCTCCTGCTGGAGGACAACGGCATGGACGCCGATCTCGTGCGCGAGCATCTTCTGATGATCGACGGCCATGATTTCGACATCCAGCGCGTCGACACCAGACAGTCTTTCATCGACGCGGTCACCGAAGGCGGCCCCTATGACCTGATCCTGTCGGACTTCGACCTGCCGGATTTCGATGGAATGTCGGCACTGGCCATCGCGCGTGACCGGCTGCCACGGGTGCCCTTCATCTTCGTGTCCGGCATGCTGGGCGAAGAGAACGCCATCGAGGCGCTGAAGAAAGGCGCCACCGACTATGTCGTCAAGCTGCGGATGGAGCGCCTGCAAGTTGTAGTCCGCCGCGCCCTGGTGGAGGCACGCGACCGCAATGAACTTGCCGACAAGCGCAAGGCGCTGGCGGAGAGCGAGGCACGGCTGCGCTTCGCACTGGAAGCCGGGGGGCTGGGCTCGTGGGAGCTGACTTTGGCCACCGACCGGCTGCACGTCTCGGCGATCTGCGCTGCCAACCTGGGTCTGCCCGATCCTTCGGAAATCGCGACCTACGACATGCTGCTCGACCGTGTCCATCCCGACGACCGCGAGTATCAGCGGGCGATGGTGCGGCAAGCGGTGTCCACCGGCTCCGCTCTGGACATGGAATACCGCACGATCTGGCCGGACGGCAGCGTGCATTGGGTGCAGGTCCGCGGTCGTGGCGTGTATGACAGGGACGGCATCCCCACCGGGCTTGCCGGCGTCTCGCTCAATATAACCGCGCGCAAGAAGACAGAAGAGCGGCAGTTCCTGTTGCTCGAGGAATTGAACCATCGGGTGAAGAACACGCTTGCGATGGTGCAGTCGATCGCAAAGCAGACCCTGCGCGCCACCCCCTCGGCGGAGGTATTCCCGGACGCATTCCAGTCGCGGCTGCGGGCGCTGGCCCAGGCGCACGACCTGCTGACCCGCCGCCAATGGCAGGGCGCATCGCTGAGCGAGATCGCCGCCCTCACGCTGGAACCGCATGTCGATGCCGGCCGCGTGCGCGTCGGCGGGCCGCCGGTAAAGCTGGCGACCGGCGTCGCGGTGTCGCTGCACCTCGCCTTCCATGAGTTGGCGACCAACGCCGCGAAATACGGAGCCCTGTCGGACGAGAGTGGCCGCATTGATCTGATATGGGAAATCATGCGTGATGCAACGGCCGGCCGTTGCAATGGCGGTCACATCGGAGCGGGGATTCCCGAACCGGGCCAAGGGGCTCTGGTTCTGCGCTGGCGTGAAAGCGGCGGGCCGCCGGTGGTGCCGCCGACCCGCCGCGGCTTCGGCTCCCGCCTGATCGAGCGCGGCCTTGCCCATGAGTTGGAAGGCGATGTGGCTCTTGCCTTCGATCCTGCCGGCGTGCGATGCCGGCTTGTGATTCCCCTGTCGTCGCGAGTAAGCCCACAGTGACCGCCGCCAACTTGACCGACCTCACCGTCCTGATTGTTGAGGACGAGCCGCTGATCGCCATGAGTCTGGAAGACGTCCTGGTCGACCATGGGGTGATCTGCGTCGGCCCCGCTGGGTCGGTCGCCGCCGCACTGGAGATGATCGCAGACGGCGGTTTCGAGATCGCTCTACTGGACGTCAATCTGCGTGGCGAGCGGGTAGATGCGGTGGCGGACCGTCTGGCTGCCGCCGGCATTCCCTTCATCTTCACCACCGGCCACGGGGCGGAGGGGCTTCCCGACGCCCACCGCGCACGTCCGGTGATCGGCAAGCCATTCCGCGACCTCGACATCACCGAAGCACTGGCCCGCCACCGCCCGCACCGCCAATAGGCCCTGACGCCGGTCCATTGCCGCTTCGGGGAGGTTTCGGCCTTCCCGAAGCGGCAACTCCCGATTCCACGGCCCTATCCGCGGCGTTGCCTTTACTGCTTCTTTGCCTGATGGTCATGGCTCTGATGGCCAGCACCGGCCGCGGCGGCCCCCATGTGGTCTCCATGCTCCGGCTTGCTCTCGCCAGCAGCCTGGACGGCGACCTCGACCTCGACGTTGCCGGCCTTTTCAAAGCGCAGGATCAGGGGAAAGTTGCTGCCCTTGACCAGCGGCTGCTTCAGGCCGAGCAGCATGACATGCAACCCACCCGGCGCGAGCTTCACCGTCTCCCCCGGCGGGACGGCGATGGCGGGGACCTCACGCATCTTCATCACGCCGTTCTCGTTCAGGTGGGTGTGCAGTTCCGCCCTCTCGGCAACAGGGGTGGAGGCGGCGAGAAGACGATCCTCCGCCATGCCGCCGTTGGTCAGCGACAGATAGGCGCCGCCGTTGGGCGCCGCGATTGCCGTGGCGCGGGCCCAGGGATGGCCGATCTCGATCGGGCCGGCACGGTATTCGTGGGCAAGGACGCCACCGGCGCCAAGCAGGGTCAGGGCGGTGGCAATACCGAGGATGCGCTTCATCGAACTCTCCTAAAGACGGGAATGGAACGCAGGCCGTCGCCGTCATGGCGGACGACACCATGGGGACCGGGACCATGCATGGGATAAGGAGGCATCGCTTGCCGTCCGGCGCGATCCGGGCTGGGATCGCGCAAGAAGTCACGCAACGCTTATGGACGTCAGAAAATCCGGACTTTGCGGAAGCGGGGTCAGGCCGGCAACGGCGGTGCGCGGGCCTGGAGGGTGGACAGGAACCAACCAACTGCGATCGGCCCGCCAGGCAATGGACGGGAATTCCCGCTTTCGACGATTGCAGGGCCAATGGACGTCGGCGGAGGCGGCAGCGCCAGCCCGGCGATCAGCGGACAGAGCGGACAATGGCCGGTGCCGGAGGGCATCGGCGTCGGCAAGTCGCCTGGGCCGCCGACGACCTCATTGGCGGTCTGACCGCCCGGCCCGGCCTTATTCACATCATAGTCGGCAGGATCGACCTGGATCGTCGTCAACCCGCCGGCCGAGCAGATCAACAGCGGAGTCGACTGGTCGGCGCGGACTGCGCCAGGGATCGGCGACATCCAGCCCCAAGCGATGACTTGCAGCAAAAGCGCAGCCATCCCGGCCACAAGGCCGAGCCTCCGCCCCCGCCACACTGTCCGCCGTCCGGACGCCATGTTCCCTGTCGCCTTTGTCACCCACCGGATAACCCGGCCCGGCGCGCAAAATACCGCAGGCTGCGCAGCGGGACGAGCGGCAAATGCACCCACCGCCGTCGCAAGGTCCAACCGCGGGTCAGGGGAGCAGGTCAGGCCAGCAGGCGGAAGACGGATTCCGGCCGGGACAGCAGGTTGCGGCGCAACGCCTCGACTGTGGCATCATCGCGCGCGGCGCGGGGAACCGCCACCGGCACGTCCGCAACCACCCGCCCGGGCGACGGCGCCAGCAGCAGAAGGCGATCGGCCAGCGCAAGGGCCTCGCGCAGATTGTGAGTAACCAGCAGCACGGTGGCCGGGCGCCGCTCCAGCAGTCCGGCAAGCAGGGCCCGCAGCTTCAGCGCCGTCGGCTCGTCCAGCGAGACGAAGGGTTCGTCCATCAGCAGTAAATCGGGTTGCACGACGAAGGCACGGGCGAGCGCCACCCGTCGCGCCATCCCCAGCGACAGTTGCGTCGGGAAGCGGTCGGCGCAATCTGACAACTCCAACGCCTCCAACATGGCATCGACGGCAGGCCCCTTACGTTGCGGACGAGGCAGGACCAGCGCCAGATTCTGCCGCACCGTGCGCCAGGGCAGCAGCCGCGGCTCCTGGAACACATAGCCCAACCGAACCGGGGAGCCGTCCAGCCGGGGCCCGACCTCAACCGACCCGTCATAGTCACGGTCCAGTCCGGCGACGATCCCAAGCGCCGTCGTCTTGCCGCAGCCGCTGGGGCCGACCAGCGCCACGACCTCCCCCGCCGCCGCGGCGATGGTCAGGCAGTGCAGGACCTCGACCGCACCGAAGCGCTTGGAGCGGATTTCAAGCCTCAGCGGGCAACCGCCGCCAGCGCTGGCAGCGACGCTCGACCGGTTGGAGGATGCCGTATTCCAGAATCTGGACAACGGCCACGAACGCGACGGTGTAAGCCAGGATTCCTGCGACATCGAAGGTCTGAAAAAGGAGGTTGATCTGGAATCCGACACCGTCGCTGCGACCCAGCAGTTCGACCACCAGCACGATCTTCCAGATCAATGCCAGTCCGGACCGCGCGGCGGCGGCGATGGTGGGGGTGAGTTGCGGCAGCAGCACATGGCGCAGCCGATCTGACGGTGACAGGCGGTAGACGCGGGCCATGTCGATCAGACCCTCGTCGATGGCGCGCGCACCGGCGCGCACCAGGACCACCGTGTTGGGAATCTTGTTGACGGCGACGGCGCCAATGGCCGCCGCCTCGGTCAGGCCGAACCAGACATAGGCCAGGACGATCACCACCAGCGCCGGAAGGTTCAGGAAGAAGACCAACCACGGCCCGAACAGCCGGTCGATGACCATCGAGCGCCCCATCGGCAGGCCGAGCCCGACCCCGATCGACATGGCCAGCGCGAAGGCGGCCAGCACCCTCAGCAGGGTGACACCCATATGGTGGATGAGGGCACCGCTCTCCGCCTCGCGCAGCAGCGCCTGCGCGACCAGTGCCGGTTCAGGCAGCAGGCGCCCGCCGACCGCCAACGCCGTCCCCTGCCACAGCGCCAGCAGCAGCAGGATCGACATCAGCGGCATCAGGGCGCGGCGCATCGGCTATTCCCCGCCGGTCCAGAATGTGCCGGGAGCGATGGCGGGCGCATCGCCGACCAGTTCCCGCCCGCCCAACCGGGCCAGCAGTTTGTAAAGCCGCCCCGCCCCGTCCCGTTCCTCCGCCGTCCAACTGCGTGGGATACCCTCGCGGTAGCGGTCGCGCAACGTTCGGAAGGTGGCATCGTCCTCCGCCTGCATCAGCTGCGCCAGCCTTTCCCATGCGGCGTCGGACTGGAGCAGCAGCGTCTTCGCCTTGGCGGTGGCCGTCTGGAAACCGGCGAGCGCCGCCGGGTTGGCGCGTGCCCACTCCTCGCGGAAGACATAGCCGATGGAAGGAAGCGTCGCCGGCTGCCCCAGCGCCGCCAGCATGTCCGACACGGTCATCAGCGCACGCATTCCTTTGGCCTCCAGCCGGGCGGCGAAGGGCCAGAAGGTCAGCACGGCATCCAGATCGCCGTCGGCAATCTTGTTGTTCAGCAAAGGCGGTGCCCCAAAGAAGGCCTGCGCATCGCGGTCCAGCGCCAAACCGTGGCGGTCACCGGCCAGGGCTTTCAGCAGAAGCCAGCTCTTGTCGAGCGGACTGCCGGCAACGCCAATCCGCCGGCCCCGCAGGTCGGCGATACTGGCGATGCCCGAGCCGGCCGAAACGACCAGGGCACCGACCGCGGTCGAATAAGGGATGAAGGATAGCGCTTCCCCCTTCGCCCGCATCCGCGATACCCACAGCCAGTCCGAAACGATGATTTCCACCCCGCCAGCCTGCAACGCCACCTGGGTCGCGGGGTTGCCAGCCAGTTCGACAAGTCGCAACTCGATCCCGGCCGCCTCGTCGAAACGATTGGCACGGACGGTGTCGAGTTCCCAACTGACGGTGCCGAACTTGAGCACCCCAGCGCGGATGACAGGCCGTTCGGCCGCCCGGACCGGGCGGGCGGCTGCGAACGAAAGCAGCGCGGCGGCAGCCAGCAGGGTGGTCCGTCTCGTGCAGCCTGCCGCCCCCCACCCTTTGGTCATGCCCCTCCCTCCGGTGCATCGTTCGCCAGCCAGTTTAGGGGCTTTCCAATTGTTCGTACATTCAACGATGGGAGGAGGGGGACGGTCATACGGAGGTGCCGGTTCACTCGTCGTACGTTCCCGCTCCGACGATGTAGTTGCCGTCACGCGTGACGTAGGAGTGCTTGTGCTCGACCTTGTTGGACTGTCTGTTCAGCCAGACATAATCGATGACCGCGGTCGGCTTGTCCTTGGTTTCGGCGATCATCGCCTGGACGATGGGCTTGCCCTCCGCGTCCTTCAGGTCGGCGGCATCGGAACCGGCCAGCCGCGGGTTGGCGCCGGAGGCAATGTAACGGCCGTTGGTATCGAAGACGAACACATAGAGTTCCCCGCGGCGGAAGCTGCCCTTGGGATCCTGGAACGCCTTGACGGCATCGTACGGCCCCTTGGCCTTCAGATAGGCGACGGCATCGGAGACCAGCGACTTGGCCTGCTCGGGAGTGGCACGGTCGGCGGCGAACACGGCGGAGGCCGGCAGCAGGGCAACCATCACGGCGACCAGGGAAGCGGTTCTGCTTATCATGGGAAGACCACCTTGAATGAAGACGATGGGAATGGGCGACCCGCTGAAGGCCGGTGCTTGCGGGATCAGTCCTCGTGCACGGTTTCCAGCCAGGAGCGGATCGACCACAGCGCCTCCTGACCCAGGGCGTCGCCGAACTGGGGCATGTAGGTCACACCGTTGCGGATCGAGCCATTGATGACGCGCTCCTTGAACCACTCGTCGCCAGCGTCGCCCTTTTCCAGATAGCGCAGGTCGGGGGCGATACCGCCGGACACTGCGCCCAACCCGTGGCAGCGCGCGCAATTCTGATTGAAGGCCGAGGCGCCGATCTCGATGGCCCGCGGGTTGCCACGGAACGGGTTGCTGTCGCGCCACGTGTCGCCCAGCTTGTCCAGCCCGCTGGTGTCGACCGCCTGCGGAACGACATCACCATGGGCGAAAACGAGGCCGGGAAGCCCGACGGCGCCGATCAAGCCAACAGCGACTGCAATACGAAGAATCCGTGCATTCATGAGTAAGACGTTCCCTCTGTTTCTAACCGCCCTGCGGCGTTTGCTTCGCATGGCCGGACGTTATCAGCAGATGGGTCCACGAATAATTGGACTATGGTAGGACATTTCCGGAAATCATGAGGAACGACTGTTCCAGGGATGGATGTCGATGTGGAAACGGGCAGGCCGGATCACTCCGGCCCGCCCTGCTCCGTGCCCTCCCCGCCTGAGCGATCAGGCCTTGGGCAGCTTGAAGACCCAGAGCGAACCACCCTGGTTGATGTCCTTCACCAGCTTGGCGACGTCGCCGCCCCACAGCGGCACAGCGCCACCCCAGCCGGAAACGACGGCGACATACTGCTCGCCATCCATCTTCCAGGTGACCGGGCTGCCGACCACGCCGGAACCGGTCTGGAATTTCCAGACCTCCTTGCCAGACTTCGCATCGAAGGCCTTCAGGTAGCCTTCAGGCGTGCCGGTGAAGACCAGATTGCCGGCCGTGGTCAGTACGCCGCCCCACAGCGGGGCCGGGTTCTTGTATTCCCAGACGATCTTGCCGGTCTTCGGATCGACCGCGCGCAGGGCACCGATATAGTCGTCGTAAAGCGGCTTGATGGTGAAGCCGGCGCCGAGATAGGCCGCACCCTTCTTATAGGTGATCGCCTCGTTCCAGATGTCCATGCCCCACTCGTTCGCCGGGACATAGAACAGCTCGGTCTGCGGGTTGTAGGCCATTGGCATCCAGTTCTTGGCACCCAGGAAGGCAGGCGCCGAGAAGACCGACTTGCCCTTGGTCTCATGCCCCCCGCCGGTGGCCGGAGCGCCTGGACGGTTGTCGTCGATGTAGATCGGACGGCCCGTCTCGATGTCGATGCCCTTGGCCCATGTGATCTTTGTGACGAAGGGCGTCGCGTTGATCAGCTTCCCGGTGTTGCGATCGATGACATAGAAGAAGCCGTTGCGATCGGCCTTGCCGCCGGCCTTGACAACCTTGCCGTCCTTGTTCAGGTCGAAGGACACGAACTCGTTGACGCCGTCGAAGTCCCAGCCGTCATGCGGCGTAGTCTGGTAATGCCACTTGATCTCGCCATTGTCCGGATTGATGGCGAGCGTGGAGGAGGTGTAGAGGTTGTCGCCCGGACGCAGGTGCGAGTTCCAGGGTGCCGGATTGCCGGTGCCGAAGAACAGCGTCTTGGTTTCCGGATCGTAGGTGCCGCCCAGCCAGGTGGCTCCGCCGCCGGTCTTGTACATGTCGCCCGGCCAGCTGGCGTTCAGCTTGCCGGTCATCGTCGAATCCTTGCCGTTCAACGTGCCGACATTGCCTTCGATGGTTGGGCGCTGCCAGACCAGTTCGCCCGTCTCGGCGTCGCGCGCCTCGACCATGCCGATAGCGCCAAACTCGCCACCGGAATTTCCGGTGATGATCTTGCCGTCGACGATCAGCGGCGCCGCGGTGTTGGAATAGCCTTCCTTGTAGTCCTGGAGCTTCTTGTTCCAGACGACCTTGCCGGTCTCCCGGTTCAGCGCGACGAGACGGGCGTCCAGCGTGGCAAAATAGATCTTGTCCTTGTAGATCGCCGCGCCGCGGTTGACCACGTCGCAGCAGGGCATGATCCCGTCGGGCAGGCGGTGGTTGTACTCCCACTTCTTGTGGCCGGTGCGGGCATCGACCGCATAGAGGCGGGAGTAGGAGCCGGTGACGTAGATGATGCCGTCATAGATGATCGGCTGGGCTTCCTGCCCACGCTGCTTCTCGCCGCCGAAGGAGAAGGACCAGACCGGGACCAGCTTCTTCACGCTGTCGGCGTTCAGGTCGGTCAGCGGGCTGAAGCGCTGGGCCTGTGGTCCCATGCCATAAGTCAGCACCGCTTCGGTGTTGGTGGCGCTTTTCAGCAGATCCTCGCTGGACGGGCCATCGGCGGCCAGCACGCCGGTGGCGCCAAGCGCGGTCAGCGAGGCTGCCAGGGCAAGACTTGTTACCAGACGCTTCATGATGCGGTTGCCTCCCGAGACTGATGATGACGGCGCCGCCCGGGCATGGTCCTGCCGTTACCGCCGGACATGCGGGTCCGGCGGCGGAAGCGGGATCTGGGCGGCTTTTGAACTGTTGGCGGCCACACAGGGGCCGCATCGCTTCACGATATCGGCAGTGTAGACGGACGATCTGTCTGGTAAATTGTCGGATAGTAGCAGGCGCGGACGGCCCTCAACGGCATTTCAGTTCACCCTGGGCAGACTGTCCTGCTCTATCCTCGGCCACAGATGGGCGACGGAGCGGCGATACTCTTCACGCAACACGTCCAGTCCTGCAAATCGCTCGGGAATCGGCAATTCCAGTGCTTCGGCCATGTCGAGACCGGACTCGGCCGCTTGGCGCAGCGTGCCGTCCAGCCAGATCAGCCAGTCGCGGGTTTGGGCGACGCAGGACTTGTCGGGACGGATATGGCCGTGGTTGGGCACCAGCAGCCGGATGTCCAGCGCGTCCACCGCTTCCAGTTCCTTCAGCCAATCCGACACGGTCGCATGCGGCGTGGTCGGTGTGCGGTCGCAGAAGACGACGCCGCCGGCGAACAGCACCCCCGTCGTCTCGTCGAGGATCATCAGGTCGGCGGCGGTATGGCCGCTCAGCGGGATCAGCCGCAGCCGGTGGTCGCCGAATTTCACGGTGGAGCCATAGACCGGCTCTGTCGGGATCGTCACCTCGGTCCCGCGCATCCAGTCGCCGACCAGCCGGTACATGTTGTCGGCGATGCCGTGCCCCTCCTCCTGGATGCCGGCGATGGTGCCGGGCAATGCCGCGACGGGCACGTCGGTGAAGGCCTGGGACCCAAGCCAATAATCGGGATGCAGGTTGCTGACGAAAACCTTGCGGACCGGCTTGTCGGTGACCTTGCGGATCGCGGCGCGCATCTCCTCGCCATAGCGGCGCGACGGGCCGGTCTGGATGACGATCACCCCATCGGCAGTGACGATGAAGCCGGAATTCAGGATGTTGCCGCCGTTGGCGCGGGTGAAATGCTTGGTGGATCCCTCGAAGACATAGGTGTCTGGGGCGATGCGCGCCGGTTTCAGGTCGTAGGTCAGCGGCCCGGCAGCCCACGCCATACCCGAGATCGCCCCGGCGGCGAAGACAGCGGTCAGCGCAAGACGGCGCAACAAAGCCATGCTCATTGCCCGATACTCCGCAGCGGGTCGATCACCTTCACGCTCATCGCCGGTCTGGCGCCGGGCGGCGGCATCGGGATGGTGGCGCGGATCTCGCCACCTTGGTTGTCGCGCCCACGCAGGACCAGCGCACTCGCGTCCGGCGGCGGACGGAGATCGAGCGAATAAACCGGATTTTCCGACACCGGTTCCAGGCTGTCGATGCGCGCCAGTTCGGGCGAGCCTCGGGGGGTTTGCGCCTCGACCCGCAAGGTCTCGACGAAATAGGCGGGGATGCCGTCGACGAGTCCGGTATCGTTGGGATGGCGGATGCGCAGCCGCAGCCGCGCCACCCCGTCTTCCGCCGCCGGCCACAGCCGTGCCTGTACCTCGCCGACATGGTCGGCCCAATCCTTCTGTGCATAGGACACCGGAGGCGCACTGCACCCGCCGCCCGCCGCGTCGACCAGCACGCCGGAGACATGCCAGACCCCATCGGCGGTCCGCGCCGCGCCGCGCACGGCTGTCGCCTGCTGGATCTTGATCCGGGTCGCGATATAGGGCGCGGCGGTGCCGGGATGATAGCGCAACACCAGTGGAAAGGGGTTGAGGTCGGCGATCGCCACCATCTCCACCACCCGGCCCAGCGCCGTGGCGTCGACCGAGATCGGAACCGCCCGCGTGTCTTCCGCGGCGGCTGGGGCGACCACCTTCACCGCATCATCGAATACCACCGGAGCACCGGCGAAATACTGGTCGCGCAGTGTATCCCACATTACCGAACCGAGCGGGTCGGACGGCGAACTTGCGGCGAAGACCGGAGAGGCGATGATAAACGTCGCAGTCGCCAAGACCACCCGGCACAAGGCATTTCGCATTCGTCCCCCCTTCCAAGCGGTGAGTTTCTCTTCACTCGACAAGCGGCGGCGGCGTGTGGATCGCACCATAGCGGGCGAAGATCCTCGCAATGCTCCCGTCCTCGGTCAGAGCCGTCACCGCGTCGCCGATGGCATAGGCGAGGTCGCGGGAATTCTCCTTGGTCGCCATGCCGATGTTCCAGTTGGAGGTCATCATTCCCGGCAGCGCGACCGTGGTGACCGGGAACTGCTCCGCCCGCGCGCCCAGCGCCGCCTGCACTTGGCTCAGAGGCGCCAGCACCGCGGCGGCTTCCCCAGCGGTCAACTTCTCGATGGCGGCCTCCGGCGTCGGGCAATGGATGATGCGGCCGCGCAGTCGCCCGCCCTGCATCCCCAGCAGAAAGAAATCGGGCACGCTGTCGATCTCCACCGCGATCGGCTCGTCCGGCAACGTCGCCAGGATCGGCTGGCGCACCCGCTGTGGGTCGCGGGCCAGCGCGAAGACCTCGTGATGGTAAGGGGCGAACAGCACCGCCTCCGGATTCATCAGGCCGAACTGCTTGTCATAGGGGATGTGCATCATGACATCGGCCAATTCCAAGCCGAACAGGCTGCCGCGCCACACCGCGACGCGCAGGTCGTCGGACACGGTCTCGCCGGCGATCTGTTCGTAGACGTCGGGCCTCACCCCCAACTTCTCCGCGATGGCCGCGGCGATGTCGACGTCGATGCCCACCAGTCCGCCTTCCTGACGGAAGGAAAAAGGGCGGAAATCACGGTAGACGGCGACGCGCAGCCGCCGGCGCTCCATCACCTCGTCCAATGGGCGGGCCGCCGCCGGACGCACGCCCGGCAGCAGTGGAACCGCAAGCCCGGCGGCAAGTCCGGACAGAAGGCGGCGGCGGGTGACATGCGCCATCGGAGGTCCCGGCAAAGATGTCCTGAACGAACGGGAAGCCAGGATACCCATTGGTCAGCGAAGCTAATAATTGGACTTTCGTACAAGATGGCCATTGCGGGAAGCCCTGATCGCCCCCTCCGTCCGCAAGCCTGTCCATTCTCCCATAGTCGCATTTCGGGTGTAGGGTTCGCCGGATAGGCTGCCAACCGAACTGTTGGCATTCCGACGGATATGATGGTCAAGACCCGCCTGCCCCGACCGCACCACACCGGCCCGCTGATCACCGGCCCGCTGATCGCGCTCACCATGGTCCTGCTTGCCGTCGCTCCCGCGATGGCGCAGGACAGCGGCGAGATCCGTATCGGCTTCCTGTCGCAGACGCCGGAACCGCCGCCCTCGGTCGCCAACCCGGACGAGCCGGCGGTGGACGATGGGCTGGCCGGCGCGGCTCTGGCCATCGCCGACAACAACACGACCGGAAAATTCCTCAAGCAATCCTTCCTGCTCGATGCGGTGGAGGTTGTTCCGGACGGGGACGCCGCCGCAGCCCTGCGCGAACTGGCTGGGCGTGGCAACCGCTTCGTCATCGTCGATGCGCCGGGCGCGACGGTGGAGGCGCTGTCGAAGTTGCCGGAAGCCCGCAACCTGCTGCTGCTGAACGCCACCGCGCCCGACGATTCTCTGCGTGGCGCCGCCTGCGCGCCCAACCTGCTGAATGTGGCGCCCAGCCGGGCGATGCTGGCCGATGCGCTCGGGCAGTATCTGGTGAAGAAGCGCTGGCCGCGCTGGTTCCTGGTCACCGGTCGCCGACCCGAGGATATGCTCTTTGCCTCAGCCGTCCGCCGCGCCGCCAAGCACTTCGGCGCCCAGATCGTGGCGGAAAAGACCTGGACCGCCGAAAGCGACGTCAACCGCACGGCTGAGGCCGAAATCCCGGTCTTCACACAGGCCAAGAGCTACGACGTGTTGGTCGTCGCCGACGAGGTCGGAGAATTCGGCGACTACCTGCCCTATCGCACGGCAGACCCGCGCCCGGTGGCCGGCACCCAGGGACTCGTCCCCACCGTCTGGCACCGCACGCACGAACAATGGGGAGCGGCGCAGCTCCAGTCCCGTTTCAAGGCGTCGGCAAAGCGCGCGATGACTGCCCGCGATCATAATGATTGGACCGCCGTCCGCATAGTGGGTGAGGCGGCGGCCCGCGCCCGTACAGCCGATCCCGACCGGCTGATCGCCTTCATCCAGTCGCCCGACTTCACCATGTCCGCCTTCCGCGGCGCACCGCTCAGCCTGCGGCCGTGGGACGGTCAACTCCGCCAGCCGGTGTTGCTGGCCGCCGACCGTTCGCTGGTATCGGTATCGCCGCAGGAGGGGTTCCTCCACCCGCGGACTGAGTTGGACAGCCTGGGTTACGACCAACCGGAAACGCTCTGCAAGACGCGAGGAAAGAAGACGCCATGACTGCTGTCCGCAAGCCCCTTCCCTTCCTGACCACCGCGGTTCTCGTGGCCGGGCTGGCGTCGGCCGCCTCGGCCCAGACCATCTATGTGTCCAACGAGAAGGACAACACGCTGTCGGTGATCGACGGCAAGACGCTGGCGGTGACCGACACCATCAAGGTCGGCAAACGGCCACGCGGAATCACCCTGTCCAAGGACGGCACCCAGTTGTTCATCTGCGCGAGCGACGACCATGCGGTGCAGGTTCTCGACCTTGCCACCCGGAAGATCGTCCACAATCTGCCGTCGGGCGATGATCCGGAACAGTTCGCACTCAGCCCAGACGGCAAGAGCCTGTTCATCGCCAACGAGGACAGCAACGTCGTCACCGTGGTCGACGTGCCCTCGCGCAAGGTCGCCTTCCAGGTCGATGTCGGGGTGGAGCCGGAGGGGATGGACGTCAGCCCCGACGGTCGCTGGGGCGTCAACACCTCCGAAACCACCAGCATGGTCCACTGGATCGACATCGAGAAGCGGCAGGTCACCGACAATACGCTGGTAGGGCCGCGCCCGCGACACGCCGAGTTCAGCAAGGACGGCGCGCAGTTGTGGGTGTCGTCTGAGATCGGCGGCACCGTCAGCGTGATCGACAGCACCACGCGCAACGTGCAGAAAGTCATCGACTTCCACATCAAGGGTATCGCCAAGGACCGCATCCAGCCGGTGGGGGTGAAGCTGACCGACGACGGCCGCTTTGCGTTCGTGGCGCTCGGCCCGGCCAACCATGTCGCCGTCATCGATGCCAAAAGCTTCGAGGTGAAAGACTATTTGCTGGTCGGCCGGCGCGTCTGGCATCTGGGGCTGACACCGGACCAGAAGACGCTCTACACCACCAACGGGATCAGCGGCGACGTGTCGGTCATCGACGTCGACAGCCTGAAGGTGACCAAGTCGATCAAGGTCGGGCGCTATCCCTGGGGCGTCGCCGTCAAGGGGTGAAGGGGGCGAAGCCATGGCGATACCGGCACTGGAGATCGAGGGGTTGCGCCACAGCTATGGCGGCGACCGCTATGCACTGGAAGAGGTCGGCTTCCGGGTGATGCCGGGCGCCTTCACCTGCCTGCTGGGGCCCAATGGGGCGGGGAAGAGCACGCTGTTCGCACTCGCCACCAACCTGCTGCGTCCAACTGCCGGACGCATACGCATCCACGGCCACGACATCGCGACTGCCTCTGGCGACGCGCTGGCTTGTATGGGGGTGGTGTTCCAGCAGCCGACCCTCGACCTCGACCTGACAGTGACGCAGAATCTGCACTATTTCGCTGCGCTGCACGGCATCGGCCGACGCGAGGCCCAACGCCGGATCGAGGTGGAGTTGACCCGCCTCTCGCTGTTCGAGCGGCGCGACGAGAAGGTCCGCGCACTGAACGGCGGCCACCGCCGCCGGGCGGAGATCGCCCGCGCCCTGCTGCATCGCCCCACGCTGCTGCTGCTGGACGAGCCCACCGTCGGGCTCGACATCCCGGCCCGCCGCAAGTTGATCCGCCATGTCCATGACCTGTGCACCGATGACGGCATCGCTGTGCTGTGGGCCACCCACCTGATCGACGAGATCGACCCGGTCACCGACCATGTCGTCGTCCTGCACCGCGGCCGGGTGCGCGCCAGCGGCCCGGTCTCCGTGGTGAATGCCGAGGCCGGATGCGCCACGGTGGCGGAAAGCTATGATCGGCTGACTGCGGCTCGGCCCGCCGCCGGTGTGGAGGCGGCGGCATGAGCGGCCGGGGAATGGGCGGTTGGTGGATCGCCTTCCGGGGGATCGTGGCACGCGAGGTGCTGCGCTTCGTCCATCAGCGCGAACGCTTCCTCGGCGCGCTGGTACGGCCACTGGTCTGGCTGTTCGTCTTTGCGGCGGGATTCCGTGCGGCGCTGGGCATCGCCATCATCCCACCCTACGAGACCTACATCCCCTACGAGGTCTACATCGTGCCTGGACTGATCGGCATGATCCAGCTGTTCAACGGCATGCAAGGCTCGCTATCGATGGTCTACGACCGCGAGATGGGCAGCATGCGCATCCTTCTGACCAGCCCGCTGCCGCGCAGCTTCCTGTTGGTGGCGCGGCTGGTGGCCGGCGTGGTGGTGTCGGCGCTGCAGGTGGCGGCCTTCCTGCTGATCGTCCGACTCTACGGCATCGACCTGCCAATCTGGGCGCCGCTGAGCGTGGTGCCGGCCCTTCTGCTGAACGGGCTGATGCTGGGAGCACTCGGAATGGTGCTGGCCTCCGCCATCCGGCAGTTGGAGAATTTCGCGGGGGTGATGAACTTCGTCGTTTTCCCGCTCTTCTTCCTGTCTTCCGCCCTCTACCCGCTCTACCGCATGGAGGAGGCAGGACCGCTGTTATGGTGGCTGTGCAGCCTCAATCCCTTCACTCATGGAGTGGAACTGATACGGTTCGCCCTGTACGGCAAGGTCGAGGGCCAAGCGCTTGCCGTCGTCGTCGTCGCCGCGCTGCTGTTCGCAGCACTCGCAGTACGTGGCTATTCCCCCGCCCGCGGCATGGGATCCCGGGCACCATCGGCGGGATGACGCGCAATTCAACCTATAAGAATTTTTATTCCTATGAATGCAATTTACCAGGCTTGCCGTTGAACCGCCGCGGTGGTAGAATATTCCAATGGATTTTCGTGCATTCGACTCTTCTGCTAGGGCTGGGGCCCATAAAAGGGCATCCTCAGAGTGCGCGGTCGTGATTCAAGGTCTCCGGAAGGAGATCTTTGTTGGACCGAGACATTTTCTGGCTGAGCGACATCCAGTTTGCACGGCTTGAGCCGCACCTTCCGCGCGACACCCGAGGCAAGCCCCGGGTCGATGACCGCCGCGTCATCAGCGGTATCGTGCATGTCCTGATCTCCGGTTGCCGGTGGAAGGACGCCCCCACGATCTACGGGCCGCGCAAGACGTTGTACAATCGCTTCCAGCGCTGGGCGGCCAAGGGTGTCTGGTCGAACCTGTTTCATGCGCTGGCCACTGCGGGAGGACCGCCAGCAGAGGTTTTGATCGATTCCTCCACCGTAAAAGCGCATCGCTGCGCCTCGGGCGGAAAAGGGGGGAGCGGAACCAGGCGATCGGCCGCTCGCGCGGCGGTCGCACCACCAAAATCCACGCCCTGACCGACCGGAATTGCCGCCCCATCGCCTTCCTGCTCACCGGCGGGCAGGTCGCGGATTGCGTCGCTGCCGACACCCTGCTCGACCAAGTGACCACCGCCGATCTGATCCATGGCGACAAGGGCTACGACACCAACGCCGTGCGCCGAAAGATCGAGGCAATCGGAGCCGCACCCAACATCCCGCCCAAGATCAATCGCGTCTGGAAAAACTGTTTCTCGCCATACCTTTATCGAAACCGCAACGCCATCGAGCGCATGTTCAACCGGCTCAAGGATTTCCGTCGCGTCGCAACCCGATACGACAGGCTCGCTACCAACTTCCATGCCGCCGTCTGCATCGCCGCTACCGTATCCTACTGGTTATGAGAGTCCCAGCCCTAGTCAGCGAGCCACCACGCCAACGCAACGGGGTCTGCCGGGTGCCGGCCGGCTTGGCGGGCGGAACCGGGCGCGGGACCGACGATGCCGGCGTCAGGCGCCCGCCGTGGAAGATGTGGGGCACCTTGCTTGCCGAGATCGTGCCCCTGAGCGTGGTGTAGGATCTGGATCGCTCATCATATTCTCCGGCCGGTCTGGCCAGATGGTCAGGCGGCCACAGCGGGCAGACTGACGATGGGATCATCGCCGAGCGGGGCGATGGTTTCCAGCGTCATGTATTGCGCGCGCTGAACGGCCCATTCATCGTTTTGCTCCAGCAATATCGCACCGATGAGCCTCGTAATCGCTTCCTCGTTGGGAAATATACCCACCATCTCGGTCCGCCGTTTGATCTCGCCGTTGAGACGCTCAATCGGGTTGGTCGAGTGGAGCTTGGCCCGATGCTCCCTGGGAAAGGTCATGTAGGCCAGGACGTCTTCCTCCGCCTCGTCCATCAGGGTGGCCAGCTTCGGCAGCTTGGCCCGGACTTGGTCGGCCACTTGCCGCCACTGCGTGCGTGCAGATGCGGCATCATCCTGCGCGAAAGCAGTGGCGATGAAGGCCGCCACGACACGGCGCCCGCTCTTGCCGGCATGGGCAAGCGCGGTCCTGGAGAAATGCACCCGGCACCTTTGCCGTAAGCGGGTCGTAATCGCACCGGATCAGGAGTTGACGGCCGGCTTCCAATTCCACGGGAGCAGGTTGGCGACGCGGCTGGCGGGATATCCGTCCACCATGCGCTCCAGGATGTCGCGCAAGTAGGCGAAAGGCTCGACAGCGTTGAGCTTGCAGGTTTCCACCAGCGAGGCGATCACCGCCCAGCGGTGGTCGCCGCCTTCAGAGCCGGCGAACAGGCTGTTCTTCCGGCTCAAAGCCACAGGCCTGATGCAGCGCTCCACCGTGTTGGTATCCATCTCCACCCGGCCGCCTCCAGGTAGACGCACAACGCCTTCCAGCGGCCGAGCGCATAGCGGATCGCCTCGGCCAGCTTGGAGTGGCCCGGCAGGCGCGGGAGTTCCCGATCCAGCCACAGCTTCAGGTCGGCCACCTGCACAGCGGCCTCGGCTTGCCGGACCTGCCGACGCTCGTCGGCCGTGCGGCCGCGGATGCGCTTCTCGATCGCGTAGAGCCGGGCGATGCGACGCAGCGCCTCCGCCGCGATCGGCAAGCCGTTTTCAGCCAGATCGTAGAAGCGGCGACGGGCATGGCTCCGGCACGCCGCCAGAACGACCCGGTTGCCGGCGGCCAGCCGCTCGAACCCGGCATAGCCGTCCACCTGCAGCACCCCGTGGAAATCCCGGAGATGGCCGGCCGGGCGCTCGCCTTTGCGGTCGCTGGTGTAGGCGTAGACCACGGCCGGCGGGTCCTCTCCCTGCCAGGGCCGGTCGTCGCGGGCATAGGCCCAGAAGCGGCCGGTCTTCACCCGGCCCGTTCCCGGCGCCAGCGTCGGCATCGGCGTGTCGTCGGCGAACAGCTTGGTCGAGGCGAACACCGCCTTGGCGAGTTCCTCCTGCACCGTCTCCAGCCACCAGCACGCCTGGCCTGCCCACCCAGTCAGAACGGGGCGATCCACGGGAAAGCCGTTGCGGGCCAGGATCTGCGCCTGGCGGTAGAAGGGCAGATGATCGCAGTAGCGGCTGGTGATGATGTGGGCCAGCATCGCCGGCGTCACCATGCCCTTGGCGACCGGCTTGTCCGGTGCCGGCGCCTGGTGCAGCGTGCCGCAGCCGCGGCAGGCGTATTTGGGCCGGCGGATGCGCAGCACCCTGACCTGGGCCGGAACATAGTCCACCATCCGGGCGATGGTTCGCCGGCGGCGTGCAGGGCGCCGCCGCAGCAGGGGCAGACACCGGCCCCGGCGTCCACCCCTTGCGGTTCCACGATGACGTCGTGATGCGGCAGGTGATCGGGCCAGTCGCGGCCGCGCCCCTCCCGTCCTCAGCCGCGTCCGCCGGTTCCGGTGCCGTGTCCGGGCTGTCGGCGGCAAGCTTGGCATCGACCCGGGCGATGTCCGCCTCCAGGTCGTCCAGCCCAAGGTCGAGTTGATCGGGATCGAGCCGTTCGGAGCGCCGCCCGAAGATGGAGCGCTGCATCTGCCGGAGCTGCTGGCGCAGCGCCTCCAACGCCGCCAAATCAGCCTTCTGGCGCTCCACAACTTCGGCCAGATCGCGCACCAGCTGCTGGAGCAGGGCCGGATCAGCGGGTAGGTTGTCGAGGTCGAAGCGCATGGCCGATTGCACCTCGGATCACCGCTCCAGGCCAGTCAAACCCCCGGATTTCCTCACCTTTTCTCCCTCTCATCCCGCCACCGTCGGGCGCGAGGCCGGAATGGCGTGGCGCCACTCCAACCCCTCCAGGAGCAGGGAGAGTTCCGCCGGCGTCAGCACCACCGTGCCGCCCGGCGTCCGCGTCGTTGGCCAGACAAAGCGCCCCTAGAGGGGTGGCGGCTCGGCCGGGGCGAGCATCGTAAGCGGGGCGTGATCGCACCGGATCAGGCGTTGACAGCTGGGCTCCAGTTCCAGGGGAGGAGATCGGCGAGGTGGCTGGCAGGATAGCCGTTCACCATGCGCTCCAGGACGTCGCGCAGGTAGGCGAAGGGTTCGACGCCGTTGAGCTTACAGGTCTCAACCAGCGAGGCGATCACCGCCCAGCGATGGCCGCCGCCCTCCGAGCCGGCGAAGAGGCTATTCTTCCGGCCGAGGGCTACCGGTCTGATGCAGCGCTCCACCGTGTTGGTATCCATCTCCACCCGGCCGTCATCCAGGTAGACGCACAACGCCTTCCAGCGGCCAAGCGCATAGCGGATCGCCTCGGCCAGCTTGGAGCGGCCCGGCAGGCGGGGAAGTTCGTGCTCCAGCCACGCCTTCAGCTCCGCCACCTGGGAAGCGGCCTCGGCTTGCCGAAGCTGCCGGCGCTCGTCTGCCGTGCGGCCGCGGATGCGCTCTTCGATCGCGTAGAGCCGGGCGATGCGGCGCAGCGCCTCGGCGGCGATCGGCGAGCCGTTTTCGGCCAAGTCGTAGAAACGTCGACGCGCATGGCTCCAGCACGCCGCCAGCACGACCCGGTTGCCGGCAGCCAGCCGTTCGAACCCGGCATAACCGTCCACCTGCAGCACACCGCAGAACTCCCGCAGGTGGGCGGCTGGGCGTTCGCCTTTGCGATCGCTGGTGTAGGCGTAAATCACCGCCGGCGGGTCCAGCCCCTGCCAGGGCCGATCATCGCGGGCATAGGCCCAAAGCCGTCCGGTCTTCACCCGGCCGGTTCCCGGCGCCAGCGTCGGCATCGGCGTGTCGTCGGCGAACAGCTTGGCCGAGGCGAACAGGGCCTTGGCCAACTCCTCATGCAGCGCCTCCAGCCACCAACACGCCTGTCCCGCCCAGCCCGCCAGAACCGAGCGGTCGACGGGAAAGCCGTTGCGGGCCAGGATCTGCGCCTGGCGGTAGAAGGGCAGATGATCGCAGTAGCGACTGGTGATGACGTGCGCCAGCATCGCCGGCGTCGCCATGCCCTTGGCGATCGGCTTCTCCGGGGCCGGCGCCTGATGCAGCGTGCCGCACAGCCGCGGCAGGCGTATTTGGGCCGGCGGATGCGCAGCACCCGCACCTGGGCCGGCACGTAGTCGATCATCCGGGCCACCGTCTCGCCGGCCTCATGCAAAGCCCCGCCGCAGCAGGGGCAAACCCCGGCGCCGGACTCCAGCCCAGGCGGCTCGAGTGTGAGATCGTGATGCGGCAGATCATCGGGCAAGTCGCGGCCACGGCTGGGTGGTTCCGCAGGGGCTGACGGTTCCAGTTCAGGGGCTGCGAGTTTGGCCTCGACCCGGGCGATGTCCGCCTCCAGCTCCTCCAACCCGAGATCGAGCTGATCGGGATCGAGCCGTTCGGAGCGGCGCCCGAAGACGGTGCGCTGCATCTGTCGGAGCTGCTGACGCAGAGCCTCCAGCTCCGCCAGATCGGCTTTCTGGCGCTCAACGACCTCGGCCAAATCGCGCACCATCTGCTGCAGCAGGGCTGGATCAGCGGGCAGGTTGTCGAGGTCGAAGCGCATGGCCGATTGTACCTTGGATCACGGCCCCAAGCCAGCCAAGCCTGTGGTTTTCCTCACCTTTTCTCCCATTCATCCCGCTGCAGTCGGCCGCGACACCGGCACGGTGTGACGCCAGTCCAGCCCCTCCAGAAGCAGGGACAGTTCCACCGGCGTCAGTACCACTGTGCCGCCCGGCGTCCGCGTCGTTGGCCAAACGAAACGGCCACGTTCCAGCCTCTTGGCGAACAGGCACATGCCGTTCTGATCGGCGTAGAGAATTTTCACGCGTCCAGCACCTTTCCCTCGGAAGATGTAGAGGTGGCCGCAGAACGGATCCTTGCCCAGCGCCTGCTGCACCAGCAGGGCCAGTCCGTCGAAGCCGCGGCGCATGTCGCAGGGCTCCAGCGCCAGGTAAATGCGTACACCGGCCGGGATCGACAGCATCATGACCGCTCCAGCACGCTGATCACCCGGCGCAGTGC
Organism: Azospirillum thiophilum; assembly: GCF_001305595.1. NCBI lineage: Bacteria > Pseudomonadati > Pseudomonadota > Alphaproteobacteria > Rhodospirillales > Azospirillaceae > Azospirillum > Azospirillum thiophilum. Next base: position 198,079 of record NZ_CP012403.1, read on the forward strand.
TTCGGCATCGACATCCCGACCGACCCGCAGCCGCCGTCCGCCGGCCAACTCGATTTCGATCATGCTGGCACCGCATGGAGTTGGCGGCGTGAGGGGAAGAGCGGACGTGGTGTCTGCCACCTCCACCGGCGCGAAGATGGGCGGCGGCTCGGCCGGAGTGAGCATCTGGCGGCGCCAGCGGAACAGCAGGCTGGGATCGACCCCGCGCCGCCGGGCGACCAGCGACACGCTCACGCCGGGCTCGCAGGTTTCCGCCACCAGCTGCTCTTTCTCCGCCTGCGACCAATACCGCCGGCGGGGTGCCGCCTCGACGATCTCCATCACCAAGGGAGCGCTCGCCGTCATAGGGACAGCACCAGGACTATCCCTATGACAGCGAGCGCTCACCCCCTTCGCAGCGGCAAAGCGGCGCGACCACCGTCCCAGAGCCCAGCGTCCAATTCCATGGGCTTCAGCATAGGCTTTCAGCGTCAGCCCGCTGCCCTTCCAGGCCTCGACATGACCGCGCCAATAGCTCTCCAGATCCTGACCCGACATCCCCTTACCCCGCTGAGCTGCGATCAGCGGAATATTTCATGAACCACGATCACGTCGGATGTGTCGTCACGCAACGCTTACCGAGCATCTGGCGGCGCCAGCGGAACAGCAGGCTGGGATCGCCCCCGCGCCGGCGAGCGACCAGCGACACGCTCATGCCCGGCTCGCAGGTCTCCGCCACCAGTTGCTCTTTCGCCGTCTGCGACCAGCGCCGGCGACGCGGAGCCACCTCGACGATCTCCATCACCAAGGGAGCGCTCGCCGTCATAGGGACAGCACCAGGACTATCCCTATGACCGGGAGCGCTCATCTCCTCCACAGCGGCAAAGCGGCGCGACCACCGCGCCAAGGCCCACCGTCCGATCCCATGGACCTCGGCATAGCCCTTCAACGTCAGCCCGCTGTCCTTCCAGGCATCAACTTGACCGTGCCAATAGCTCTCCAACTCCCGACCCGACATGCTCTTCCTCCGCCGATCTGCGACCAGCGGAATATTTCATGAACTGGAATCACGTCGGATGTGTCGTCACGCAACGCTTACGGTCACGGTAGCCGTTGCGCTGGACCAGCCGCTCGGACGAGCGTTCGCCACAGCCGGCGCCGGTCAGCCCTTGGACCTCCAACTCCATCAAGCGCTCGGCAGCAAAGCCGATCATCTCACGCAGAACATCGGCATCCGCGCCCTTCTCAAGCATCGCGCGAAGCGCCATCATCTCGTCGGTCATCGTGGTCACCTTCGGTGGAGGTTGTGTTGTGGTGACCAGACTTTACCGAAGAGCCACGATGACCGCCCGCTGTGGAAAACCGGCCCGCCTACGCCAGCCAGGAGAGGGCGCTGCGGCGGGCCGGTTCCCCACAGCTCCTACACCACCTCGTGAGACACGACCCGGCGCGCTCCAATCTGTATCCGCCTCCGGTACGGCGCACTCCGCCTCTTGCTTTCAAATTTCCGTAGGCTCATCCGTCCGTCTGCGCTGCTTCGCCTTGTTGACGGTGGCTTCTATGGAGTCCAGTACGCGCACGGCATTGGCGAGCCGCGCATCGGCATCGAACGCCTCAAGCGCTGCTGTCGCGCGGTCATCCTGCGCATGCAACAGACCCCTGGAACGTTTCGCCAGCGTCGCCGCCCGGGCAACGGCGCGATTGCCGCGCAGGGTGGCCGCCACGCCGGCGGGACCGCAGCCGAGCGACGCGATCCCGAGCGCCCGGCAACGGCAACGCAGCGCCGCAATGGCCAGCAGCCGCTGGACCGGGTCCGGCAGCGGACCGAAGCGGTCCTCCATCTCCTCGCGCAGGGCGTCCAACTCGCTGGCATCACCGGTGCGGGCGATACGGCGATGGAGGCCGATGCGCAACTCCTCCTCGGGGATATAGGCGGCGGGGATGAAGTGCGGCACGGCGACCGTTACCTCCGGGTCCCAGCGCTCGTCGGACCGGTGGCGGAGGATGCGGAGCGCGTCGGCCAGGATGCGCTGGTACAGTTCGGTCCCTACCGCGCGCAGATGACCGCTCTGGTCCTTGCCCAGCAGGTCGCCGGCCCCGCGCTGGTCCAGGTCCAGCATGCTCAGCACGAAGCCGCCCCCCAGGCTCTCGATAACCTCCAGCGAGCCGAGGCGGCGAGCCGCCCGCTCCTCCAGCGGCTGCTCGGGGTCGGTCAGCAGATAGGCGTAGCCCTGCACCGTGCTACGCCCGACCCGCCCACGCAGCTGGTGCAATTGACCCAACCCGAACAGGTGGGGGCGGAACAACAGCAGCGTATTGGCGCGCGGAATATCGATGCCGGATTCGATGATCGGCGTCGCCACCAAGATGTCGCTCTTACCGTCGACGAAGCCCATAACCGCATCGTCCAACGCCGCTGCCGCCATACGGCCATGCGCCACCGCGACGCGGGCATCCGGCACCAACCCGCGGACCCACTCTTCCAATTCACACAGATCGGCGATGCGCGGTGTGACGCAGAAGGCCTGCCCGCCGCGCCCCAGCTCGCGCAACAGCGCCGCGCGGACGGTCGCCGCGTCGCGAGGCGTGACAGCGGTGCGCACCGGCCGGCGCTGGGCCGGCGGCGTGTCGATAATACTAAGGCCGCGCAGGCCCGCCAGCGCGCCCTGAAGCGTCCGCGGGATCGGCGTGGCGCTGAGCGCCAAGCTGTGGGCGCCCCTGGTCCGCCGCTTCAAGGCCTGTTTCTGCTCGGCGCCGAAACGCTGCTCCTCGTCCACCACCATCAGGCCAAGCCGCTTAAACCGCAGACGTTTGGACAGCAGTGCGTGGGTTCCGACGACGACGTCAACCTCCCCGTCGGCCAACCCTGCCTGCACCTGTTCCACTTCCGCCTTCGGCATGGCGCCGATCAACGGCTCGACCCGGATGCCGAAGCCGGCGAAGCGGCGGCGAAACACCTCGAAATGCTGGCGGGCGAGAACGGTGGTCGGAGCCATCACCGCCACCTGATGCCCGGCGAAGGCCACCGCAGCTGTAGCCCGCAACGCCACCTCCGTCTTGCCGTAACCAACGTCGGCACAGACCAAATGGTCCATCGGATGGCCGCTGCGCATGGCCTCGAGAACGGCATGGATGGCTCTGCGCTGCCCCTCCGTCGGGTCGAACCCGAAGCGGGCGCCGAAACGGCGCATGCGGTCGGCCGGCGGGTCGATCACCGGCGCGGTCTCCCGCGCACTGCGACGGGCGGCGCGCAGGATGCCCCGGGCGGTCTCGACGATCTCCGCCTCTAGCACGGCACGGCGATCCAGCCAATGGGCATTCTTCAGGCTGTCGAGCCGCGCGCCGGTATCAGCCGAACCATGACGCCACAGTCGGTCGAAATCGGCGGTCGGCACCAGCAACCGGTCGTCATGGGCATATTCCAGCACTAGGAAATCGGCGGTCGACTCGTTCCGCTCGATAGTCTCCAGCCCGACCAGCCGGCCGATGCCGTAATCGAGATGGACCACGAAATCGCCGGTCGCAAGGTCCGAGGGTGCCAACGGCGTACGGGCCGGCGCACCCCTACCGCCTTCCTCCGCATGCCGCGGCGCCACCAGCACGGTCATCCCGTCGCAGTCGAAGCCGTCGGCCGCATGCAGGTTCAGAACGGCGCAGTCCCCTCCTTCCAACGGTGGGTCGGGCCAGCGACCGAGCCGGGTCACCGGGCGCCCCAGACCCGCCCCCAAAAAAGCCGACGCCCGTTCCGCCAGCCGTTCCGCCTCGCAGGAACCGGCGGCAGCCAGCAACACCGGCCTGCCTTCCCTTATCAGCGCACCGGCACGGCGCAACAGCATGCGCTCCGTCCCCACCGGCTCCATCGCGGGGCTGGGAATGAAGTCCACCTGAACAACCTCGCGGGCGGCCAGCATGCTCTCCAGCCCATCAACGCCGATCAGCCGGCGCTCTAGAGCCGGAACCGGCAGGATGCAGGCATCGTCACGGCGGATGCGACGGTCGAGGGCGACATCCGCCAGATCGTCGGCCCGTGCCTCGATTCGGTCGCGAGCGCCAGCATCCAGCACCAACATGGCCTCGGGCAGCAGATCGAGCAGAAGCGGGCAGTCGTCGAAGACATTTGGAAGCTGGAAGTCGAAGCCATAAGGCCGATGCCCCTGCTCCAACGCCTCGCGCAGACCCTCCGGCATCTCATAGCCCAGTCCGGCGAGGCTCGTCGTCAACCGATCGAGTGTCTCCGGCCCGAGGAACAGATCGGTGACGGGACAAAGCGTGATGCCGTCGATGGGGGCGATAGAGCGCTGGGAAGCCGGATCGAACAGGCGCAATTCACGCACCACCCCAGCGGCGATGTCGCAACGGACCGGACGTTCGCCATCGCCGGGAAACACCTCGACCACTGCGCCGCGGATCGCCGCCTCGCCGGGCTCGTCCACCCGCTCGTCCAGCACATAGCCGGCACGGACGAACCAGCCACGCCACGTCGGCTCATCATAGGCCATGCCGCGGGATAGAGGAAATCGCGTGCCCCGCCAAGCTTGCGGAGGTGGCAGTCTCTGCAGGGCGAGGTCGGCCGACGCCACGATCAGCCGTCCGCGGGCCGCGCCTGCCCCCTCGACCAGTTGCATCAGCCCTGCGGCCCGCCGGCCGAGCACGGCGCGCGAGGGAGCCGTACGGTAGCCCGCCGCCGTCTCCTCGATCGGCAGCAAAACGATATCCAGATCGGGAGCAAGATCGCCGGTCAGCCGGGCCAGCCGGTGGGCACGGCCATCGCTGCGAGCCAGCAGCAGGACATCGCCCTGCCTGTTACTGGCGCTTCCACCGACGAACCGGCGGGTGAGCGCCGCCAGCCGGACGGCCAGTTCGCCTTCGCTCCGTACGGTCAGGCTGCTCATCGCGGATCCCGGATCAGAGGACACCGGGGACGGATCGGCGATGGGGGCTCCGTCGAGCATGATGGGAAGCTCCGGTCGGTGGGGCAGTGCGGCCGATGGGGCCGATGGGCTTCAACACCGCAGGCTCCCTCCGGTTGCCTACCCTTCAGTCTAACGGAACCTTCCCCCTCAATGAAGCATCAGCCAACCGGCCAGAACCGCAAGGAAGGCGCCTGCCGTCGATCCCAGCACGGTCAGCAGCGGAAACGTCCCGCTGCCCCCGCCCTTTTCCGCCGATCCATTGTCCATCCCGCGCAGGGTCTGGTCCATCCGCATCAGAAACACTTCCAACCCGCCGACGCGCTCGGTCAGGTCGCGCAGCGCTTCGGCCAGTGCGTCAGTGCGTTCCCCCGATGCCGTCTCGGCCCGAGCGGCGTCAGTGCGCAGCGCCGCCACGCCATCGCCCGCATCGCGCAAAAGGCGGCCAACGGTCTGCTGGGCAGCCGCAATCTGTCGCTGGTCACGGCGCAGCGCGTCGATCCGCTCGTCGATCCGTCGCAGATGCGGCCCCAGCAGCCGGTCGAGACGCTGGTCCAGTCGCTGGTCCTCCGGGTTCGGCTGGACGAAGGTGGCAGTCTCGCCGGTGGCGGGCGCGCAGACCACCGCCACCACCCGCGACGGATCGCTCCCCTCCGGAAAGATCAGTTCCGCTTCGAAGGCGTGGGCGCCGTCGCCGATGCCGCCACCTGCCAGATCAGCCCGCATCCGGTCGGCCAGCACCCGCGCCAAGGTCTGCGGCGGCCCGCCGTCCCGCTCCAGCCGCAGTTCCACCTCCAGCCGGTCGGTCGGATGGTTGCCGTCCCAGGCCCAGCCGAAGATGCGGTCGCCCTGGACGGCATCGATATGGCCGACGATGGCGGCAGCTTGCAGCGCATCGGGTGGATCGGCTGCGGGCGAGGACTCACGAAGCTCGACGATCCTGGCAGTGGTGGACATATGCGCCGTCTCCAGTCGTTGGGGAGAGGGGGGCGAGGTGCTCACGCCGCCTTGCGGTCCACGGTCTTGCGGATGGCGTGGCTCGGCATGCGGTGGGGAACGTAGTTCTCGTCGAGGAACTCCCGCATGTCGCGGTAACGCTGGTAGTAGGTGCGGTTGAATTTCTCGAACAGGCCTTGATCCCAATATTCCTCGAGGACGAAGGGCTTGTCGGAATAGACGTTGTAGCAGGGGATCGCGAAGGTCTCCGCAAACTCCGCCGTGCGGCTGTCATAGCTGAAATAGACCGACGGCGTGGCGTTCGACAACGCCATCAGGTTGCCGTGCAAGCGGTATCCCAGCACCAGATCCTTCGAGCGCACAAGGGCCTCGTAGTCCGCGACAACGTCCGAATACCACAGGCGGTTGCGGTACAACGCATCCATCTCGTCGTCGAAGTACCACTGCTTCAGCCAGGCGCTGTCATGCAACTGACTCCATGCCTCGGCCTTCTGCTCATCGGTGCCCCACAGCAGCTTCTTCTCCTCCACCTCGCCCTGCATCATCAGGACGGTGTCGAAGCGGCAGGAGATGTCCTTTACGAAATCGCGGTGACGTTCCAGATACTTGCGCACGTCGGGCGAGTAATGCTTGGATACCTCTCGGCGCATGGTGATGCCGACCTTGCGCACGCTGTCCAGTGACGGCAGGTCGATGCGCAGTTCCGGGTCACGGTTGCGGAATGCAGTCGGACAGCCGACGATGCGGGTATTCTTGATGCCCAGATCCCACAGCACCTCTGCCGTGTAGGTGCCCCGCACGCCCAGCGTGGCCGACTTATCCGCGATCATCCGCCAGATGCGCTTGCTTTCCTCGGTCAGCGTCAGCTTGCCGGTGGCTGGTGCCTGGGCACCGACGCCGAATGCGATGACGGGAATGCGCAACTTGGCCAGGACCTGCAGGGTTGCCGCCGGCCACTCCATTGAATCATGGATGTAGTTGCTGCCGCGCAGGAAGACATAGTCGTATTCGGCGTTGATGCGGTCGACGGCATCCTGCCGGAACTCGCGGATTTCCAGCACATCCAGCTTGTCGTAGGTCAGCAGCTTCAGCGAGGAGTCGAAGACGAATGCGTCGCCGATATTGTGATAATGGCTGATGCTGCGCTGAATGTCCTGATAGCTGTACCAGCGCACGCAATCATGATCATAGACTTCGCCCGACGGAATCATGACGAGGATGTTGGCCACGGCGGTTCTCCCTGAGTGGTCTTCAGTAAAAAAATGGAATTGTTTCGGCATAAGACCGGTTGAAGTCGAATCGGCTCGCAGTCCGGGTTGCAAGGTGATGGCGGGCTTCGATCCAGCATTACCAAACGCATCGTGATAAAATGGAACCGAGTTCCCGGTGTCTTCCGAAGGCTACGGGTTGAAGCTCCAGACACACGATCATGGCCGCTGCGCCACCGCGCGTTCGGGCATGGACGGCGCGCTGCCGCCAGCAGCCAGCAAGGCGTCATAGAGCTCGGCGTGCTGGCGGGCGCATTCGGCACGATCGATGGGGCGGCGGATGCGCAGGCGCAGACGGTCCCACAATTCCGGTGTGATCAGAGCCTCCGTCATTCGGTCCACCAGATCTTCGACACTGCCGTTGCGGAAATGCAGACCGTCAACACCGTGCGTCACCTTTTCCGCCATGCCGCCGATGTTGCTGGCGATGATCGGGCGGCCGTGCAGGAAGGCTTCCTGGATCACGACGGGGGAATTCTCCCACCAGATCGACGGGATGATCATCCAGTCGACGTCCTTCATCAGCCCAGGCAGTTCTGCCGAGCGGTAGCTGCCATAGAAGCGCACCCGATTGCCGGCCTTTTCAACCGCATCGTTGAAGCGCTTCTGATAGGCTTCCGGCTGGCGTTCCAGGTTGCCTCCGAAGATCATCAGCGCGCCGTCCTCGCCCCACGCCTTTTCGGAGAGCCGGGACACTGCCTCAACCAGCAGATGCGCGCCCTTGAACTCGGTGAGTTGACCGAAGAAGGCGAAGCGGTTGCGCTTGCCGCCGCGGACTACCGGACGTGGCGGCGCGATACCTTCGATGGTCAGGCCGTTCTCGATCCTGCGGAACTTCTCGCGCGGCAGCCCCCAGTCGACATAGCGGTCGATCAAGAAATTCGACGGGCTGACGTAGAAATCCGCCTGCTCCAGGAAGGTCTTCAGGAACAATTCGCGCTTGAAGAATTCGGCCTCGCCGATATGGGGGAAGCAGCCGGCGCAATCGGCCGGACTAGCACGGTAGCACAGCGCGTTGCGGCTGGTCTTCACCATCTGGCCGTGATGGTGGCAGATCGACAGATACTCGTGCAGCGTCACCACGATGGGTACCCGCGGTAATGCCTGCCGTACCGCCTGGATCGTCTCGATCCCAAGCCCGAGGAAATGGTGGAAGTTCACCACATCCGGCTGAAGGTCGCGGACATAGCGCACGAAATCCTTCTCCAACCCCGGCAGATTGCGGTTCGACAATCGGAAATGGTCGTAGTCATTTGCGTAATACAGCACTTCCCGCTCCTTCTGGCGCAGTGCCATCAAGGCGGAGCCACGGTGTTGCGCAATGGGTGGCGCGACGCGGGCGAGATAATGGCTTTCCCAACCCGGGAGGTCGTGCAGACCGTTGTGCAGGTTGTAGGAGGCGACCTCACCCCCGCCCAACGAGAAAGAGGGATGGCCATGGCTGATGATCAGCGCGCGCTTGGTCTTGCTCATCGTGTGACCGCTCGTTCAATCCGAAGGGGGAGTTACTGACGGAAGCTCTTGAAGCGCTTGCCCCACCCCGACCCTCCTCCGCTCCCAGCGGACCTGCGGTCAGTTGGGAGCGGAGGAGGATCAGGTGGAAGCAGAGCGCTCTAGGCCGCAATCGACGCCTTCCAGCGCTCGGCGAAGCTCCACTGGTCGACCAGGGCGCTCATGCGCTCGAGCCGTGGGTCACTAACGGTGCGGGTCTGCTCATCCACGGCCACCAGCCGCAGCTTCGGCAGCCACAGGCAGGTGCCGCCCACCGCCCGCACCCGCAGGCACAGATCCAGCCCCTTCGGCTCCGACCCAAGATAGCGCCCCCCGTCGGCCATCGCCCGCACCAGCAGTTCGCGCGGTAGCATGGCGCAGTCGGCCGAGGCGGCATCCACCGCCGACGCCTCCTGCTCCTTCAGCCAGTCGCGCGGATATCCCGCAAAGCGGCGTTCATAGGTGACCGCGCCGCCCGGCCCCTCCACCGCAACGATGCCGGCGAAACGGATCGAATGGTCCTCGTACAGCAAGGTCGGGCTCGCCATCACGGGCGCCAGCGCTACGGAGCCCACTGCGTTCGGCTTGCGGATGGCGCGCTCCAGTGCCGACAGCCAGCCGCGCTCGGTCGGAAGCACCGACGGGGAAAGCAGCAGCACTCGATCGGCGTTGGCATGCGGCAGCGCCGCGGTGACCGCCTCGAACGGGTCGACGGCCCCCGGTGCCGCGACGAAGGCGACCGCCAGCCGGTAGAATCCAGCTGCCTGCCGCACCATGCCGGCCAGTCGCTCATGGGTTCCAGCCCCGGCCACCACCAGGATTTCTGCTTCCGCGAAGTCTGGGTCGTTGGCCATGCGGGCGAGGTTCAGATCGATATCCTCGCGCCCGTCGCATACCGGCAGCATCACCGACACGCGCGGGCATTTCAGCGCACGGCCCATCTGGTGCAGCACCGATTGCGGAGCGGCTCGGTCAGCCGCGGCGATGCGCAGCATCGGTCCCAGGTGGGCCTCGACGACGCGGTCAATGGCCGGACTGTCCGGATTGACTGCTCCAAGCATCCGGCGCAGCGACTCGGCCGAAGGCGGCTGGCAGGGCAGCGGCAGGAAGGCAACGCCGTCGGCCAGCGCAAGCTCCAGATGGAACTCGGCATCTCCGGCGACGCCGGCCGCCTCACGGGCGAAGGCGGTAAAGCCGTGGGCGTAGTCGCCAGGGGATAACCGGCCGACGAATAGTGGGTCGTGGGCGAAGGCGTCCGACACATCTTTGCGACCCAGCCGCGACCAGTCCTCATCCAGCCGTATCGCCATTCCGGCGCCCTTCAGCGTCACCGCCCGCACCGCCTGGGTGGGATCGAGCAGCCAGCCGCAGACGAACAGCCCGGCGCCCGGCACTCTCAATGCCATGTCCAACCCGATGCGGACCGGCAGGTCGAGCTGCGAAACCGTCTCGACCCCGTTGTAGCGGGCAGCAACGGCGGCTGCCACACCATGGTGGGCTGCATCGGGCTGCAACTGGCCCAGCATGTCGCGGGCATGGGCGGAGGCGACGCCGTCCGCCAGTACCTGCCGGTGCTCGAAGATCGCCAGATGGCGCCAGCCGTCTGCAGTACGGAAATGGATGCGACGTATGCTCTCCGGCATCGCCGCCGGCCCTTCCAGAATCGCCAGCAGACCGGCGGCATCGTCCGGCAGGTCGGGACGGTGGAATGGGGCCGCAACGGCATCATGCAGGCTCATGCCGACGGCCTCGACCAACACCCGATGGCCGCCGGACGGGAATCCGTGCGACCAGCCCTGCACCATCAGCGCGCCGTCGTGGAAGCGGCCCAGCACCTCGGCGAAGCCATCGGGGCGCGATACCGCCTGTGCAAGTCCCGTCAACAAACGCGTATGGCGGTCGGAATCCCCCTCCCCCTGCTGCCCGGCCAGCATCGCCACGGCGATGTCCAGCGCGCCGGTCAGCGCCTGCGGCTGCACCTCTCGCAATGCTGCGACCAGATGAGACGGATTGGTGCGGACGTTGGACAGGCGCGGCAGCAGCAGGCGCTTACCATTGGCATCCAGGATCTCGATGCGCGATGGGCGCATATGGGCCAATCCGGCAACCCGCATGGCGCCTAGAAACCAGCGCTCCCCCTCCGCGTCGATCCAGCAGTGACCATTGAAGCGGCCGTCGGCGGTGCCGTCCAGCAGGACCACGCCATCGGTCGGCAGCGGCAGGTCGATGGCGCCGAACAGGATCAGCGTGTCCTCATCCAGCAGGACGGCGGCGGTGATGTCGGCCTTGGTACTGCGGTCCTTCATCGGGTGCGGATCCCCTGGCTGGTCGTGGTGGATGCGGATGTCAGAAGCTCGCCATAGAGGGCGAGGTGAAGTGAAGTGGCTTCCTCGGTCGGGCGGACAGCGGGGATGCCAGCAGACAGCCGCTCCCACAGCCCGGGTTCGGTCATGGCGCGGATCATGACGCGGGCGAGATCGGCAGGGTCGTTGGGGCGGACATGCAGGCCGTCGACTCCGTCACGCACCGCCTCCGCCATGCCGCCGATGCCGCTGACGATCACCGGGCGGTGATGCTGGAAGGCCTCCTGGATCACCAGAGGCGCATTCTCCCACCAGATGGACGGCATCACCACCCAGTCGGCGGCGGCCATCAGTGCCGGCATCTCCTCGCGCCGGTAGGGACCGTGGGCGGTGGCGAGGCCGCGCGCCGCCTCGAAGCCTTCCGTCACCTGCCGACGGAATTCCGGCGCCTGATAGAGGCTGCCGCCATGTACGGCCAGCGAAGGCGTCAGCCCGCTGTGCGCCATGCGGGCGACGGCGTCGAGCGCGACAGTGACGCCCTTGAACGGATTCAGGTTGCCGAAATAGGCAAAGGCGTCACGCGCCACTCCAGGGCCGATGTCGCGTACGACGGCCGGCTCAACCGCCGGGCGGCTGTTCGCCATCACCTCGATATGCTCGGAATTCAGCCCCCAGTCGACATACCGGTCGCGGAGAAAACGGCTGGGCGCCAGAAAGCGGTCGACCAGACCGAACATCGCCTTGATGTGCTTCTCGCGCAGCAGGAACTGGTCCGCCGGCCGAGCGGGGAAACAGCGGTGACAGGCATCGGGCGAGGCCTGCATGCACAGCGAACGACCTCCGCCTTCGCCCTGCGGCGGCGTCACCATCTGCCCGTCGTTGGCGCAGATCGGGTAATAGTCATGCAGGGTATAGACGATCTTCGCATCCGGGCAGACGCGGCGGATCAGGAACAGCATCTCCACGCCAAGCAGCAGCGTGTGATGGACATGCACGATGTCCGGCCGGAAGGCACGCAACAGGTTCGACAAGTCGGGAACCAACCCGTGCAGGTCGATCTGGCTCTGGTGGAAATGGTCGAAATGCCCCGCCCACAGCAACACTTCGTCCGCACTGCGTCCCAGCGTCTGAAAACCAGTGCCGGGACGGGGCGCGCGGTGAGTGTCGTTGGTGCAGGCCAGGAACAGGCATTCCGCCCCCGCCGCCTTCAGGCCGCCGAACAGCTCGTACGCAAAGATCTCGGTGCCGCCCGGATGCAGGCTCGGGTGGTTGTGCGCGATCAGCAGCACCCGAGGTGGACGGACGGTCACCAGCGGACGGGCTGGGGGCCGCGCGGCGGGCCGGGACATGGTTTGGCCGGCGGGGACCAGCGGCAAGCGGCGGCGGCTCATCGCCCGATCCCCTTTTCTAGCACCAGCAGATCCTGGAAATTCTCCGCCTCGCGCTGGCCGCTCCAATGACCGTGCGCAATGGCGCGGGCGGGGCGTAGGCCGCGGGCTGCGAAGCGGTCGATCAGGAATGCCTCGTCATAGGCGATCGCGGCGTTCGGATGCTCGGGATCGGCCAGCAACTCCACCTCCGGCCCATCGCGAAAGGCGGGACGGGCAGTGCCCTTGGCGATGCCTGTCCGAGCCGTGGCGTCAGCCAGGAACAGGCTGAGGAAGCAACGCCCGCCCGGCTTAAGCACCCGAGCGATTTCAGCCGCATAGCGTTCGGTATCTGCGGTGCGCAGATGGGTGATGACCGAGGTCAGGATGACGAAGTCGTAGACCCCTGCCTTGAAGGGCAGCGTCGCTGTCTCCCCCTCGATCCGACCGTCGGGATTGTACAACCCGTTGGCGATGTCGAGATGGTGGAAGCGGAATTCCGGATAGGCCGGTGTGATGGTCGCCGCACACCAGCGGATGCCGTCGAGCACGATGTCGATGCCGTCGTAGGACGCTTCCAGATACTGGGTCAGCGGCATCGCCATGCGGCCAACGCCGCAGCCGATCTCCAGCACCCTGTGGTAGGGCCGCAGGCCGCCCAGCCGGACGAAATGGCGTAGGAATTCCGCCCCGATAGCACGGAAATCGCCGTCGCCGATGAAATGCAGTTCGGACGGCGGCACCGGCAGAAAGCAGTTGCGAGCGATCTGCGCACACAGCCATTCCAGCCGCGGATCGGTCTGGCGGCGCAGAACGGCAAGCTGCGGACTCGGCAGAAGCGCGTTCATCGTGTCACCTGTGCTGCTGTCTTGCCGGCCCGTTTGCGCGCCGGAGGAGGCGCCTCGTCGTGGGCGCACCAGTCGCGCGCCATCAGTTCGGCCATGCGGTCGGCCCAGCGGCGACCATGGAGCCAGCGGTTGTATTCGGAAGCGACTCCGCGGGTGTAACCCTGGTGCCGGCCGATGGAGCGGCGTTCCAGATGGTACAGTTCCACCGACGGCGCGTATCGGATGTCGAGCCCCTGGCCGCGCATGCGCAGGCAGAGGTCCGAATCCTCGAAATCGCCGATGACATAGTCCTCGCAGAAGCCGTTGGCCGCCGCGAAAACGGAGCGGGTGGTCAGCAAACAGGCGCCGGTGACGCCTGGTACGGACCGGGGCCGGCAAGCAGGCGCGAAGTCGCGCGGCAGCCCTTTGAAGTAATGATGATTATACCAAGCGCCTTGCAGATCTCGGTCGAAGTAGAGCCCGGCATGCTGGAGACTATCGTCGTCGAACAGCAGCTTCGGCCCGACCGCGCCGACGCCCGGACACTCCTCCAGCGCCGCGACCAGTTGCGGCAGCCAGCCGGCGCGGTCGGGCACCACGTCGGAATTCAGGAACAGCAGCCGGTTGCCACGCGCTACTGCAACGCCGGCATTGTTGGCGGCCGAATAGCCGTAATTGGCACTCTGCACCAGCAACACCATCGGCAGGCCGTAGAGCCCGTGGAAGCCGTGCAGCAGATGCACCACCTCGTCGCGTTGTTCCGGGCTGTCGAGCACGAAGACCAGTTCGACATCGGCCATCGCCGAGTCGGTGGCGAAGCTGGATATCTGGAAGCGCAGGAACTCAAGAGTGCGGTAGAGCGGAATGATCACCGACACCGGGGGCTTTGCCTTCCGCTCGCCATAAACGACCAGTTCCGGCTCACCGCGGGTGGCGAGGTGGGCCGCGTGAAGCGGGGCAACGGCCGGGAACATGACGTGCTCCAACAGGTCCGGCGTGGCGAAGCGTGGCGGCAGGCTACCCAGCACCGCGGCACGGGCATCGGCATGCGCGTGCGGGCGCGGCGGTGGCACAAGGCGCAGGGCACCGCCCGACGCCAACCGCAGTTCCGCAGTCACCTGGAGCGCCTCCGCCGGCTCCGGGGGGCCCGGCAAGTGCAGGACGAAGCCGCTGCGGTCGATGCCGGTGCTTCCGTACAGCGTCGCGACGTCCTCGCGCGGAAAGCGCTTCGCGAAGCGCTCCACCCGTCGCTCGCCGCCGAAGGGAGTACGCACCACCAGTTCGGCCGCCAACCTATGCGGATCGTGCAGCCAGCCGGCGAGGAACAGTCCACCATCGGGCGCCGGAATGGCGAGGTCGAGCGAGGCACCGATCGGGCGCTTGGCGTCGGCCACCTGCCGGCGCGGCAGCGGTGCCAGCGCCTGCAGTTCGCCGACAGCCGCCGCGGCGGAGGCGTCGCTGCGCCCCCGCTTGGCCAGGCAGACAAGCAGATAATGACGCAGTGTTGCCGCCGTGCCGGGACGGGCATTCAGTCGGTCGGTCAGGGTCGGCAGCGCGGCCGGCTCGTCGGGAAAGCGTCGGCAGGCGACGCCATTGGCACCCAGCACCACCAGCAGGTTGCCGGGTGCGCACAGGCCCCGGTCGACCAGCAGATCAAAGGCGATGCGACCCTTGCCCGTCGGGTCTGCGCCAATGCAGACATCGAAGGGCGCCCGCACCACCGCTCCTGGCGACAGAATCACCAGACCGCTTATGGCGCCGAACCGGCCCGACAGCGCCCCGGCACACAACAGCATGTCACCGCCTGCGATGGCTCGGATCGTCAATGCGGGCGGCTCCGCCGCGTAATCCAGCACCAGCCGGCGGCACAGTGCGACGAAAACCGCGTCGCGGCGCAGCAGTGGGGTGGAGCAGGCGAAATCGAAGAGGAAGCGCAACACCCGCAGCCGGGCCGCACCATCCAGACTGCCCAACAAGCCCGCGGTATCGATGTCGGCGCCGCCGGTTTCGGTTCGCAGTTCGGCAATGACCCGGTTGTTGGCGATGAAATGGATTGGCGCCCGCGGGTCGCGGGGCGCCGGCAGGATCGACAACATACGCCGGCCGCCCCAGCCGGTGTCGACGCTCAGCGTGGTGAAGGGCGGGCGTACCGCTTCGCCATTGACGCTCGGCGTGATCGGACCGGCCTGTTCGGCCGAACGCCCCATCGGACCGTCCATGGTCCAGGAAACCAGCAGAAAACTGCGGCCCAGCACCAGACGTTGGGCGGGAGCGATCGACACTGAATTCGGCAAAACGGCGATGACGGTCATGGATGGGTTTCCCGGCAGCGTCGAAAAATGGCGGAGTAGGACAGGTTTGGATGGAAGCGATCCGGACGGAATTCGGGCAAAGAGGGACCGGCGGCGACTTCGAAGCCACCGGTCCATCCTTTTCACGCCTCAAATCAGGACGCGTCGTTCAGTCAGTGGATGACGAAGAAGTCGTTCGGGTGGTTGTGGACTTCGTCGGCCGATACACCCTTCAGAGTGATGCTGTCGCCATGGCCGAGGTCGATCACGGCATCACCGTTGTGGTCGGTAACGCGAGCAGCCAGATCCACGGCGTCCGTCACCTTCAGGCCGTTAATGTTGCGGGAGATCTGCAGCATGTCTTCGCCCGCCTTGAAGTCCAGGACCACGTCCTGGCCACCGCCGCCGGAGAAGATGAAGACGTCGTGGCCAGCGCCCCCGGACAGCAGGTCATCTCCCTTGCCACCTTCAAGTCGGTCGTTGCCTTCGTCGCCGAACAGCGTGTCGTCACCGTCGCCACCGCTCAGCATGTCGTTGCCAGTACCGCCGCGCAGGATGTCGTCTCCCTTGCCGCCGTCCAATACGTCGTCGTGACCGCCGCCGAACAGGATGTCGTCGCCCTTGCCGCCAGTCAGGATGTCGGCGCCGTCGCCCCCCGACAACACATCGTCGCCATTGCCGCCGTCCAGCACGTCGCGGCCGGCACCACCGATCAGAACGTCGTCACCATTCCCCCCCAGGATGATGTCGTCGCCCGAACCACCGTCGATGATATCGTTGCCGTTACCCCCCAGCAACACATCCGCCGACGCCCCGCCATGCAGCACATCCTGTCCGTTCCCCCCGAACAGGGCATCGTGCCCATCGCCGCCGAGCAGGGTGTCGTTTCCGTTGCCCCCCAGCAACAGATCGTCGCCCTGCCCGCCGTCGAGCAGATCGGCATGATTGGTGCCGATCTTCACGTCGTCGTAGCTGCCCCCAGGAACCGTAGCCATCGTAGGTGTCTCCTTGCGATGTGATTGGATTTTTGGGCCGTCATTTGCGGCCTCGCTCGAAAGGGTGAGCTTGCCCGTTCGATGTAACCAAAACTATAGGGGGGATAGTGTGATAAAACGCGGACCATGGAAAGAGGAAGTTGAGTCAAAACAGCAGATTCTCACAGAAAAATACGTTACTATTATTTTAAAAAAGACAGTTATTATGATTTGCTTCGAATTTCTAAGCAGTTTAAATTTTAAATAATAATTGCCTCGCAAACGTTTTTCCTACAAATCCGCTGACATGGCTTGGACCTCAGGCTCTAGTTTTATTTATAAAAAAGAGAGTCTTGAAACCATCCCGCCGGAAAGGGCCTCGGGGGCCGTATGGCGCGCGCCTCCACTCCAAAACCCACGCGCCGGACAAGCGAAAGGGCCGACGTGGGGGCGCCGGCCCTTTCCCGGAGCCGCTGCGGAGAGTGGAAGACCGCAAGGACCCCGGCCCGCACCGGCCCAAACGGGAGAGGCCGGTGGGACGGGTGATTCCGCTACTTCTCTCGGAACGCTCTCTGGAGGCCGTCAGTCAATGGCGTCAGGAAATACTCGATGGCGCGGCGGGCATGGCCATGAATCATCACCTCCGCCGGCATGCCGGGATGCAGCTCGACTCCCGGAAGCGCCTTAAGCTCGGTGGCATCCATGCTGATCCGCACAGCAAAATAGAAGGTACCGGTGCGCTCGTCCTCCAACTGGTCGGCGGACAACGCCACCACTTGGCCAGCCACCGGCGGGACGGCACGCTGGCGGTAACCGGTCAGCTTCACCATCGCCTTGCTACCGACCTCGACATTCTGCACATCGTGGGGCGAGACGCGGGCCTCGACTATCATGGCGTCATCCTGCGGCACGATGTCGAGAATACCGGCGCCGGCCGGAACGACGCCGCCCGGCGTGAAGAACTTCAGGCCGGTGATCCGCCCCGCCTGCGGTGCGGTGACCGCTTGACGCAGCAGCACGTCGTCGGCACTGCGCAGCCGTTCCGACAGGTCGGAAACGGCTGCCTGGGCGGTTTGGAGATCGGTCGACACCCCCGACCGCCGCGTGTTGCCAATGTTGATCATCTCCAGCTCGGCGGCGGCGATTGCCTGTTCCGCCTTGGACTTGTTCGCCATCAGTTCCCCCAGCCGGCCTTGCGAATCCGCGACGTTGCGCTGGAGTTCCAGCAGGCGCGGCCGGCGCTCGTATCCCTTGGCCAGCAGGCCCTGAACCACCCGCTGCTCGTCCTCGGTGTAACGCAACCGGTCGGCCGTGGCGACGCGCTGCGCTTCCAGCGCCACGATCTGGTCGCGCAGTTGCGAAATCTGCCGGCGCTGAATGCCCAACTGCGCCTCGTAGCTGTCGCGGCGAGACCTGAACAGCCGCTCTTCGACCGCCAGTGCCTCGGCCGCCACAGGGTTGTCGTGCGCCGCCTTGACGAGATCGGCGGCGAACAGCGGGGCCGGCGAGTCGGACTGCTCTGCCCGCAGGCGGCCGAGCCGGGCCAGCGCAGTCCAGTGCTGCCCCTGCAACTGAGCCACCACCGCCTGGCTCTGCGTCGAATCCATCCGCAGCAATACCTGTCCCGCCTGCACGAGGTCGCCGTCCTTGACCAGCAAGTCGCGCAGGATGCCGCCTTCGAGATGCGAGATGGTCTTGCGATGGCTTTCCACCATCACCGTCCCAGCAGCCAGTGCTGCGCTGTCCAAATCGGCGGTGCAGGCCCAGCCCAGGAAACCACCGAAGCCGACCAGCACGGCCAACGCTCCGGCAAGAGCGGTGTTGCGCAGCGACGGCTCGGCCGGCATCACATCTATCGTTGCCGTCCAAATGGCAGGGCTATCACTCATCTCTGCTCTCCACTGCGGACCAGGCGGGCGACACCAGTGGGCGTGCCCCCCGGCTGCACCAGTTTCAGGACATCCCCGCGCGCGCCGAAATGCTCGACGGCACCGTCCTTCATCACCACGAGCTTGTCGGCCACCGCAACGATGGATGGGCGGTGGGCGATCATGACCACCGTCGTACCCTCCGCCTTCACCTTATGGACGGCGGCCAGCAGGGCTTGTTCGCCCTCGTGGTCGAGGTTGGAATTCGGCTCGTCCAACACCAGCAGGCGCGGCCGGCCGAACAGGGCGCGGGCCAACGCGATGCGCTGCCGCTGCCCACCCGACAGCGAAAAGGCGCTCTCGCCGACGGGCGTATCGTAGCCGAAGGGCAGCCGGCCGATCATCTCATGCACCCCGGCCAGGCGGGCGGCGCGCACGATCTCGGCCGGGTCGGCATTGGCCATGCGGGCGATGTTCTCGCCTATGGTGCCGTCCAGCAGCGCCACCGATTGCGGCACATAACCGACATATTTCCCGAAGCTCTCGCGCTCCCACAGATAGGTGCTGGCGCCGTCCAGATAGATGCCGCCGGCCGTCGGTTGCCAGACGCCGACCAAAAGGCGGGCCAACGTCGACTTCCCAGCACCGGACGGACCGATGATTCCCAGCACTTCACCCGCTTCCGCCGCGAAGGACACGTTGCGCAACACCGGGCGGCTCAACCCGGCCGGCACATGGCTGACACGGTCGACCGCCAGCGTCCCGTGCGGTGCCGGCAGGGGCATGGTTGAGCGGGCGGACGCGCCGTTGTTCAGCAGGTCGCGGATGCGGCGATGGGCCTCCAGCGCCTTCACCCACTGTCGCCAGCCGTCCACCATCTGCTCGAACGGGTGCAGCAGCCGCCCGGTGATGAGGCCGGCTGCCATCATGCTGCCGGGCGTCACCAGATTGTCGATCACCAGGGTGGCGCCAGCGGCGATCACCCCGACCTGCAGCATCAGCCGCAGCGAACGCGAGGCTGCGGCCAGCCCGCGCGACATGGTGGCGCCGCGGTCGATCATCCCAGCCGACCCGCTCTGCGCCGATTGCCAGCGCCGGGCCAGCGCCGGCAGCATACCCATCGCCTCGATGGCCTCGGCATGGCGAACTGTGCCGGCAATGTCGGCGAAGACACGGGCCGACGCTTCGTTGGCCTGGGCCATCGGCCGTCTGGTCAGCGCGTCGGTCAGCACGCCCATCACCAGCAGGATCAGGGCGGAGCCGATGGCGAGAAAGCCGTAGACCGGGTGCAGCAGGAACAGGATAGCCAGAAAGATCGGCGCCCAGGCCAGTTCCAGCGGAGCGGTCACCGCGCTGCTGGTCATGAAGCCGCGCAGGTCGTTCAAGTCGCGCATGGTCTGCGCCGCATTGCGCGGCCCCCCCGACAGCGCGTCGACGATGGAGGCCTCCAGGGCCGGCACGTTGAAGCGGTGCGCGATCACCGCGCTGGTCACCAGGAAGGCGCGGGCCCGGATGAAGTCCAGGACGCCGTACAGCGCCAGTGCCCCGACCGCGATGATCGCAAGCATCGTCAACGTTTCCAAGCTGCGGCTGCTCATCACCCGGTCATAGACCTGCATCGTGAACAGCGGCACCACCAGCATCAGGATGTTCACGAACAGGCTGAGGATGCCGGCCAACAACAGGCCCTGTCCGATCTTCCGGTAAGCTTGGGTCAGCAGAGGCCGATCCACGGAACTCATCATCGATCCTTCCTGATGGAGGACAGGCCGCTTCGATACGGCGCGGGAAAGCGGGGAGATTGGGAAGAAACGCCAAAAGCTGCCGGCGGCGACGGTGCGCAGGACAGGAAGCCGGCTGGGGGGCATGCCGGGCACGACCGTTTCACGAAGAATGGTCGCCTATGGGGACGGGTCCTGGCGCGGGGGGAGCGCCGACGGACTGCGTATGCTTAAGCTTTACTCCGGAGACATTTTAGAGACGTGTGACAAGTTTTGGCTGATACCCCTTTCCAGTTTTCGAAAAAGGGGTGACGAGGCACTGATAAGCCACTGTTTCGCTGCGATAAAACTGCAATTCACCGAAGGATCTATGCCATTGGGGGCGGTTATAGAGGCCATCTGGTCAGACGCCGCGCCGATCGTGCATGCTGCGTCGCGATGAATTTGCGCAAGGACACCGTACTCCCCCCCGTCCGGTCCCTGCCCCGCCCCAACCCCCCGCTCTCCTTTCCTTCCACCATGCCGGTCGCCCGATTCCGGCTGCGGCCAGAAAACCGGTTCAAGGAAGCCCTTTCATGACGATCCCGAAGACCATCCTCGTCACCGGAGGCGCCGGCTATGTCGGCAGCCATTGCGTGGCGGAACTTCTCGACCACGGCAACCGCGTCGTCGTGTTCGACAATCTGCGCCAGGGTCATGCCGCCGCCGTCCCGCCCGAGGCCGCCTTTGTGCAGGCCGACCTCGCGGACGAGGCGGCGCTGGCCCGTGTGTTCTCGCAATGGCGCTTCGACGCGGTGTTCCACTTCGCAGCCCTGTCGGTGGTCGGCGAATCGATGCGCGACCCCCATGCCTACCTGCACGGCAACAGCGTCACCTCGCTGAACCTGATCCGCGCCGCGGTGAAGGCCGGGGTGATGAAGCTGGTCTTCTCGTCGACAGCCAACCTGTTCGGATCGCCGAAGCGGATACCCATCGACGAGGACGAGGCGGTCGATCCCGGCAGCCCCTATGGCGAATCGAAGTACATGATCGAGCGCGCCCTGCATTGGGCCGACCGCTGCCATGGGCTGCGTTCCGCATGCCTGCGCTACTTCAACGCGGCCGGCGCACACCCCAGCGGCCGGCTCGGCGAGGATCACAGCCCGGAAACACACCTGATCCCGCTGGTGATGGACGCCGCCACCGGCACGCGTCCGCACATCGAAATCTTCGGCGACGACTATGAAACCCGCGACGGCACCTGCATCCGCGACTACATCCATGTCTGCGATCTGGCCGATGCCCATCTGCGGGTGCTGGACGTGCTGGACGAGCGGTCGGTCCGCTACAATCTCGGTAATGGCACCGGCTACAGCGTCCGCGAGGTGATAGGATCGGTGGAGCGCATCACCGGCAGGACCGTGCCAGTCAAGATCGGCCCGCGCCGCCCCGGCGACCTGCCGGTGCTGATCGCCTCGTCGGAGCGCATCCGCCGCGACCTCGGCTGGCAGCCGCGCTTCCCCGATCTGGACAGCATCGTCGGCAGCGCCTGGGCATGGCGCAACGCCAATCCTCAGGGCTTCCGCGGCATCGCCGCCGCCGCGGAGTGAGCATGGCCAAGGAAATGGGCAAGGGAATGTCAGCAATCGCAGCGCCGGGATCAAGGACGCGATGAGCAACCTGAACTGGGACGACGACACGCCGGAACCGGCTCCCGGGGAGAAGGCTTCCGCCCAAGCGTCGGGCAAGCCCGCCGATGTGCTCGACCTCGCCGACTTCCACGGCATGGCCCGGCTGATCGAGCGCATGCACCGCCGTTACCTCGATGTCGTGCGCGTCGGTCTGTCCAGGCAGGGCGTCGAGGACATCGGCCCGGTGCAGGCACTGATGGTCATGCTGATCGGCGAGGACGAGCTGTCGGTCCGCGACCTGATGGAGCGCGGTTACTATCTCGGTTCCAACGCGTCCTACAGCCTGAAGATCCTGGTCGATGCCGGCTACATCAACCGGGCGGCCAACCAGCGCGACCGCCGGACCGCCCGCCTGCAGCTGACCGACAAGGGCCGCGAGCTGTGGGAGTGCCTGCGGCGGATGGAGCAGGCGCAGGCCGAGGCGCTGGTGCGCAACGAGACCGAAGTCCGCGACCTGAAGGCCAGCTATCGCACGCTCCGCCGGCTCGACCGGCTGTGGGGCGACATGATCCGTTATTCGTGCCTCGATTTCGACTGACTGGATTTCGACCGATGCCGCAGCCGGATGCCCCCATGCCAGACGCTCCCATACCCGACGCCCTCCCTCCCAATTCCCTGTCGTCGAAGGATGTCGAACGGCTGCTCGCCTCGCCCACCGCGCAGACTCGGATCGAGACGATGAGCAAGCTGTTCCAAGACCTGGAGGCCGGCACCCTCAGCCCGGCCGAACGGTCGCTGGCGATCGAGGTGGTCCATTGCTTCGCCGGGGATGCCCAAGTCGCGGTGCGCGAGGCGGTCGCCTGGCAGCTTCGCAACAGCCCGCTGCTGACCGGGGATCTGGCCGAACGGCTGGTCCGCGACGTCGGCCGGGTGGCCTTTCCCATCCTGCGCGACGCGGCGGGGCTGACCGACGACCTGCTGCTCGACGTGCTGTCCGATCCCGATTCAGGCAAGCATGTCGCGGTGGCCAGCCGGTCCAGGGTCTCCGCCCGCGTCTCCGGCGCGATCGCCGAGCGCGGCAACGTCGTCGCCGTGACCGCGCTCCTGCGCAACGACGGCGCCGAACTGCCGGACAGCGCGATGAGCCGCGCGCTCGACCGCTTCGGCCGCGTCCGCATGGTCAGCGAGGCGGCGGCGACCCGTCCCGGCCTGTCGCTGGCGATGGTGGAGCGGGTGGTCGCCTTCGTCTCCGACAGCATGCGCACCACCCTGATGCAGGCGCACGGCCTGTCGCGCGAGCTGGTCGAGCGGCTGGTCGAGCGCGGGCGGGAGGCGGCGACCATGCGCCTGCTGCGCCCGGTGCTGCGCGGCGCCGAGGATATCGAGGCCGTGATCCAGTGGCTGCATGCCAACCGCCGCCTGACGCCGGTCCTGCTGTTCCGCGCGCTGTGCGCCGGCGACGTGTCGCTGTTCGTCTCCGGCATGGCGCTGCGCGCTGCCATCCCGCCGGACAATGCCCGCCGGCTCGCCTGGGACGACGGCGAGCTCGGCATGGCGGCGCTGCTGAAGAAGGCAGTCGTCGCCCCCGGCCTGCTCCAGCCCTTCCAGGTCGCGGTCGGCGTCGCCAAGCGGCTGGGCTATGAGGGCGCCGAGGCGTCGCGCGAGGATTTCCAGGCCGAGGTGATCAGCGAGCTGTTCACCGCCTGCACCCCGACCAACGACTGGATGGTCGACGACCTGCTGCTGCAGCTGTTCGACCAGAAATCCGACGAGGTGATCGACCGCGCGCTCGACCAGGCTGGCCTGCCCTTCTCGCCGCTGCGGACGATGCAATAGCAGCTGGAGTCAGCCCTCGTCCGGCCGCTCCAGCAGGGTCATGAAGCGTTCGAGCACGAGGTTCGGCGGCACCCCCTTCTTGGTCACCGCGCTGAAGCCCACCCGGTAATGGTGGCTGTCCGGCAGCAGCGCCCGCATGGTGCCGCGCTCCACCCATTGGGCGGCGTAATGCACCGGCAGGAAGCCGATGTAGCAGCCGGTCAGCAGCAGGAAGGCCACGCCCTCGCGGTCGGTGGCGGTCGCGGTGGCGGTCAGCGCGTGGGGCGGCTGGGCCTGGGTCGGGGCGACGGCATCGGCCGCCTCCACCGCCTCGCGGGTGACGGTCCCGGTGGGCGCGTCGAACAGCGGATGGCCCCGGCCGCAGTAGAGCCGCGACTCCTCCTCGTAGAGCGTCACCCGCTCCAGACCGGGCAGGGCGCGGCGGTCGGGCACCACGCCGACATGCAGCCGGCCGTCCAGCACGCCGCGCTCGATCT
The DNA here is from genome assembly GCF_001305595.1 of Azospirillum thiophilum. NCBI lineage: Bacteria > Pseudomonadati > Pseudomonadota > Alphaproteobacteria > Rhodospirillales > Azospirillaceae > Azospirillum > Azospirillum thiophilum. Next base: position 221,957 of record NZ_CP012403.1, read on the forward strand.
CGTTGGGCGGGATCATGCGGATGTTGACCCGCACCTCCGGCGCCTCGCGCTTCAGGCCGCGCAGAGCGTTGGTCACCCGCATGCGCGGCATGGTGACGAGGTTGTCGGTGATGCCGATGTTGAGTTCGCCGCGCAGCCGCCCATGCGCCGCGTTGATCTCGCTGCGGAAGCTCTCCAGCCCGGCCAGCAGGCGCAGCGCGGCCTCGTGGGCCAACTGCCCTTCCTCGGTCAGCCGGAAGCCGCCCCGGCCGCGCCGGCACAGCGTCAGCCCGAGCCGGCGCTCCAGGTCGGCCATGTGCTGGCTGATGGCGGCGCGGCTGATGTTCAGCTCGACCTCCGCCGCGGAGAAGCCGCCGCACTCGACCACGGTCAGGAAGACGCGCAGCAGGCGGATGTCGGCATCGGCGACGGCGGGCAGCGTGTGGCTCGGCTTGCTCATGTCCGGTCTCTGTCAGGTAAGCCGGCGCTTACGTGAGGTTCGCATGGTTTGGATTTAACCACAGCGACCGCCCCGGCACACTCCTGCACACCACCCCATCAGCAGGAGACCGGCGGCATGGCCCCCCTGGACAACGACTTCGAGCACGGCAATCCCGGCTTCGGCACCGACCGGGCGGCCGGCGTGACCCGCGAGGAACTCGACGCCCACTGGATGCCCTTCACCGCCAACCGCGAGTTCAAGAAGAACCCGCGGATGATGATGAAGGCCGAAGGCGCCTGGTACTGGGACGCGCAGGGCCGCAAGATCTATGACAGCCTGTCCGGCCTGTGGTGCAGCGGTGCCGGCCATTGCCGCAGCGAGATCGCCGAGGCGGTTGCCCGCCAGATCGGCACGCTCGACTACAGCCCGGCCTTCCAGTACGGCCACCCCGCCGCCTTCAAGCTGGCGCACAAGCTGGCCTCGATGACGCCGGCCGGGCTCGACCATGTCTTCTTCGTCAATTCCGGCTCGGAGGCCGCCGACACCTCGCTGAAGCTGGCGCGGGCCTATTGGCGGATGAAGGGGCAGCCGGCCAAGACCAAGCTGATCGGCCGGGTCAAGGGCTATCACGGCGTCAATTTCGGCGGCACCAGCCTGGGCGGCATCGTCGGCAACCGCAAGCTGTTCGGCACCGGCGTCGATGCCGACCACCTGCCCCACACCCTGCTGCCGCAGAACGTCTTCACCAAGGGCATGCCGGACGAGGGTGCCCACCTCGCCGACGCGCTGGAGGATCTTGTCGCCCTGCATGACGCCTCCAACATCGCCGCGGTGGTGGTGGAGCCGATGGCCGGATCGGCCGGCGTGCTGCCGCCGCCCAAGGGCTATCTCCAGCGCCTGCGCGAGATCTGCACCAAGCACGGCATCCTGCTGATCTTCGATGAGGTCATCACCGGCTTCGGCCGTATGGGCACCGCCTTCGGCGCCGATTACTTCGGCGTCGTGCCGGACATCATGAACGTCGCCAAGGGCCTGACCAACGGCGCCGTGCCGATGGGCGCGGTGGTCGCCAGCCACGAGATCTACCAGACCTTCATGGACAATGGCGGACCCGAGTATCTGGTCGAGTTCCCGCACGGCTACACCTACTCCGCCCACCCCGTCGCCTGCGCCGCCGGCCTCGCCGCACTGGAGCTGTTCGAGCGCGAGAAGCTGGCCGACAAGGCCGCGGCGCTGATGCCGCATTTCGAAGACCTGATCCACGGGCTGAAGGGCCTGAAGAACGTCGCCGACATCCGCAACTGCGGCCTTGCCGGCGCGGTGCAGATCGCCCCCCTGCCCGGCGAGCCGGCCCGGCGCCCCTACGAGATCGCCATGAAGTGTTGGGACGCCGGCTATTACGTGCGCTACGGCGGCGACACCCTGCAGTTTGGCCCGCACTTCATCAGCGAGCGCGAGGATCTCGACCGGCTGTTCAACGTCGTCGCCGACGCCATCCAGGCGACCGCGTAAGGGCACTCGCTCCGCACTCCCCCCACCCCGACCCTCCCCCGCTGGGCGGGGGAGGGAGAAAGTCCATAGCATCCCCAATTCCCTCCCCTGCGCAGCGGGGGAGGGTCAGGGTGGGGGCAAAACCTCGCACACCGAACACCCCTCCAGGAACCGTCCCATGCCCATCGTCCCGCACCTGATCGGCGGCAAGACCGATGCCCCCGCCGGCAGCCGCACCGCCGACATCGTCAACCCGGCAACCGGCGAGGTGACCGGTCAGGTCGCACTCGCCGGCCGCAAGACGGTCGAGGAGGCGATCGCCGCCGCCGAGGCCGCCTTTCCGGGCTGGCGCGCCACGCCGCCGGCCAAGCGCGCCCGCGTCATGTTCCGCTTCAAGCAGCTGCTGGAGGAGAATGCCGAGCGCGTCTGCGCGCTGATCACCCAGGAACATGGCAAGGTGCTGGACGATGCCCTCGGCGAGCTGACCCGCGGCATCGAGAATGTCGAATATGCCTGCGGCGTCCCGGAGCTGCTGAAAGGCGAGTTCTCCAAGAATGTCGGCCCGGCCATCGACAGCTGGTCGGAGTTCCAACCGCTGGGAGTCGTTGCAGGGATCACGCCCTTCAACTTCCCGGCGATGGTGCCGCTGTGGATGTATCCCATCGCCATCGCCTGCGGCAACACTTTCATTCTAAAACCGTCGGAGCGCGACCCGAGCGCCGCCCTCCTCGTCGCCCAGCTGGCCGAGCAGGCCGGGCTGCCGCCGGGGGTGCTGAACGTCGTCAACGGCGACAAGGAGGCGGTCGACACGCTGCTGACCGACCCGCGGGTGCAGGGCGTCAGCTTCGTCGGATCCACCCCGATCGCCGAATATGTCTATGCCACCGCCAGCGCCCACGGCAAACGGGTGCAGGCGCTGGGCGGGGCCAAGAACCACGCCATCGTCATGCCCGACGCCGACCTCGACAACGCGGTCAGCGCGCTGATGGGGGCGGCCTACGGCTCCTGCGGCGAGCGCTGCATGGCGATCTCCGTCGTCGTCGCGGTGGGCGACGAGGTCGCCGACCGGCTGGTGGAGAAGCTGTCCGTCGCACTCCGCGCCCTGAAGGTCGGCGCCGGCACCTCGGCCGGCTGCGAGATGGGGCCGCTGGTCACCCGCGCCCACCATGACAAGGTCAGGGCCTATGTCGACCAGGGCGTCTCCGAGGGGGCCGAGCTGGTGGTGGACGGCCGCGGGCTGGTGGTGCCGGGCCACGAGAACGGCAACTTCCTGGGCGGCTGCCTGTTCGACCGCGTCACCCCGGAGATGACCATCTACCGGGAGGAGATCTTCGGCCCGGTCCTCTGCCTCGTCCGGGTGAAGACGATGCAGGAGGGCATGGACCTGATCGACGGCCACGAATACGGCAACGGCACCTGCCTGTTCACCCGCGACGGCGAGGCCGCCCGCTATTTCAGCGACATGATCAAGGTCGGCATGGTCGGCATCAACGTGCCGCTGCCGGTCCCGGTCGCCTATCACAGCTTCGGCGGCTGGAAGCGGTCACTGTTCGGCGACCTGTCGGCCTATGGTCCGGACGGGGTGCGCTTCTACACCCGGCGCAAGACCATCACCCAGCGCTGGCCGACCGGCGGCCTGCGCGAGGGCGCCCAATTCGCCTTCCCCTCGATGAAGTAGAGCCGGTTCCGGCAGCCCCTCTCCTCCGGCGGGAGAGGGGCTGCCGCGGTTCAGCCTCCCCCCGTGGTCACGCCGCGCAGGATGTCCGACATGCTGAGGATCGCCTCGGCCACCTCGATGATGCGCTTGTTCTGGTTCATCGCGGTCTTGCGGATCAGCTTGTAGGCCTCCTCCTCCGACAGGTTGCGGGTCGACATCAGCAGGCCCTTGGCGCGGTCGATCACCTTGCGCTCGTTCAGGGCCGCCTTCGCCGTCTCCAGCTCCAGGCTGACGTCGCGCAGCCGCTGTGACTGCGCCTGCACCACGTCGAGGACCGAGCGCATCAGCCTGGGCGGCAGCCCGTCCGGCGCGAACAGCCCGGCGTCCTCCTGCCCCGGCAGCGACGGCCCTCCAGGCAGCGGCGAACCGGCATCGACCAGCATCATGGCGACCGGCATCGCGGCATCGGGACTATGCAGGGCGGCCTGCTCCAGGTCGGTCTGCTCCAGGTCGGCGCGCGCCTGGGCCAGCTTCGCCTCGCACAGCAGGCGCAGATCCCCGGTCAGCCGGTCCTCGACCGTCTTCATCCGGTCCATCCGGCGGGTGGCCTGCTCGAACCAGGCTTCCGGCGCGATGCCGGACAGCTCGCCATGGCGGGCGCCGTCGGCGAGCGCAACCGCCCGCATCCGCTCCACCTCCGTCACCGCCGGGTCGGACAGGGCGGCGCGGAAGGCGGCAGTGTGGGCCGGGTCGGCAAACTCGGAGAAGATGCGGAAGGCACGGTTCTGCGCGTCGATCAGCTGAATGAGCCGGGCATGGTCCGCCCCGTCGAACCGCCCGCGCGAGAAGCCGGCGCCGGCCGTCGCCCGCTCCTGCCCGGCGAACTCCTTGCCCTGGACGATGTTGAACAGCGCGACCAGCGCCCGCGAGATCGCCGGATCGGCGGCGATGTCCGCCGCCTCGACCAGCACGGCCAGCAGATGGCCGATCACGTCGGTGAAGGCCTTGACCGAATCCTGCGGCACCAGCGCCAGCGAGGCCACCTGATCCCGCAGCGCCGGCAGCCGGTCCAGCGCCTGCAGTGCGCCGGCGACCCGGCCGTAGAAGCGGGCGCCCGAGCTCATGCGGTCGAGCTGCTCGTCGAGATGGTCCAGCCGGTCGCGCAGCACCGCCTCCAGCGCCAGCGCCTCGGCGACCCGGCCGGCGCGGTCGGTGGCGAAGCGCTTGCCGCAGGATCCGAGATAGATCGAGGAGGCGCCGCGTTCGGCCTGCAGCACGTGGATCAGGCCGCCGATGTCGCGGACCAGCGCGCCGACCGCCAGCAGCCGCTCGACGTCGCGGATGCGGCACAGCCGGGCGACACGCAGGAAGCGCAAGGCCATGGCGCCCGTCCCGCCGTCGCCGGTCCCGCGCTCATTCTCCATATGCCCCGCCCCCGCCGTCACGCTGCCCGTCCGGCAGTCAAGCAACCGACATGCCAGCAAAGGCCCCGCCCGGCCGACGGTCATGGCGGCGGGGAAGGCCGTCGGAAAGAGCGGCACTTGCTTAAAAAGCCGGCTGCCCTGCCGAAAAACCGGGCGATGCGGACATGGCCTTTTGTGCAGTGCGACATTCGCGGCCCGGCGCTGTTGGTCCCGCATCACCCTCAACTCCGGAGTCGCCCTGTGATGACCAAGAACCCCTTCATGAGCGCGTGGCTGTCCTGGGCAAACCGCGCCACCAGCCACGCCACCGGCATGTGGACCGCGGCGGCCGTCTCGGCGGCGAAGCGCAACCAGTCGGCGGCGCTGAAGGCCATGATGACGCCGCCCAACTCCGCCAGCACCGGAGGCGGTGCGAAGAACGGCGCCAAGCCCAAGCGCAGGAGCGGTCCGGCGCGCTGACCGGCCCGGACAGCCAGCCAAACGGCGCGCAAATCGTCGCCTGCGCCGCGGGCATGCTTGACGATGTGCGGAGGGGATGGCCAAATCCTACCCCCTTCCGTTTCATGCGCAACCGTCGAGACACGTCCCATGACCTCCGTTCGCATGCCCTCCGCGCGGCCGCCGTCGCGCTGGGCGACCCTGTTCACCGACCGGCCCGTCACCTGCATCGAGGATCTGCGGCAGCTGGCGGAATGGCGCGTGCCGCGGATGTTCTACGATTACGCGGATTCCGGCTCCTACACCGAGCAGACCTACCGCGCCAACGAGTCCGACTTCGCCCGGATCAAGCTGCGCCAGCGCGTGGCGGTGGACATGACCAACCGGACGCTGGCCAGCACGATGGCCGGCCAGCCGGTGGCGATGCCGGTGGCGCTGGCGCCGACCGGGCTGACCGGGATGCAGCATGCCGACGGCGAGATCCTGGCCGCCCGCGCCGCAGCCAAGGCCGGCGTCCCCTTCACCCTGTCGACCATGAGCATCTGCTCGATCGAGGACGTGGCCGAGAACACCGACAAGCCCTTCTGGTTCCAGCTCTACGTCATGCGCGACCGCGCCTTCATCGACAAGCTGATCGACCGCGCCAAGGCGGCCGGCTGCTCGGCCCTGGTGCTGACGCTGGACCTCCAGATCCTCGGCCAGCGCCACAAGGACATCAGGAACGGCCTGTCCACCCCGCCGAAGCTGACGCCGCGCAACATCCTCAACATGGCGACCAAGCCGCGCTGGTGCCTGAACATGCTGCGCACCGAGCGCCGCACCTTCCGCAACATCGTCGGCCACGCCTCCGGCGTCAGCAACCTGTCCTCGCTGTCCTCCTGGACGGCGGAGCAGTTCGACCCGGCGCTGAACTGGGACGACGTGCGCCGCATCCGCGACCGCTGGGGCGGCAAGCTGATCCTCAAGGGCATCCTCGATCCGGAAGACGCGGTGATGGCGGCGGAGACCGGGGCCGACGCGCTGATCGTCTCCAACCATGGCGGGCGCCAGCTCGACGGCGCGATCTCCTCCATCGCCGCATTGCCGGCCATCGTCGAGGCGGTCGGCGACCGCATCGAGGTGCTGATGGACGGCGGCATCCGCTCCGGCCAGGACGTGGTCAAGGCGCTGGCGCTGGGGGCCAAGGGCACCTTCATCGGCCGCGCCTTCCTCTACGGGCTGGGGGCCGGCGGCGAGGCCGGCGTGTCCCAGTGCCTGGAGATCATCCGCAAGGAGATGGACGTCACCATGGCGATGTGCGGCCTGCGCGACATCAGGACCGTCACCGGCAACATCCTGGCCGGCAAGCCCGATTTCGCGGGCTGAGCGGTCCGGCGGCGGCGGGGGGCCAGGGCGGCGACCTGGAACGGCGTGGAACGGTTTTCCGCCGGTGTTCCATCCTTCTGCCGGCCTTACAGGCGGCGGGAGAAGGCCGCGCCCCGGCGGCTCCCCCGGCGCGCCTCGGGCACCGGCGCGAGATTCGGGAAGGGCTCGTCCGGGTTGAGGGTCCAGGGATAGACGCCCTTCGGCCCCTCGGCCTCCGGACAGGCGAGGATGGCGGCGATGGTCGCCGCATCGGGCGGCAGGCGTTCGCGCAGTTCCCCGGGCAGATCGTCGTCGAGTTCCGGAACCGTGACGGCGAACGGGGTGGGGCCGAACGGATCGGGGGCGGGTGAATTGCCGGCGGGCGGCGCGGCGGAGGCTGCCGCGGCCGGTGCCGGAGAATGGGGACGGTCGGCGCCGGCCATGGCGTCGAGGCCGGTGAACAGGCCGAGCCGCTCGGCCAGCCAGCGCACCGTCGAGGGGTCGCCGGACGTGACCAGCCGTTCGATCTGCTCGGCCACCAGGGCGCGCAGCGAGGAGAGCCGCAACTCGGCCTCCCGGCTCAGCGCCTGCCGCTCCCACCACACCCGGACGCGGAAATCCTTGGAGCCGTAATAGGCCCGCCACAGGGTGGTGCGGCTGCATCCCATGGCACGGGCGACCTGCTGGAAGCTGTTGCCGCGCGCCAGCATGCCGGCGGCCATGATCCATTGCTCTTCATGGAACTGGGATCCGGGGACCAGCGACCCGTCGGGCGGAACCGGCGGCTCGGCGGCCCAGCAGGGAAGGCTGTCCTGATTGAGGGTGCGGGCGTCGATCGGCATGGCTGTCCTCCACGGGTGAAGATTGGAACCTGCCTATTATAGGAATATTTTCTGAGAGTTGGGGGAACTTTTATCGACGCGCGCGTGACGCCACCCTGGATGCAGGCCGGGTGGATGCAGGCCGGGTGCCGCAGCTTCTAGTTCACCCGGCCTCCATCCAGGAGCAGCACGCGATCGGCCATGCGCAGGGTCGCCGGCCGGTGCGCCACCATCAGCACGGTCGTCCCGCGCTCGGCACGGATGCGGGCGATGGCATCGCGCAGAGCCATTTCGCCGATGGCGTCCAGATTGGCGGTCGCCTCGTCCAGCAGCAGGATGGGAGCCTCCATGAGCAGGGCGCGGGCCAGGGCGAGGCGCTGCCGCTGGCCGCCCGACAGCCGGGTTCCCTGCTTGCCGCAACGGGCGTCGTAGCCGCCCGGCAGGGTGGCGATCGCATCATGGATGCCGGCCAGCCGGGCCGCCCGTTCGATCATGTCCCGGCCGGCGTCGGGGCGGCCCAGCGCGATGTTGTCGGCAACACTGGCGTCGAACAGATGGATGTCCTGGAGGACCGGCGCGATCAGGCGCCGCAGGTCGGCCTCGCGCAGCAGGCGGATGTCCCGCCCGCCGATCAGGATCCGCCCCCCCTGCGCCTCGCGCAGGCGAAGGAGAAGGTCGAGGCAGGTGCTCTTGCCACCGCCGGACGGGCCGGACAGCGCGACGAACCCGCCCTGCCCGACGGTGAAGCTGACGTCCAGCAGGCAGGGCGGCCGTCCGGGATGGGCGAAGGTGACGGCGTCGAAGCGGATGTCGTGCCGCTCCGGCGGCTTCGCGCCTCCTGCATCGGGTATAGCGGGCGGCAGACGCAGGATGGCCAGGATGCGCGTCGCCGCCGGACCGAGTTCGCCGAGCCGGCGGGTGGCCTGCGCGATCTCCGCCAGCGGTGCCGGCAGGGCGGCGGCCAGCGCGAGCAGCAGCGGCAGCGACGTCGCCTCCAGCCGTCCGGCCGCGACCAGACCGGCGCCCGACGCGACGGCGAGGAGGCCCGCCAGGGCCGGCAGCGCCTCGGTTGCCGTCGTTTCCAGCCCCGACCAGCGGCCCTGCCGCCGCCGCGCCGCGGCGACGGCGACGGTCAGCCGGGCGACGCGGCGGCGCCAGCGCTCCCCGGCGCCGAGGCCGACCAGATCGGCGAGCCCCCGCACGCCTTCGACGGTCACGGCGTTCAGCAGCCCCACCCAGTCGCGCAAGGCCAGCCCGGCCCCGCCGCCCCGGCGGGCGAGCCAGACCGGGAGCAGCAGCAGGACCGGCAGGACCGGCGCCACCGTGAGCGCCACCGCCGGGCCGATCCAGGCGAGCGCCGCCAGCGCTGCCAGCGGAACCAGCAGGGCGCCGACACTGTCGCCCAGCAGATGGGCGAAGGCCCATTCCATCAGTTCGGCATCGGCGGTCGCCGTGGCGGCGACATCCCCGCCCCGCCGCCCATCGGGTGCCGAACGCTCCAACCCGTCGTAGAGATCCAGTTGCAGGGTCTCGATCAGCGAAAAGGCGAGGTCGTGCGAGGCATGGCCCTGCCACCAGCGTCCGAGCGCCGTGGCCGGCACCAGCAGCCCGAGCAGGGCGATGCCGGGTTCCAGCATCTCCGGCCCGGCCCCGCCCAGCGCCCGCCCAGCCAGCCACGCCCCGGCGGCGGGCGTCGCCACCGCCGCAAGCTGGGCGACGGCACCGGCGAGGAGGGCGAGGGCGAAGCCGCGCGGGCGGCGGGCGACCATCGGCAGCAGAGCCGCCAAATCATGCCAGGACGGGTCGGACCAGAACGGATTGCACCGGAACAGGCTGCGCCGGGTCGCTCTCATCGGATCGTCTCCTGCGCCGCGACGAGCCGGGCGTAGAGCCCACCGGCTGCCATCAGCGTCTCATGGGTGCCCTGCTCGACGATCAGCCCGGCCTCCTGAACCAGGATGCGATCGGCGCGACGGACGGTGGACAGGCGGTGGGCGATGACCAGGACGGTCCGGCCGCGCCCGAAGGTGGCGAGGGCGTCGCGGATCGCCGCCTCCGCCGCCGGATCGACGGCGGAGGTCGCCTCGTCCAGCAGGAGGACCGGCGCATCCCGCAGCACCGCGCGCGCGATGGCGAGGCGTTGCCGCTGCCCGCCCGACAGCCCCGCGCCATGGTCGCCCAGCATCGTGCCGTAGCCCTGCGGCAGGGCGAGAATCTCGGCGTCGAGCTGCGCGACCCGCGCCGCCGCCCGCAGCGCCGCGACGCCGGCACCGGGCCGGGCGAGACGCAGGTTGGCGGCGATGGTGCCGGGGAACAGCACGGGATCCTGCGGAACCACGGCGATCAGCCGGCGCAGCGCCTCCGGCGCCAGGGCGGCGATGTCGGTGCCGCCAATCCGGATGCATCCGCGGTCCGGCGCGCGGAACCGGGTCAGGAGTTGGGCGATGGTGGATTTGCCCGCCCCGGACGGCCCCACGACCGCCACCATCGCACCCTGGGGCACGGCGAAGGTGACGTCGAACAGCGCGGGGTCCGCCTGACCGGGGTAGCGGTGGCCGACCCCCTCGAACCGGATGTCGAACCGCGTGGGCGCGGCGGCCACCATCGCCGGACGCGGCTCCGCTGCGGTGTCGAGGAATTCGCCGACCGGCCCGCCGGCCTCGGCCCAGCCCCAGGCGGCGTGGAACGCACGCTCCAGCCGCTCGATCGGCCGGAAGAGGTCGCGCGCCAGCAGCAGGCATAGAAGCAGCTCCAGCGGCGCCATCTCCCCCTGTGCCAGCCGCAGGCTGCCCCAGGCGGCGATGGCGGCGGTGCCGCCGAGGCTCAGCGCCCCGTTCAGGCCGCCGCGCAGCAGCGTGACGCGCAGCGTCCGCATCGACCCGGTCCGCAGGGCGGAGGCCAGCAGCGCCAGCTCCCGCCGCCGCCGGCCGGAGGCGCCGAACGCCTTCAGGGTCGGCAGGCCGCGCAGGCTGTCGAGCAGGAGGGCGGAAAAACCGGCCATCGCCGCGAAGACCCCGGCGGTGCGCGGCCGTTGCCAGCGCAGCCAGACCGGGTCGACCAGTACCGCCGCCGCGGCGACGCCGGCGAGCAGCAGCGCCGACCGTCCGTCCACCCAGGCGATGCCGGCGAGAAGCAGGGGGCAGCCGATCAAGACGGTGCCGAGCGCCGGCAGGTAACGGCCGGCGGCGGCCGCCGCCGCCTCGGCTCCGCCGGACAGCAGATGTGCCAGCGCGCCGTCCGGATGGTCGGCGGCATAGGCGGGGCCGAGCGCCAGCAGATGCCCGGCCAGCCAGTCGTGCAAGGCGGCGGCGGCCCGGCCGCCCAACCGCAGGGCAATGGCCTCGCCGCCCCAGGACAGCGATGCGCGCGCCACCAGCAGCAGGCCGGCGGCAGCAAGAGGCGGCATCGGATCGCCGCCCGCCAGGACGGCGGCGAGGGCGATCGCCAGCAGGACGCTCTGCGCGGCCTGCACCGCCAGCACCCCGAGCCCGGCCGCCGTCGCCAGCAGGGCAAGGCGCCAGTCCGGCCGCAGCAGCGCGAGGAGCCGCCTATCCATGGCGGGCGGCCTCCACCGCCGCCCGGCGGGTTCGGCCGGCCCGGCGGTTTCGCCGGCCGCGCAGCCAGACCCACAATCCTGTCACGTAGAACAGCGGCAGCGCCAGCCCGGCGGTGAACACCAGGGCCTGCCCGGCGGTCCCCAGCATCAGGTCGGCGTGCAGACCGCCGAGCAGACGGCGCATCGCCTGCGTCGGCGGTCCGTCCGCTGCCGTGGCGGCCCGCGCCATGCCGCAACGGCGGTCCACCAGGACCAGCCCGTCCACGAAGGCGATGAGGAAGGGGGCGTCCGGTCCAGGCCCGGCACCGGCGCTGCGGAACACCCGGCCGGGGTGGGCGGCGACGGCGGTCCGGATGGCCTGGGGCAAATCCGGCGGCCCGGCGCAGACGGACGGCTCCGGAGCCGTCGGTCCCGGGGTGGCGGCGGGGGCGGCGGGTTTTGAGACGGCGCGCAGCGGGAGCCAGTCCGGCCGCGCGAGCAGCGTTCCCGACAGGGCGAGGACGGCCAGCGGAGCCAGCAGCCACAGCCCGGCAGCACCGTGCAGGGCGCGCAGCCTCCCGGCCGGCGAGGGTCGCCGGGACGGCAGCAGCGCCTGCCGCCAGCCGGTTCTCCCTCCAGATCTCCCCGGGCCGCCGCGCGGCCACCACAGCAGGAGGCCGCTGCCGAGCGACAGGGCCAGCAGCAGGCCGCAGAGGGCGACCGCCGTTCCTCCGGGCGGCCCCGCCAGAAGCGAGCGGTGGAAGCCGAGCAGCAGGCTGAACCATGTGTCCTCGAAGATCACGGCGCCCAGCACCCGTGGCCGGTCGGGGCCGCCGCCGGGATCGACGGCGATCATCGGATGGCGCACCCCGCCTCCCGGCACCGGTTCGGAAAGGAACAGCAGGGCGCTGGCTGCCGGGATCGGCCCGGCATGGGGAGCCGTCACCGACATCACGGTTCCCGGCCCGCGATGGGCGGCAAGGGCGGCCGTCACCCAGGCGTCGGGCGGCGAGCGCCCGCCGGTCTCCGGCGCCTCCAGCATCGTCCCCAGTTCCCAGCGCAGCAGGGGGCCCTTGAGCACCAGCGCGGCGCCGGACAGCCCGAGCAGGGCCGCGAGCAGCCCGGCCGACAGCCCCAGCCAGCGGTGCAGCCACCCCCAAAGCCGGCGCAGGTTCATCCGGCGCGGGGCGATCCGGCGGCTCATGCGCGCAACTCCTCGCCGGCGCTGCGCAGAGGGGCGGTCCGGTGGGCGGCGGCGACGGCGGCGAGCGCCAGCAGCGCCGCGGCCCCCATGCCCGCGAAGGCGGTGCCGTAGCCGAGCCCCGCCGCCAGCCCGGTGACGGCGGCCGAGGTGCCGATCTCGCCGAGGTCGCGCGTGCTCTGGACCGCGGTCATGTCGGTGCCGGCCTGCCCGGCACGGGCGGCGAAGCCCATCGCCAGCGCCATCGCCGCCACCGACGCGGCCCCGGTTCCGGCCGCCCCCAGCCCGGCCGCCAGCCCGGCGACCCAGGTGGCGGAAGCCATGCCCAGGGCCTGCGCGCCCCAGCCGGCGGCGGCCGACAGGGAGGCCGCCAGCCCGAGCGCCAGCACCGGCCAGGCCCCCAGCCGCCCGACCAGCCAGGCGCCGCCGCCGCATCCCAGCGCCACCGTCACCGCGCCGCTGGCCAGCCCGAGACGCCCGACCTCCGCCAGCGACCAGCCGGAATCGAGCAGGAACAGCTTCCACAGCCCGAAACCGGCACTGGCCGTCACCGCCGACAGCAGCGCGACGGCCAGCAGCCGCAGGGAGCCCGGCCGGCGCAGGAAGCCGCCCAGGCTGGCGCCGCCGCGCGGGGCGGCTGCCGCCGCCGGTTCCCGCCACAGCAGGGCGAGCAGCAGCCCGGCCGCGACCACCGAGGCCACCGACAGCAGCGCCGCCCGAGTGCCGAACAGCCCGGCGATGGTCAGGCAGCCCGACCCGCCGAAGAAGAAGCCGGTCATCGTGCCCGCGACCTGGAGGCCGTTGGCCCGCGCCAGATCCGGGCCGGCGAAGCGTTCGGCGGCAAGGCCGTCCGTCGCGGTGTCCTGGGTGGCGCTGGCGAGGGAGGCGACGGCGAAGAGCGCGACGGCCATCCCGGCGGTATCAGCGGACAGGCCGAGCGCCGCTGCGGCCAGCAGGCAGAGCAGCACCAGCCCCTGCATCGGCAGCACCCAGCTCCGCCGCCGGCCGAGCCGCGGCGACCAGCGGTCGTCGACCAGCGGCGCCCACAGGAATTTCAGCACCCAGGGCAGCCCGACCAGGGGCAGGAAGGCCAGCCGGTCGAGCGGCGCGCCCTGCTGGCGCAGCAGGCCGGGCAGCGCCTCCATCGCCAGCCCGAGCGGGATTCCTTGCGTGAAATAGAGCGCGCCGATCAGCGCGAAGGCGAAAGCGCGGGTCTTCATGGCGGTCACCAGGAGTAACGCAGGCCGGCGGTGACGGTGCGCCCGTAGCCGATGCTGCAGTTGGCGAGCGACGAGCAGCTGGCGACGTAATAGCGGTCGAACAGGTTGCTGGCGTTCAGCGAGGCCCGCCATTTGCCGAAATCATAGCGGATGGCGGCATCGACCAGCGTCACCGACGGTACGGTCAGGCTGTTGTCGGCGCTGCCGGCGGTGGCGCCGACATGGCGCAGCCCGGCGCCGCCGCCCAGCCCGGCCAGCGGGCCGTCCGGCACCGTGTAGTCGGCCCAGCCCGACGCGATCCGGCGCGGCACCCCGGTCGGCCGCATGCCGCGGTCGATGCCGTTGCTCCTGGTGATTTCCGGATCCTGCCATGTATAGGCGCCGATCAGGCTGAGGCCGTCGCCGAGGCTGGCGACCGCCTGCAGTTCGATGCCGGTGGTCCGCACCTCGCCGGTCTGCACCTGGAAGCCGGTGTGGGCGGTGTCGGTGGTCTGCACGTTGGTCTGGGTCAGGTCGAACCACGCGGCGGTGAAGAAGCTGCTCATGCCGGCCGGCTGGAGCTTCACGCCGGCCTCGACCTGCCGCGCCTCCGACGGGCTGAAGGCGCGTCCGGCGAAATCGGTGCCGCTGACCGGGGCGAAGGAGGTGGCGTAGCTGGCGTAAGGGGTCAGGCCGCTGTCGAACAGCCAGGCGGCACCCGCCCGCCAGGTGAAGGCACCGTCGGACTGGGTCGTGGTCAGGCCGGTGCGGTTGTTGGTGCTGCGGTTGCGTGCCCAGTCCTGCCGGCCGCCGAGCGTCAGGACCAGCCGGTCGGCAACCTTCGCCTGCTGCTGGGTGTAGAGGCCGATCTGGTGGATCCGCGTCACGCTGTCCGCCGACAGGACGGACGGGTTGGCGACGGCCTGCCCGTAGACCGGCTGATAGAGATTCAGCGGCGGGGCGCTGCCGCTGTACTGGTAGAAGCTCTCACGGTTGTAGCGGTAGTCGACGCCGAACAGCGAGGTGACGGTCACCGGCCCGGCGCGCCAGTCGGCCTGGACCTGGCTGTCGCTGCCCAGCAGGTCGGCGTTCACGCCGAACCGGTAGGCCATGCGGTTGACCGTGGTTCCCGTCGCGGTCAGCGGCGTGTAGGCGTAGAGGTTGGACTGGTCGAACTCCAGCCGGTCGTAGCGCGTGGTCTGGCGCAGGCGCCAGACATCGTCGAGGCGCTGCTCGAACAGCCAGCCGGCGGAATATTGCTTGCGCTCGAAGCTGTCCAGCGCCGGGTCGCCGGAGAAACGGTTCATCGGGATGCGGCCGTTGGCGTTGGGCAGGATCGTGCCGACGGCGGGAAGCGGGCTCGGCGTCCCGCCCTCGTCCTTCTGGTAGCTGGCGAGCAGCGTCAGGCTGGTGGAGTCGGTCGGCCGCCAGGTCAGGGCCGGAGCGATGTAGACGCGGTCGTCCTTGGTGTGATCGACCTGGGCGTCGCTGTCGCGGACGAGGCCGGTCAGCCGGTAGAGCAGGGTGCCGTCCCCGCCGGCCACCGGTCCGCCGAGGTCGAAGGCCCCCTGGAAGCGGTCGTGGCTGCCGGCCTGGAGGTCCAGGACGTGCAGCGGCTGGTCGGTCGGCCGCTTGGTGATGGCGTTGACCAGCCCGCCCGGCGCACCCTGGCCGTAGAGAACCGAGGCCGGCCCGCGCAGCACCTCGACCCGCTCCAGCCCGAAGGGTTCGATCCGCGTCGTCATCTGGTTCGACATCTGGCGCAGCCCGTCGCGGAACAGCCCCAGCGTGGTGGCGTTGAAGCCGCGCAGCGTGATCTGGTCGTAGCGGTTGTCGGAATTGCCGAGCCCGGCGACGACGCCGGGGGTGTAGCGCAGCGCCTCCGACACCGACAGGGCGCCCTGGGCGTCCATCTGCTCGCGGGTGACGACCGACACCGATTGCGGGTTCTCGCGCAGCGGCGTGTCGGTCTTGGTGCCGGTGGCGCTGCTGGTGGCGACCAGCCCGTCCGCCGCGCCGCCGCCCGTTCCGGTCACCTGGAGTTCCGGCAGCAGGATGGCGGCCGGCGGCGGTCCGGCGGCCGGGCTTTCCGCCGTCTGGGCGTGCGGCGCAGCCGGCATCAGGACGGCGAGAAGGACGGTGGAGCCGAGCAGGCGGGATCGGATGGGATGCGGCATGAGTGGCCTCGCAGGTTGTTGCGAACCAATCGCATCTTGTCCGGCGCGGCGGAATGGCGGCGGCCTACGGCGGCCGGCCTCATGCCTATGATTTCCGGGCCAGCAATTTGCCGGCCGGGATTTACACGGCGGGAATCCCGGTGCCCACCCCGTCAGCGCAGCCGGCTGGGCGGCATGCCGAAGCGCTTGCGGAAGGCGCTGGTGAAATGGTTTGGGGTGTAGCCGACGCGGTAGGCAGCCTCCGCCACCCCGACCTCGCCGGATGAGAGCATCCGGAACGCCTCCTGCAGGCGATGCTCCGCGATGAAGTCGGCGACGCTGCAGCCGAAGCAGCGGCGGAAGCCGTCGGTCAGCTTGCGAACGTTCAGCCCGACCTGACGGGCCAGTGCCGCCAGGGACGGCGCCTGCCCCGGCGCCTGGAGGATGATCCGCCGGGCGTCGTGCAGCCTCTCCAGGTCCGCGCCGGCGAGCCGCCGGGCGCGGTCTTCGCCGCCGGCCAGCAGCCCGCCGGTGACGGTCGCGACCAGTTCCAGGGCCTTGGCCGCCAGATAGGTCTGCCGGACGCCACCCTTGAACGGACAGGCGCTGATCTGCATGCCCAGCGCGCAGACGGCGCGGTCGGCCCGTCCGACATGCACCCGCGCTCCGGTCCCGCCGGCACCCGCGCTCAGGCGTTCGGCGTCCTCCCCCAGCAGCCCGTGCAGCGTCGCGCTGTCGAGCGCCACGGTGACGTAGCGCAGGGCCTCCCCGGTGGGGAAATCATGGTGGGCGACGAAGGGCCGGTCCCCCAGCAACAGACACAGGGACGGGCCGGCGAGGGCGACCTCGTCCCGGCAATCGACGCGCAGGCCGAAACGGCCGCTGATCACCAGCCCGAGCTTCAGGCCGGGGGCAACCGTCTCGTCCAGCGCGGCCCCGGCGCCGACCTGCATCAGGCCGGCGGAAACCGCGATGTTGATCGAGGCTGTCGTCATGAAGCTCGCTACCCGACAAGGAGTCCGATGCCGGCGCACCGGCCGGCGGACCATAGCACCCATTGATAATGATTCGCAAACACCGCCCGGCCCTGGCTGCCCCGACCACCTGAACACGCCCAGCCGCTGGTATGGGCCGCAGCCCGACTGTCGGATCACGCGCCCGCGCAAGCGGCCATGACAATTTTGTTAACCAGAGCTGCGCCGATTTCCGGTGGGCGCCCGTTGCCGGCGCGGCGATGCGGGACTATGTGAGCGCTCCGCGGCGCCCACGCCGGTAAGGCATTGGAAATCAATACAATCCGTCACGCGGATCATTTTTCCGGCGCCTCCGGCGATGCCGAGGGAAGAAAAGTCCGGGCCCCGGCGTCGATAGCGCAGGGAACCGGCGAATAAAGGTCCGGCCGCCCCGATCGGGTGGCCGAATGAGGTTAGGGAAAGGGTCAGTCACCATGCTTTGCAACATCGTCACCGTGGCCTCGCTGGGCGTTCTCCTGCTGACGGGCATCGGCTTCAGCGTCACGAAGCCGCCGAAGCAGGATCGCGAACAGCGCGCGGACATGCCACGCCGCATCCTGGACGAGAACATCATGGGGTAAGCGGTTGCGGGGGCGGGGGCCACATGCCGCCGCCCCCGCCTTCCGCCGCCCCCTGCCCCCTGCCCCCTGCCCTTGGATAGCGGCGCAACGTCAGCCGGCAGAGCCGTCCTGACGAGGGTCGTCAGGTGGCTTCATCCGAAACGAGAGTGAAGCCTTCGTCCAGCCAGCCGGTCACACCCCCGGCCATGAGCTTGACCGGCCGCCCCAACCTGGCAAGTCGCAACGCACCACGCGCCGCACCATTGCAATGGGGACCGGCGCAGTAGGTCACGAAGATCGTATCTTCCGGCCAATCAGCCATCCTGGACCCCACGATCTTGCCGTGGGGGAGATTGATGGCTCCAGGAATGTGGCCCTTGGCGAACAGGGCGGGGCTGCGCACGTCCAGCAGGACGAAATCAGCCCCCTTTTCGAGGGCTTCGTGCGTGTCCCAGCAGTCAGTTTCAAATGTGAATTCGGCCGCGAAGTGCTCACAGGCCTCGGCGCTTGGAGCCGGCGGAACGGCGGTGACGGACGTTGCCATGTTCGATCTCCTTTCGCCGTCACTCTGTCCGAAGCGCCACCAGGCTTGCAATTGGCGGAAATGACAATATACGTGAACATCATGCCAAACCTCACCGGCCCCCTCGTCGTCGCCCTGCTTTACGATGGTCTTTGCACCTTCGAGTTCGGGATCGCGGCCGAAATCTTCGGCCTCTCCCGCCCGGAGATGGGGCCGGGGTGGTATCGCTTCGCAAGCTGCGCGGTGGATGAAGGGCCGATGCGTGCGCATGGCGGCTTCGTCATGATGGCCGACCATGGCCCGGAGCTGTTGCAACAGGCCGACATCGTGGTCGTTCCCGGCTGGAAGGGGGCCGACAGTCCCGTTGCCGATGCGCTTTGCCGGCAGCTTCGAGCCGCCCACGAACGGGGGGCGCGGCTCGTGTCCATCTGTTCGGGAGCTTTTGTCCTGGCGGCGACGGGGCTGCTTTCGGGCGGAGCTGTGACGACACACTGGCGATATGCGGACAAACTCCGTGCGCGCTATCCCGAGATCGCGGTTGACGACGCCTCGCTCTATCGCGAACACAATCGAATCTACACCTCGGCCGGAAGTGCTGCCGGCATCGACCTCATGATAGAGATCGTCCGGCAGGACTTCGGTGCGACGGCCGCAAATTCCGTGGCCAGGCGCCTGGTGATCCCCGCACATCGCACGGGAGGCCAAGCCCAGTTCCTCGAGCGCCCGGTCGCGCATCGGGAAGGCCTGGAGATCACCCCGCTTCTGGAGAATGTCCGCGCCAATCTGACGATGAACTGGAGTGTCGAACGCATGGCCGGGGAGTGTCGTATGAGCGTCCGCACGTTTCTGCGCCGGTTCTCCGAGGCCACCGGACAGACACCGGGGGATTGGCTCGTGGCCGAACGTGTCAGTGAAGCGCAACGGCTGTTGTGTCAGGGGAAGGCGAACATGGAGGACGTGGCGCTGGCGTCGGGATTTGGCAGTCCCCATACGCTGCGGCACCATTTTCGCAAAAGGCTCGGCATCAGTCCGAGCGAATATCGAACGCGCTTCATCAGGGAGCAACCTGGCGTGTCGTGCGTTTCATATTAAACGCACGACACGCCAGAATGGGCCTATGTCGGTTTCCTGTCCAATTGCTCCCGGAACCCAAATCCATGAAGCTCTCCGGTTCCTGTCGCTGCGGCGCGGTCCGCTTCACCCTGAACTCGCCGACGCCCGTCCCCTACATGCGCTGCTATTGCAGCATCTGCCGCAAGAGCGCCGGGGGCGGCGGCTATGCCATCAATCTGGGCGGCGACGCCGACACGCTGGAGGTCGAAGGGCGCGAGGCGGTGGCGACCTGGCGCGCCCCCATCGACGATCCCGGCCATCCCGGCCATACCCATCTTGGCCCGTCACGCCGCCATTTCTGCACGCATTGCGGCACGGCGCTGTGGGCGGAGGATCCGGCCTGGCCGGAGCTGGTCCATCCCTTCGCCTCCGCCATCGACACGCCGCTGCCGACGCCGCCGGAACGGGTGCATATCATGCTGGAATTCAAGGCACCCTGGGTCGAGGTGCCGGACGGCCCGAACGATGTGCAATTCACCGGCTATCCCGAGGAATCGCTGGAGGACTGGCATCGCCGCCACGGGCTGCTGGACCGCTGATGCCCGATAGACGGCCGGTACGGCGACCGGCAGCCCGACCGGCAGCCGCGGATGGCTAGGCTGCTGCGATGGCTGGCGCTTGTCCTCCTGCTGGCGGCGGCCGGGGCGGCGGCGGCGGTGTGGGGCGGGCTGGTCGCGGTGCCGGCGACATACGATCCATGGGCGCCGCTCGACCTGCGGGCGGAACCGGACTGGCTGACCGGCTTCAAGCTGGCGCGGCTGGAGCGTGATCCGGAGCAGTGCCGCGCCGCGCTGGGAGATACCGGCCTGCGCTTCACCGCCCTGCCCGATCGCGGGTCGCCCGATCGCGGGTCGGACGAGGACTGCGCGCTCCGCGGGGTGGTCCGGGTGTCGCGGTCGGAGGTCGCCTTCAGCAGCGGCTTCATCGCCACCTGCGGGCTCGCCGCCGCCTGGACCCTGTTCGAGACGCATGCGATGCAGCCGGCGGCCGAGCGGCATTTCGGCAGCAGGGTGGCCAGGGTCGAGCATCTCGGCACCTATGCCTGCCGCAACGTCTATGGCCGCGCCGAGGGCCGGCGCAGCGAGCATGCCAGCGCCAACGCCATCGACCTCGCCGCCTTCGTGCTGGCCGACGGCACCCGGATCGGCGTTCTGAACGATTGGGGCGCCGCCGGGGCCGGCGCGAAGGCCGCCTTCCTGCGCGACCTGCGCGACGGCGCCTGCCGATTCTTCGACGTGGTGCTGGGACCGGAGTACAACGACGCCCACCGCAACCATTTCCACCTGGACATGGGGGCGTTCCGCAGCTGCCGCTGAGGGGCATAGCCAAGGGAATCCCCAGAGGGGCATAGCCAAGGGAACCGCCGCGCCGCCGTCCTGTTGCTGGGCAAGAAGACGACAGACGCGGTACGGAGACAAAGCCCATGGCACGCACGGCAGCCGACATCCTGGTGGACGTCCTGGTCGATTGGGGGGTCGACACCATCTTCGGCATCCCCGGGGACGGCATCAACGGACTGGTCGAGGCCCTGCGCAAGCGCAAGGACGAGATCCGCTTCATCCAGGTCCGGCACGAGGAGGCGGCGGCGCTGGCCGCCTGCGGCTACGCCAAATTCACCGGCAGGCTCGGCGTCTGCCTCGCCACCTCCGGCCCCGGCGGCATCCATCTGCTGAACGGCCTCTACGACGCCAAGCTCGACCACCAGCCGGTGCTGGCGATCACCGGCCTGCAATATCACGACCTCGTCGGCACCCACACCCAGCAGGATGTCGAGCTGGACAAGGTTTTCCAGGACGTGTCGGTCTTCAACCAGCGCATCATGGGCGCGGCCCATGTCCGCAACATCGCGACGCTGGCCTGCCGCACCGCGCTGGCCCATCGCGGCGTCGCCCACGTCACCATCCCGGTCGACCTCCAGGACCAGGCGGCCGGCGACGACCTGCGGGCGCCGCGCAACGTCGCCGGCCACAACACCGCCCTGTTCGCGCCGGAACTGCCGGTCCCGTCGGAGGCGGAGATGCGGCGTGCGGTCGAGATCCTGGATGCCGGCAAGCGCATCGTCATCATGGCCGGACAGGGCGCGCTCCACGCCACCGACGAGCTGGAGCGGCTGGCGGAGAAGACCGGCGCGGTGATCGTCAAGGCGCTGCTGGGCAAGGCGGCGGTGCCGGACGACAGCCCCTATACCACCGGATCGGTCGGGCTGCTGGGAACCGAGCCGTCGCAGACGGCGCTGGAGGGCTGCGACACCCTGCTGATCGCCGGATCGACCTTTCCCTACATCGAATATTATCCGAAGCCCGACCAGGCCCGCGGCATCCAGATCGACATCGACGCCGCGCGCATCGGCCTGCGCTATCCGGTGGAGGCCGGGCTGGTCGGCGATTGCCGGCTGGCGCTCGACATCCTGACCGGGCGGATCAAGCGGCACGAGGACAGGTCCTTCCTGGAGGAGGCGCAGGCCGGCAAGGCGGAGTGGATGCGGCTGATGGAGGAGCGCGGCACCCGCCGGGACCTGCCGATGAAGCCGCAGGTCGCCGCCTGGGAGCTGGGCAAGCGCCTCTCCGACACCGCCATCGTCGCCTGCGACAGCGGCACCATCGCGACATGGTGGGCGCGGCAGATCCCGGTGAAGCGCGGGCAGATGCATTCGCTGTCCGGCAACCTCGCCACCATGGCGCCCGGCCTGCCCTATGCCATCGCGGCGCAGCTGGCCTTTCCCGACCGGCAGGTGGTCGCCTATGTCGGCGACGGCGGCTTCTCGATGCTGATGGCGGAGTTCGCGACGGCGGTGAAGTACAAGCTGCCGATCAAGGTGATCATCAACAACAACAGCTCGCTCGGACAGATCAAGTGGGAGCAGATCGCCATGCTCGGCAATCCCGAATATGTCTGCGACCTGCAGCCGATCGACTTCGCCAAGGTGGCGGAGGCCTGCGGCGGCACGGGCTTCACCATCCGCGACCCCAAGGAGTGCGGCGCCATCCTGGACGCCGCGCTGGCCCATCCCGGCCCGGTGGTGGTCGATTGTCTCGTCGACGGCAACGAACCGCCGATGCCGGCCAAGGTGAAGGCCGGGCAGGCCGCCCATTTCGTCGAGGCGCTGGCCAAGGGCACCCCGGATGCGCTGAAGATCGCCGCGACGGTGTTCAAGGACCGCGCCCGCGAGATCATCTGACGGGCCGCCGGCGGGCGCCGATGATGGGCGTTCGCCGCCAAACCCGATCGCCCCGACGGGAGGATGAATTGACCGCTTGACGGGACGAGGCGTGCTCGTGCCATCGTCGCCCCTCGCCCGGCCGCGGTGGCCGGGTGCCGAGGAGATCCCCTGTCCGATGAACGCCTTGCGGCGTCTGTCCGCCCCTTGCGCCGTCCTCGCCCTTCTCGCCGGGCTGGCGGCGGCCAAGCCCTGGCTGCATGCCCATCTGGAGCCCATCGCCGGTTCGTCGCTGAGCGGCGGGTTCGACATCGCCGTCGCGGCGGCGGCCTGGCTGGCCGCGGCCTGGGGCGGGGCACGGCTGATCGACCTGCTGGCGGCGGGCAACGGAAGCGGCGGGGCGAACGGGCAGCGGCCACCCCGCATCCCGCGGCTGCTCGCCGACCTGCTGCGCTTCTTCGTCTATGGCGTCGCGGTGCTGGCCATCCTGGCCTTCGTGCTGGAACAGCCGGTCACCGGCCTGCTGGCAACCTCGGGCGTCGCCATCGCCGTGCTTGGCTTCGCGCTGCGCAACATGATCGCCGACATCTTCGCCGGCATCGCGCTGAACATCGAGCATCCCTACCGGCTCGGCGACTGGCTGGAGCTGTCGCCCGGCGTGGCCGGCCGGGTCGACGAGATCAACTGGCGGGCCACCCGGCTGATCTCGTCGGACGGCACCGCCATCATCGTACCGAACGGCATCGTCGCCGGCAGCCGCTTCACCAACTACAGCCGCCCGGCCTCCGCCTTCCGCGCCACGGTGCCGATCCTGCTCGACCAGGAGGTGCCGGTCGAGCGCGCCAAGCGCATCCTGATGTCCGCCCTGCTGTGCGCCGACGGCGTGCTGCCCACCCCGCGGCCCGACGTGATCGTCGACGGCGTGACCCCCAACGGCGTCTCCTATCTGGCGCGCTTCTGGGCCGACGACGGCGCCCGCCTGTCGCTGGTGCGCGACGCCGTGCTGACCGCGGCGCTCGCCAACCTCGCCCGCGCCGGGATCGAGCCCGCCCGCCCGAAGCAGGAGATGCACCGCCGCCGCCCCGCCCCGCCCGACGGCGACGGCCTGCGGCACGGCCTGTTGCGGCGGCTCGACCTGTTCGACGCCTTCGACGACGAGGAAGTCGAGGCGCTGGCCCGGGCGATGCGCCCGCATCACCTCCCCGCCGGCGCCGCCGCCGTCCGCCAGGGCGACGCGGGGGAATCGCTGTTCGTCATCGCCGAAGGGGTGCTCGACGTCCAGGTCACAGCGCCCGCAAACGCCTCTCCGGCAGACGCGGAGGGCGGCCGGGGTCCCGGACCGCTCCACCTCATCCGCCTGCGGCCGGGCGACCTGTTCGGCGAGATGTCGCTGCTGACCGGCCAGCCGCGCAGCGCCTCGGTGGTCGCCTGCACCGACGCCCTGGTGTTCGAGCTGGAGCGCAGCCATCTCGACCCGCTGCTGCGCCGCCGCCCGGAACTGGCCGAACGGCTGGCCGAACTGATGGCCGAACGCCAGAGCCGGAACAGCGCCGAACGCGACCGCCGCCACGGCGCCGCCCCCTCGCCGCCGGTGGAATCGCAGGCGCTGCTGGCGCGGCTGCGCGGCTTCTTCAAGCTCTGATCCGCACCGCGACCGGCGACCGCCAAGCCTGACCCCGGCCATTTTGCCACCTTGGGTTGGTGGACGTTCCCGGACTCCATCCCTATCTAAACGGTCCCGATCGCAGAGCGGTCGGTTTGGAGCGACGGACTGCACGCCCGATGGAACGGCGGCAGCTCCATCATCGTGGAACCCCGGCCCGCCCGGGCCGTTATGCGGTGCGGGCGCAGGGTGCCCCCACCGGTGTTTCACGAGCGCTCGCGACGGGTGGCGGCCGCATTCCGCAGCCGGTGCCCCCGGTGTTTGGCCCTTCTTGCGGGTCGAGCGCCCCTTCGTCCTGAACCAACGAGGAGGCTCGACAGCCGATGTGCGGATTGAGCGGTGAAATCAGATTCAAGGCGGGAACCGCGGCGAGCAGCGCGGCGGTCCAGGCCATGTGCGACCGGATGGCGGCGCGCGGGCCGGACGGGCACGGCCTGTTCGCCCATGGGCGCGTCGCGCTCGGCCACCGCAGGCTGAAGATCATCGATCTCAGCGAAGCCTCGCAACAACCGATGGTGGACGCGGCGCTCGGCCTCGCCATCGTCTTCAACGGCTGCATCTACAACCACCGCGACCTGCGCGACGAGCTTGTCGGGCTCGGCTACCGCTTCTTCTCGGGCGGCGACACCGAAGTCCTGATCAAGGCCTATCACGCCTGGGGACCGGATTTCGTCAAGCGCCTCAACGGCATGTTCGCCTTCGCCATCCATGAGCGCGACAGCGGCCGGGTCGTGATGGGGCGCGACCGGCTGGGCATCAAGCCGCTCTACCTCGCCGACATTCCGGGCGGCCTGCGCTTCGCCTCCTCGCTGCCGGCCCTGGTGGCGTCTGGCGGCATCGACACCGACGTCGATCCGGTGGCGCTGCACCATTACATGAGCTTCCACGCCGTCGTCCCGGCGCCGCGCACCATCCTGAAGGGCGTGCGCAAGCTCCCCCCCGCCACCGTGCTGGTGGTGGAGCCGGACGGCACCCAGCGGGAGACCACCTATTGGTCGCTGACCTTCGGCCCGCAGCCGGGCGACGAGGGGCGCGGCTTCGAGGATTGGCGCGAGCTGGTGCTGGAGACGCTGACCCGCGCCGTGCGCCGCCGGCTGGTGGCGGACGTGCCGGTCGGCGTGCTGCTGTCGGGCGGGCTGGACAGCTCGCTGATCACCGCGCTGCTGGCAGAGAACGGCCAGAGCGGGCTGAAGACCTTCTCCATCGGCTTCGAGACGGTGGGCGACGAGCGCGGCGACGAGTTCCAGTATTCCGACATCGTCGCCAAGCATTTCGGCACCGACCACCGGCGCATCTTCGTCGACAGCGCCCGCGCCCTGCCCGAGCTGCGCGACTGCGTGCGCGCCATGTCGGAGCCGATGGTCAGCCACGACAACATCGGTTTCTTCCTGCTGTCGCAGGAGGTGGCCAAGCAGGTGAAGGTGGTGCAGTCCGGCCAGGGCGCCGACGAGGTGTTCGGCGGCTATCACTGGTATCCGCCGCTGCTGGAGAGCCGCGACGCGGTGGGCGATTATGCCCGCGTCTTCTTCGACCGCGACCAGGCCGGAATGGCCGAGGCGCTCGACCCGCGCTTCGTCGGCGAGGACCATTCCCGCCGCTGGCTGGAGGAGCGCTTCGCCATGCCCGGCGCCGAACGGCCGGTGGACAAGGCGCTGCGGCTCGACACCACGGTCATGCTGGTGGACGACCCGGTCAAGCGCGTCGACAACATGACGATGGCCGCCGGGCTGGAGGCGCGCGTGCCCTTCCTCGACCATGAGCTGGTCGAGCTGGCCGCCCGCATCCCGGCGGAGATGAAGCTGGCCGAGGGCGGCAAATACGTGCTGAAGGAGGCGGCGCGGCGCGTCGTCCCGGAGGCGGTGATCGACCGGCCGAAGGGCTATTTCCCGGTGCCGGCGCTGAAATACCTGCGCGGCCCCTTCCTGGAGCTGGTGCGCGACGTGCTGGACGCCCCGGCCGCGCGCGAACGCGGGCTGTTCCGCCGCGACTATCTCGACCGGCTGCTGGCCGATCCGGAACGCCACATCACGCCGCTGCGCGGGTCGAAGCTGTGGCAGGTGGCGCTGCTGGAATTCTGGTTCCAGGAACAGGGCTT
Organism: Azospirillum thiophilum; assembly: GCF_001305595.1. Classification (NCBI taxonomy): domain Bacteria; kingdom Pseudomonadati; phylum Pseudomonadota; class Alphaproteobacteria; order Rhodospirillales; family Azospirillaceae; genus Azospirillum; species Azospirillum thiophilum. The sequence continues at coordinate 247,768 of NZ_CP012403.1, forward strand.
CTGACCGGACGCCATTCGGCCGGACGCCGCAGGAAAACCAGAGCCGAACATCAGGGGGGGATCCCATGAGCTACGCCCGCGTGAAACCGCACAGGCTGGAACGCGCCGCCAGCGCCACCCTGCGCCACACCCGGCGCTATACCGGCCGCCCTCCGACCGAGGGCGAGGGGGAAGCCGAGGCGCCGCGCGCCGACGTGACGGTCGATTGCGGCTGGGGCCGGCTGATCTTCGCCCACACCTTCGACGATCAGGGCCGCATGATCGACACCCTGCGGCAGGAGGCGCCCGGCACCCGCGACATCGTGTTCTACCTGCAGGATCCGCATGTCGCCCTGTCGCGCGCCCCGCAGGAGCTGTTCCTCGACCCCTCCCACAGCTTCCGCCTGTGGCTGAGCGACTATCGCCCGTCCCGCCGCCGGCCCAAGGGCTATAGCGTCCGCCGCCTGCGCACGCGCGAGGATGCCGAGGGCGTGCAGCGCATCTATGCCCGGCGGCGGATGGTCCCGGTCTCCTCCTCCTTCCTGGTGGCGTCGCGCAACAGCCGGGTGCTGACCCATTTCGTCGCCTGCGACGACGCCACCGGCGAGGTGATCGGCGCGGTGACGGCGGTGGACCACGCCCACGCCTTCGGCGATCCGGAGAACGGCAGCTCGCTGTGGTGCCTGGCGGTCGACCCGCAGGCCGCCTTCCCCGGCATCGGCGAGACGCTGGTCCGCACCGTGGCCGAGCATGTGCAGGCGCGCGGCCGCGCCTTCCTCGACCTGTCGGTGCTGCACGACAACGGGAACGCCATCGCACTCTATGAGAAGCTGAACTTCCGCCGCATTCCGGTCTTCGCGCTGAAGACGAAGAACCCGATCAACGAGCGGCTGTTCACCGGCCCGCAGCCCGGCGAGGCGCTGAACCCCTACGCCACCATCATCGTCACCGAGGCGCGGCGGCGCGGCATCGGGGTGGATGTGCTGGACGCCGAGGCCGGCTATTTCTGCCTGAGCTGGGGCGGGCGCAGCGTGGTCTGCCGGGAGTCGCTCAGCGAGCTGACCACCGCCGTCGCCATGAGCCGCTGCGACGACAAGGCGGTGACCCGCCGCGTGCTGGAGCGCGCCGGGCTGGCCGTGCCCGCCCAGATGGTTGCCGGAGACGCGGAGGAGACTGCGCGTTTCCTGGCGGAGCATGGCCGCATCGTCGTCAAGCCGGCGCGCGGCGAGCAGGGGCGCGGCATCACGGTGGACGTCCGCGACGCCGCGACCATGGAGAGCGCCATCGCCGCGGCCCGCCAGCATTGCGACACGGTGCTGCTGGAGCAGTTCTGCGAGGGGCAGGATCTGCGGATCGTCGTCATCGACAAGAAGGTCGTGGCCGCCGCGGTGCGCCGTCCGGCCGAAGTGACCGGCGACGGCCATCACAGCGTGCGCGAGCTGATCGAGGCGCAGAGCCGCCGCCGCGCCGCCGCCACCGGCGGGGAAAGCCATATCCCGCTGGATGCGGAGACCGAGCGCTGCCTCGCCGCCGCCGGCCGGACGCTGGACGACGTGCTGCCGGCCGGCGAGCCGCTGCCGGTGCGCAAGACCGCCAACCTGCACACCGGCGGCACCATCCACGACGTGACCGACTGCCTGCATCCCGAACTGGTGGAGGTGGCGACGGTGGCCGCCCGCGCGCTCGACATCCCGGTGGTTGGGTTCGACCTGCTGGTCGAGGCGCCCGACCGGCCGGGCTATGTCTTCATCGAGGCGAACGAGCGGCCCGGCCTCGCCAACCACGAACCGCAGCCGACGGCGGAACGCTTCGTCGACCTGCTGTTCCCCCAGACGCGGGGGGTGTTCTGAGGGGGAGCTGTCGCGACGGTGCCCCCTCCCCATCCCTCCCCCGCCCTCGGCCGGCCGAAGGCCGGTCCGATCGCGGGAGAGGGGGTAGGAGACCTGGTGGCGCGACGTACCTGTCGAAGCGGCGGCAGTCCCCTCTCCCACCGCAGGTGGGGGAGGGTCAGGGAGGGGGCCGGCACCGCCGCATATTTTCCCCCAGCAGGAGGACAATCCGACCATGGCCGTGCCGCTGCCCGTCGATATGGGCTATGTCACCGACATTCTCTACCGGCTGCTGACCACGCCGAGCCCGACCGGGCACACCGGCGACGTGGTGCGGCTGTGCTGCGCCGAGCTGGAGCGGATGGGAATCCGCTACGAGCTGACCCGGCGCGGCGCCATCCGCGCCGACCTGAAGGGCGTGCGGGCCAGCCCGGACCGCGCGCTGGTCGCCCATGTCGACACGCTGGGCGCCCAGGTGAAGATGCTGAAGGACAATGGCCGGATGGAGCTGGTGCCCATCGGCCACTGGTCGTCGCGCTTCGCAGAGGGGGCGCGCTGCACCGTGCTGACCGACCGCGGCCCGTGGCGCGGCACCATCCTGCCGCTGAAGGCGTCGGGCCACACCTTCAACAAGGAGGTCGACAGCCAGCCGGTCAGCTGGCAGCAGGTGGAACTGCGCGTCGACGCCCCCTGCCGCAACCGGCGGGAGCTGGAGGAGCACGGCTTCAACATCGGCGACCTGATCGCCATCGATCCGCAGCCGGAGTTCCTGGAGAACGGCTTCATCGTCTCGCGCCACCTCGACGACAAGGCCGGCGTGGCGGTGATGCTGGGGGCGGCCAAGGCGGTGGTCGATGCCGGGGCATCCCTGCCGGTGGACTGCCACCTGCTGTTCACCATCTCGGAGGAGGTCGGGTCGGGCGCCTCGTCGATCCTGCACCAGGACGTGGCGGAGATGGTGACGATCGACAACGGCACCACCGCCCCCGGCCAGAACAGCAGCGAATACGGCGTCACCATCGCCATGGCCGACAGCACCGGCCCGTTCGACATGGCGCTGACCCATGCGCTGCTGGCGCTGTGCAAGGCGCAGAACATCCCGCACCAGCGCGACGTCTTCCGCTATTACCGCTGCGACAGCGCGTCGGCGATCGAGGCCGGCAACGACATCCGCACCGCGCTGGTCTGCTTCGGCATCGACGCCTCGCACGGCTACGAGCGCATCCACGCCAACGCGCTGGAAAGCCTGGTGCGGCTGCTGGTGCTGTACATGCAGAGCCCGCCCAGGGATTAGATCGGATCGCGTAAAATCGGCATCGATTTGAAGCGTGAATCCGATCGCCAAACATAAGGCTAGAGTTTCGTGCGTTTCATATTAAACGCACGAAACTCTAGCAGGCCGTCTTCCCGTTGCGCCGCACCTCCTCCAGCACCCGGCGCAGTTCGTCGGGATGGAGGGGCTTGTGCAGGAAGGCGCAGCCGCGGCGCTGGCCTTCCAGCAGGCTCTCGGGCGCGGTCTCGCCGGTCAGCACCACCGCCGGGATGTCGGCCCTGAACAGCTTGCGCACCCGGTCGATCACGTCGAAGCCGGACACCTTCCCCGGAAGGCGCAGGTCGGTCAGGATGGCGTCGGGCGGCCCCTCCAGCCCGTCGACCGCGGCGAACACCTCCCGCATGTTGGCGGCCGGGACGAAGGCGCAGCCCCAGCTCTCCAGCGCCAGTTGCAGGCCGGACAGCACCATGCTGTCGTCGTCGACCACCAGGATGCGCATGCCGTCCAGCGGAACGCCGGTTGCACCGCCGCCGTCGACCGGCGCCGCCGGGGCCAGGGCGTCGGCCGGGGCGTCGGCCAACCCCTCGCCGTCCGCCAGCGGCTCCACCGTCACCGCGAAGACCGAGCCGCGGCCGGAGCGCGACTGCACGTCGATGGGGGCGTTCAGCAGCACCGACAGCCGCCGGACGATCGCCAGCCCGAGCCCCAACCCCCGCGTCGGGTCGCGGCTGGGGTTGGTCAGCTGATGGAACTCGTCGAAGATGACGTCCTGCTTGTCCGGCGGGATGCCGAATCCGGTGTCCCACACCTCGATCCGCCAGCGGCCGTCGCGCTTGCGCAGGCCGAGCAGGATGCCGCCGCGCTGGGTGTAGCGGATGGCGTTGGCCAGCAGGTTGCGCACGATGCGGCCAAGCAGCACCGGGTCGCTGCGGGTGAAGGCCCGGCCGGCGGCATCGGCGGGGACATGGACTCGCAGCCGCAACCCCTTTTCCTCCGCCTGCGGCCGGAACTCCTCGGCCAGAGACTGCAGCAGCGCATCGAGCGACACCGTCTGCAGATCGGCCTCGACCGTTCCGGCATCCAGGGTCGATATGTCGAGCAGCGCGTTCAGCAGCCGCTCGCCCGCCGTCATCGCGTTGGCCAGCATGCCGGCGGTGCGCGTCGCCCGCGCATTGCCGTCCACCTGGGTCGTCAGCGCGTCGAGGAACAGCCGCATCGCCTGGAAGGGCTGGCGCAGATCGTGGCTGGCCGAGGCGAGGAAGCGCGAGCGCGCCGCGCTGGTGCGCTCCACCTCCGCCCGCATGGTCTCGGCCATCCGGGCAATGGCGTCGTCCAGCGTCGCCGTCGCCAGCACCCCGACGACCCGCCCACCGGCCAGCAGCGGCGCGGCGCGCAGGGTCACCGGCGGCTCGGTCGGCAGCCGCAGCAGCGCGACCTCCGGACGGGCGGGCGCGGCGGCCTCCCCCTTCGCATCTCCCTTCCCTTTTGTCTCCCCTTTTGTCCCATCGACATAGAGCGGGCGCAGCGCCTCGGCCACCGCGGGCCAGCCGCCCGGCAGCAGGCCGTGCCCGCTTTCGTCGCGGGTCGCGGCGTGCGGCCGGTTCAACAGGGCGGCCAGCGCCCCGTTGCAGCGCACGGCGGCGATGTCCGGCCCGCCGATGACGAGCATGGTCGGGACCGTGCCGGCCGCGCAGACCCGGCGTGCATTGTCGAGGCACTCGCGGTGGCGCTGATCGGTCGGTGGCAGCGGGGTGGCCGAAGATCGGGGCATCGCGTCGGCGTCTCTTGGGATCGGGGTCTCGAGGATGGGCTGGAGGCTGATCGCCATGGGCACCGGATCGACCATACGGTAGGTTTCGGAATGTCCACAGACAATAAACGGACCCGCCGACTTGCGAAATCACACGATGGCTCTACTCCCTCCTATGCGGAAGGTGTAGTTCGCGGAAGCCGCAACAGGTGGTCCTCGACGAAGTATTTACGGCGCAAAAGTGCCATCAGCCGGATCTTGAGGACATCCATCGTCTGCGACTTGCCGACGAAATCATCGGCCCCGGCGTTCAGGCTGATCATCAGCTGCTCCTCGTCGTCCTGGCTGGTCAGGATGACGATCTGGAAGAACAGGCCGCGCCGGCGCCGGAAGCGGTCGAAGCGCTGGCAGAGCTGGGTGCCGCTGGTGCCGGGCATCACCAGATCGAGGATGACGCAATCCAGCCCGCCGCCGGCCAGCGCCGCCACCGCCTCGTCGGCATTGCGGGCCGCGGTGACGCTGCAGCCCTCCTGTTCCAGCTCGCCGCGCAGGAATTCGCGGTAGGTGGCGCTGTCGTCGACGATCAGGATGCGGGCGCGGCGGAAGATCTCCGGCGCCGTCGGGGGTGCGCTGCGCCGCTCGATCGTCCGCCACGCCTCGGCCACCAGCGCCTGCGGGTCGGAGACATCGTACTCCCCCTCGCCGCGGCCGAGCACCATGACCGACGCGTCGCTGCGCGCGCGCAGTTCGGCCAGCCCGGCCGGACCGGCAAGCTCGCCCTCGACGATCAGCAGGTCGTGGGGGGCGCGCGCGAGTTCGGCCAGCGCCGGCTCGACGCCCTCGACGCAGACCGCCTCCACGCCGCGCTCCTCCAGCAGCAGTTTCAGCAGAAGCCCCTGCGTCTGGGAGCCCATGACAACGAGGGTGCGCAGTCCGTTCATGAGGCCATCTTATCGTCGGAGGTCAGTTGCAGCAGCCGTGCGGCCACCCGGTCGAGAGGCAGTTCCTCCACGGCGCCGCCCAGCCGGACGGCGGTGCCCGGCATGCTGTGGATGACGGCGGTGGAGGCGTGCTCGGCGATGGTGTAGGCGCCGGTCCGGTGCATCTCCGCCAGCCCGCGCGCGCCGTCCTCCCCCATGCCGGTCAGCAGCACGCCGATGCCGGTGGCGCCGTAGCCGCGCGCCATCGACTGGAACAGCACCTCGCCCGACGGGCGCTGCCCGCACACCATCGGGGCATCGGACAGGCGGATGGTGGCGTTCTCCACCTGCATGTGGCGGTCGCCGGGCGCCACATAGACGGTGCCGGGGCGCGGGGTCGTCCCCTGCTCGCCCAGCCGGACCGGCAGCGCGGAAACGGTGCCGAGCCAATTGGCGAAACCGGCCATGAAGGGCGCCCCCATATGCTGGACCACGAAGACCGGCAGCGGGAAGCCGGCCGGCAGCTCCCTCAGGATCCGCGACAGCGCCGCCGGCCCGCCGGTGGAGGCGACGAGGCCGAGCGCGCGGAAACGCCGGAGCTGCCCGTCCGCCGTCACCGCCTCGGCCGGCAGGGAGGGAGCCGGGGAGGAGCCGGCCGGAGAGGCGTTGGCCGGCCGCGCGGGGCGGGCGGTGATGCGGTGCCGGATCACCTTCACCTGGCTCATGATGACCAGCTGGGTGCAGAGATGGTGCGCCACCGTCTGGTAGTCGGCGCGCGCCATGCTGCCCGGCTTCTCCACCACCGCCAGCGCGCCGGCCTGCAGCGCCCGCATGGGGATGTCGAGGTCGCGCACGTCGGACGCCACCACCACGATCGGCAGCGGGGTCTGGCGCATGATGCGGCTGGTCACCTCGAAACCGTCGATGCCCGGCAGCCGGATGTCGAGCGACACGACGTCCGGCGCCTCCCGCTCGATCATGCGCAGCGCCTGTTCGCCGCTCGACGCGATGCCGGCCACCTCCAGCCGCGGATCGGAGCCGATGACGTGGCTGAGGAGCTGCTGGATGACCGGGCTGTCCTCGACCACCAGCACGCGGATGCGGCGGGGCGCGCCCTGCGCCCCCGCGGACGGCGCGGCCCCGTTCACAGCAGCCGCCGGATGCCGGCCAGAAGCTCGTTCTGGTCGAAGCGCGTCTTGACGATGTAGGCGTCGGCACCCAGCCGCAGGCCGCGCTCGCGGTCCTCGTCGCTGGCGCGCGAGGTGACCAGGATCACCGGGATCTCCGCCAGCCGCCTGTCCGCCTTGACCGCCTGCAACAGGGCGAAACCGTCCATCCGGGGCATCTCGACGTCGCTGATGATCAGGCCAACCTCCATCCCTTCGGACAGGCGCTCCAGGGCCTCGCGCCCGTCCACGCACAGCGTCACCCGATAACCATGGGCTTCGAGGATGCTCTTTTCCAGCGTGCGGGTGGTGATGCTGTCATCGACGACCAGGATATGCGCCCGGACGGGGGGCGCCTCCTCCGCGGGCCGGGCCGGCGGGGGCAGGATGCTGCCGGGCAGCGGCATCAGGCCGGAAATGTTCAGCACCAGCGCCGGACCGCCGTCGTCCATCAGCACGGTGCCGAGATAGCGGCCGGACTCGAGCCCGGTCTCGTCCGCCGCGGTCACCACCGTCTCGCGCGTTGCGACGAAGCGGTCGACCGCCAGGGCGAGCCGGCGGTCCGCCGCGCGCACCACCACCAGGGCCAGCGCCCGCTCGGCGGCGGGCACCACCGGCGCTTCCATGCCGAGCAGCGCCGCCAGCGAGGTGACGGGGATCTCCTCGTCGCCGATCCGGATCATCGGCGTGCCGACACCGGAGAACAGCGCCTCGGCCGGGGTGGTGCGCAGCCGGACCACGTCGGCCGACGGGATCGCCAGGATCTGGTCCTGCACGGCGACGAAGACCAGCCGCTGGCTCAGCAGGCTGAGCGGCACCTCGATGGTGACGGCGGTGCCGCCGCCCGGCCGGTCGGCGATGGTCAGGTTGCCCTGCAGCCGCTCCACCTCCCGCCGCGCGATGGCCAGCCCCATGCCGCGCCCGGCCAGCTCGGTGGTGTGGACGGCGGTGGAGAAGCCGGGATGGAACAGGAATTCGGTCAGCCGCTCCAGCGGCACCTCCTCCGCCTCGCCGGCCCCGTCGGAGGAGGTGGGGTCGAGAAGCCCGCGCTCCTCCGCCCGGCGCCGGATCGCCGCGCGGTCGAGCCCGCGCCCGTCATCCTCGATGCGCAGCCGCAGCCGCGCCCCCTCGACCGACGCGGCGATGGTGACGCGGGCGGCCGGCCGCTTGCCCAGCGCCAGCCGCTCGGCCGGCGTCTCGATGCCGTGGCTGATGGAATTGCGGGCGATGTGCAGGATGGGATCCTTCAGCCGCTGCAGGACGGCGCGGTCGGCCTCGACCTCCAGCCCGCGGACGTCGACCTCGACCTCCTTGCCCTCGGCCCGGCTGATGTCGCGGACCATGCGGCCGAGCCCGCTCAGCTGGTTCTCGGCCGGCAGCATGCGCAGGCGGCGCATGTCCTGCTGGAAGCCGCCGCCCCAGCGCCGCATCGACCACAGGAGCCGGTCATGGCTGCGGTGCGCGCTGTCGAGCGCGCCGCCGAGCGCGCGGAAGCGCCGCTCGAATGCCATCAGCGCCGGCAGCGCCCCGCGCCCGTCGGCCGCATCGGCCGGCACCCCGCGCCCGACCTGCACCCGCAGATGCCGCCAGGCCCGGTCCAGCGCGCGGAATTCCTGGCGCATCTGGCGCAGCTGCTCGCCGAGCCCGGCCTGCGCCTCCACCTCCGGCAGCAGGGCCGACGCCGTCTCCGACAGGCGCTCCAGCCCCTGGGAGGCGATGCGGACCAGCGCCGCGCTGTCGGCATCGGCCGTCCGCTCGCGCGCCGGCCCCTGCGCGGCCCCCCGCCCCCGGTGGCCCGCAGGTGCGGCGGAGGAGGAGACGGTCCCGCCGGACCCGCCGCCGGCCAGCCGGTCGAGATCGGCCAGCACCCCGGCCGTCTCCACCGCCTCGCCGCCCTGGAGCGACCAGGCGACCAGATCCTCGATGGCGTCGAGCGCCCGGCGCACCACGGCGGCGCTGGCGGCGTCCAGCGCCGTCTCGCCCTTCTGCACCGCGATGAAGGCGGCCTCCAGCCGGTGGGAGATCGCCTCCACCTCCGGCAGGTCGACGGCACGGGCGGCGCCCTTCAGGCTGTGGGCGCGGCGGTGGATGTCGACGAGGTCAGGCTCCTCCCCGGTGGCCTCGGCCTCGCGGAGCGCGCTGCGGATCGCCGACAGATGGTCCTTGTGCTCGATGTCGAAGGCGGCGAGCAGGCGCTGGCGGATGTCCATCAGGTGCCTCGGCAAAGCATCGTCACACCCGGTAGTTCCGCACCGCCTCGACCAGGCCCTGGCCGAGGTTGTTCAGGTTGGCGGCGGCGCCCTCCAGCTGGCGGGTGCCGGCGGCGGTCTGGCTGCTGGCCTCGCGGATGTTCTGCAATGCCTGGATCACCTGTTCCAGGCCGATCTGCTGCTGGTTGGTGCCGGCGACGATCTGCTGGAAGGCGAGCACGCTCTCCTGGATGTTCTCCGCCATGGTGCGGATGGTCGATTGGGTGGCGTCGGTCTGCCGCTTGCCGGCGGCGACGCGCTTGACCGCCTCCTCCGTCAGCATGACCGAGGCGTTGATGCCGTGCTGGATCTCCGACAGGTTGGAGCGGACCTGCGCGGTCGCCTCCTTCGACTGGTCGGCGAGGCTCTTGATCTCGCCGGCGACGATGGAGAAGGTCCGGCCATGCTCGCCGGCCGCCGCCGCCTCGATGGCGGCGTTCAGCGCCAGCAGGTGGCAGCGCTCGGCGATGTCGTTCACCGTCACGATGATCTCGCCGATCGCCTGGGTGCGCTCGGACAGCATGACGATGTTCTCGGCCACCGCCTCGGCCTGCTCGCGGATCGCGTCCATCGCCTGGATGGTGTCGTCCACCGCCTTCATGCCGGAATGGCTGGAGGCCGCCACCGTCTGGGCGCCGTGGGAAACATCCTGGGCGCGGCGGTTGATCTGCGCGCCCGATTCGGTGATCTCCGACAGGGTCGCGGTGGTCTGCTCCACCGCCGCCAGCTGCTCGGCGACGCTGGCCGACTGCTGCTGGGTGGAGGCGCGGATCTGCGCGGTGGCGGCGTGGACGCTCTCCGCGGTTTCGCGCGTCGTCCGCGCCATCGACTTCAGCCGGCCGGCCATCTCGTTCAGATGGTCGCCCAGGATGGCCAGCTCGTCCTTGCCGGATATCGCGATCTCCTGCGTCAGGTCGCCATGGCCGACCTTGGTGACGAAGTCGATGGCGCGGCCGAGCCGCCGCGTGATCGAGCTGCCGATCAGATAGGCGACGGCGACGGCGGTCAGGAAGACGACGACGAGGGCGATGACCGACGACTGGATCGCGGAGTCGTAGATCGCCCGGATGTCGTCACGCCCCGAGGAGGTCAGATGGTCGATGGCGGTCTGGGCAGCCGCGATGCGCTGCTCCATGGCCCTGCGCAGCTCGTCCACCCTCTGGCGGCGCTGGAGCGCCTCGGCGACCTGGTTGCGCTCCAGCATCGTGTAGATGGTGCGCGCCTCGTCGCCGACCGCCATGACGGCCCGGCCCATCTCGTTGACCGCGGTGTCCAGCTCGACCCAGCCGCGGCGGCGGTTGTCGGTCACGCTGTTGAGCGAGCGTTGCGCCACCATCGCGCGCAGGCTGCCCAGATCCTGGCGCAGCTTGGCTCCGACCTCGTCATAGTGGCGGCGCAGCGGCGCCAGGATCGCCGGGATTTCCGCCGCCCGCCCCTCGGCATTGGCGATGGATACGGCGTTCAGCGCCGTCTCGCGCGTGCTGCGCAGCTCCGCCTGGAGGTTGCCGACCGTCGTCACCAAGTCGGCCGCCTCGGTGTCGTAGCTGGACACCGCCATGATCACGCCCAGCGCATCGGAAAAGCGCGACATCTGGTACAGCGCCAGCAGCGCGGTCAGGATGCACACCGCGCCGAATCCCAGGACCAGCTTGTGCGCGACTTTGATGTTCATTCTTGGACTCCAGCCCCTGACGGCTTCTGCGAGTGGATCGGACGGGTCTCAGCTCTTCACGACGTCGAACAGCGCCGCCATGTCGAGGATCGCCATGCGGTCGGCGGCGATGGCCTTGACCAGCGGCCCGGCCTCCGCCGGGGCGGTGCGCTGGGGGGCGACGCTGGCCACCCGCTCCACCGCATGCAGGCGCAGCGCCGCCGGCCTGCCGGTGCCGGTGCGCAGCACCAGGGCATAGCCGGGCTCCGCCGCGCCGCCCGCCGCGCCGCCGTCCCCAGCCGGCAGGGCGGCGGGCCCGCCGCACAGCCGGTCGAGATCGAACAGCCGCATCACCCGGCCGCCGACGGCGATCACCCCGAGCATCGCCGGCGGCGCCCCCGGCACACGGGCCAGCCGCGGCATCGGCACGATATGGCCGAGATGACGCAGCTCCAGCCCGTACAGCGTCGCCGCCCCGCGCGCGACCAGCATCGGGATGCCGGTGTCCTCGCCGTCGAGGGCGGGCGGCGGTTCGGCCAGATGTTCGGTGCGGCGGTCCAGCAGGGCATCGGCCCAGGGGCCGCGGCCGGCAAAGGTCTCCTCCAGGATCGCCCTGCGCTGCGCCAGCCCCTCGCGCACATCCTCCCAGTCGATGGCGGAGCGGCGTGGAGCCGGGCGGGGCCGGGGATCGAGAGGGGAGTGGGGATCGGGCCGGAAATCGGGATCGGTCTCGTCCATCAGCCCTCCTCGCCCGACAGCCAGAGCGCGAGCATGCCGCGCAGTTCCTGCACGGTCAGTCCGCCGCCTTCCGTCACCGCCTCGTCGTCGGGACGGCTCTCCAGCGCCTCCCGCGCGTTGCGGAAGTGGCGCTGCGCCGGCACCAGCCGGCCGCGGCGCCAATAGGCCAGCGCCAGATGATAGTCGGCCAGCACGAAGCGCGGGTCGAGATAGAGCGCCCGCTTGAAGGCGGCGACCGGATCGCCGACGCCCAGCTCCTCCTCCACCAGCCCGAGCTGGTAATGGGCGCCCGGATCCATTCGGTTGGCCTCGATGCGGGCGATGCAGCCCTCCAGCACCGTGGAGCGGTCGTTGGCGTCGGCCGCAGGGGGCGGGCCGGGGACGGCGGGCGGCGCCGCACCGGACATGGGGGCAGGCGGTAGGGGGGCAGGCGCCGCCGGCCGGGCGGCAGGGGGGCGCCGCGGCTTGACCGGAGGAGCGGGCGGCGCAGCGGCGGGCGGCGGAACGGTTGGCGGAACGGATGGCGCAGCCGGGCGGTCGACCTGCTTGCGGTAGAGCGTGGCGCCGGGCACCGACACCGGGATGAACAGCTCGTTCAACTGCGGCCCGGCCTCGGCATGGCCTACCACCAGCCAGCCGCCGTCCGCCAGCGCCCTGTGCAGGTTCCCCAGCAGCCGGTGCCGGGTCGCCTCGTCGAAATAGATCATGACGTTGCGGCACAGGATGATGTCGAAATGCCCGATGCCGTGGGGATATGAGGGGATCGCCCCCTCCACCAGGTTGAAGGGCATGAAGCTGGTCCATTGCCGGTATTTCGGCTTGACCGACCACAGCCGGTCCTGCCGGTCGAAGCAGGCCTCCAGCGTGTCCGGCGACAGGCCGCGCACCGCCCAATCGCCATAGGCGCCGCGGCGGGCCTGGTCCAGGAAGGCGCCGTTGATGTCGGTGCCGACGATGTGGACCTGCCAGCCCTCCAGCTGCTCGGCGAAATGCTGCTTCAGCAGGATTTCCATCGTGTAGGCCTCCGGCCCGATGGAACAGCCGGCGCTCCAGATCCGCAGCAGCCGGCTGGTCTGGTTGCGGCGGATGCATTCCGGGATGGCGACGGCGCGCAGGGCGTCGAACTGTTCGATGTAGCGGAAGAAGAAGGTCTCCCCCACCGCCAGCTCGTTGATCAGCCCCTGATACTCGGCGCCGTTCGGCCCCTCCGCCTCCAGCGCGGCGAGATATCCGGACAGCGTCGCGATGCCGCCGAACGGCAGGCGGCGGTTGATGCGCTCGGCGAAGGCGGCGTCCTTGTCGGCGTAATAGGCCAGCCCGGTGGCGTCGATCACCATCGCCTTCAGGCGCGGGAAATGCGGGTCGCGGCGGATCGCCTCGATCGCGGCGGATGCGGCGGTGACGATCACGGCGCGTCCCCCCCGCCATCTTCCCATTGGGCGAGCCGGCGTTCCTCCGCCGCGCGGAAGGCGTCGAGCAGCCGCCCCTCGGCCTCGCTCAGCAGCCGGGCGGGATCCAGCAGCGTCACCGCGCCGCCGCGCCCGGTCACCCGGTCGGCGAAGGCGGCGGCGGCGCAGCCGTTGAAGGACAGGGACGGGTCGGAGGCCACGCGGTCCTCCGGCTCCACCGCCACGTCGCCATGCACCCGGTCGACCAGCAGCGCGGTCGGGCGTCCCCGCCATGTGATCAGGATCAGCGGCGCATACAGCCCGCCCGGCTCCGACCCGGCGCCGAGATCCAGAAGCGCGTCCAGGCGCAGGACCGGCACGATCTCCCCCTGGTAGCGGAACACGCCTTCGACCGGCCGCGGCGCCGTCGGCAGGCGGTCCAGCCGCGGCAACGGCAGAAAGCGCCGCACGGCTTCCACCGGCAGCGCCAGCGCTTGACCGGCAACCGAGAACACGACGCAGCGGGACGGCGATGGCGGGGAGAAGGTGTGCGCAGGGTTGGGTGACATCCGTCCGTCGATGGTCTGGAATCCGACCGGGAACATGCCTGATCGAGGGCGGAATGCGAATTACGCCAAAGGTTTACGCCATATGGCCTATGCCTTTGCGGCATGCCGGCCCTTTGGTGGCGTCCACCGGCTCAGGAACGCCTTCGCCATCCCGCTGCGGCGGGCTACTCTGCCGGGGCGATCAGGAAACCACCGGGGAGAGAAGGGACGATGCGAGGCCGCCATTTCGAGGATTTCCACATCGGCGACGTGATCCTGTCGGAAGGGGCGACCCTGACGGAGAGCCAGATCATCGATTTCGGCCTGCGGTTCGACCCGCAGCCCTTCCACATCGATGTGGCCGCCGCCGCGGACGGCCCGTTCCAGGGGCTGATCGCCAGCGGCTTCCACACCCTGTCGCTGACCTTCCGGCTGTTGCGCGACACCGGGATCGTCACCGGCACCAGCCTGGGCGGCTCCGGCATGGACGAACTGCGCTGGCTGAAGCCGGTCCGCCCCGGCGACAGCATCCGCGTCCGGGTGGAGGTGGTGGAGACCAGGGCGTCCCGCCGCGGCGACCGCGGCACGGTGCGGATGGCCTACACCACGCTGAACCAGCATGGCGAGCCGGTGATGACCTGCACCATGGCCCACATCGTGGCGACACGCACCGTTCCGGTCTGACCCGGCGAAGCTGGCCCGGGAGGGAGGCCGGCGGCGTCAGAACGGGTTGATGGTGCTGCCCAGCGTCGGCTTCTTGGCGCTGTTGAATGCGAAGCCGGCACCGGCCAGCCACAGGAACTGATAGGTGGTCGCGGTCTGGTGCTTGGCGAGGCCGACCACCTTCGCGAGGCCCGTCGGGTACTGGATCCAGAAGACCGTCGCCGTCTTCTCGGTGCCGGGCTTGCCGGCCGAATGGTGGAACACCTCGCAGGTCTTGCCGCCGGCCTGGACCGTCAGCGCGGTGACGCCCGATCCGCCGCCCACCGAGGTTCCGTCATGGCCCTCGACGTCGTTCAAGCATTGGCCGGCATTGGTTTCGGTACAATTGAGCACATCGACGATCCAGGAAACCATTTCCTTGCGCTTCCCCTGATACTCCGTCGAGATCACTTCGCCATGAAACAGCTTCATCATTTCCTCCGACCGTAATTCGAAGGAATACTTCACAGGCAATCGGGCCGATACAAGCGTCAAGTTGCCGGCGGCGGCGTCATGCCCGCACTGCGAGCGTCCGGATCGCCAGCGCCGCGGCCGAGGCGCGGTTCTCCACGCCCAGCTTGGTGAAGACCTGTTCCAGATGCTTGTTCACCGTGCGCGGGCTGATGCCCAGGATCTCGCCGATGTCGCGGTTCGGCTTGCCGTTGGCGATCCACAGCAGCACCTCCGCCTCGCGCGCGGTCAGGCCCAGCACGTCGCGCAGGATCGCCTCCTGCCGGCCGGCGGTCGGCTCGCTCAGGCGGAACAGATATTCGTCCGAGCCGGCCGGGCTGAGATAGGAGAAGTCCAACCGCCTTGCCGCGTCCCCGTCCGGCACCTCCAGCGCGAAGCTCTCGGTCGCTCCGGGGGGCGCCCGGCGCAGGCGGGTCAGCCCCTCCGCCAGGGTGGCGGCGACAGCCGGGCGCGACCCGTCCGGGCCGGGCATCAGGCAGCCGAGCAGCCGTTCGGCCTGCGGCGTACACCACAGCAGCCGCCCCTCGCCGTCGGCGGCCAGCAGGAATCGGCCGGTGGCGTCCAGCGCGGCACGGGCACCGTAGGCGACGCGGGCATTGGTCAGGTGGACCCGGATGCGGGCGATCAGCTGGTCGACCACGATCGGCTTGGTGACGTAATCGACGCCGCCGGCCTCCAGCCCCTTGACCACATGCTCGGTGTCGCTGAGGCCGGTCATGAAGATGACGGGGAGGTGCGACAGGTGGGGGATCTGCTTCAGCCGCCGGCAGGTCTCGAAGCCGTCGAGCCCCGGCATGATCGCGTCCATCAGGATCAGGTCCGGCGTGATCTGGCCGAGCAGCTCCAGCGCGCTTTCGCCGTCGATGGCGACCAGCACGGTCAGGTCGGCCTGTTCGATGGCCTCCGTCAGGAATCCCAGCGTGTCGGGGGTGTCGTCCACCACCAGGATCATGTCGCGGCGCTTCATCCCGTCACGGCCCCGTCCCCAACCCCATCGCGAATCCCATTCCCATCGCCATCCCCGTTTCCGCCACCATCTCCAGCAGCCGCCGGTTGGCGCGCCGCCGCGGCCGTCTCCACCGCATGCCTGTATCCTTTCAGGTCGAAGGCCCGCAACAGCGCACGCAGCCGCTCGACGAAGGCCGAGGCGCCGGCATCCTCCGCCTCGATCTCGCCCAGCTTGGCCTCGATCCCCCGAATGTAGCCGATCCGGCCGAGCCGGCGCAGGTCGTCGAGATGACGCAGAACCGATTCCGGCGGTTTTTCCGCAGGCTGGACGCTTTCCGCAGGCTGGACGGCGGACGGCATGGCGGCGGGGACCGGGGCTGGCTCCGGGGCAAGGGCGGAGACGGGGGCGGAGACGGGGGCGGAGACGGGGGCGGCTGGCTCCGCCGCATGGATCCATTCCAGCCCGGTCAGCGCCTGGACCCGGTCGAGCAGGGCGTGGATCTCGATCGGCTTGGCGACGAAGGCGTCGTGTGGCGCCCGGCCGTCGCCCGGCCCCTGCGCCTCGTAGGCGTTGGCCGAGACCATCAGGATGCGGATGCGGTCGCCGAACTGCCGCCGCAAGCCCTCGGCCACGTCCCAGCCGCTTTCCCCCGGCATCGAGATGTCGAGCATGGCGAGGTCGGGCTTGCATTGCGCCGCCAACTCCAGGCAGCCGGCGGCGTCCGACGCGGTGAACAGCACGAAGCCCAGCGGCCGCAGGATGTCGGTCATCAGCGCCAGATGGTCGCGGTCGTCGTCGGCCAGCAGGATGGTGATCGGCGGCCCGGCATAGCCGGAGACCGCCCGGCGCTCCGCCAGCTCGCCCGGCCGCTGCGCCGCCTCCGACAGCAGCAGCCGCACGGTGAAGACGCTGCCCTGCCCCGGCGTGCTGCGCACCGCGATGTCGCCGCCCATGATCCGGGTCAGCACCCGGGTGATGGTCAGCCCCAGGCCGGTCCCCGCCACCGCCCGCACCGCGGCGCCGCGCCCGCGCTCGAACGGTTCGAAGACGCGGTCGAGATCCTCCGCCCGGATGCCGATGCCGGTATCGACGATCTCGAACTCGGCGACCTGGCTGCGGTAGCGGACACTCAGGGCGACATGCCCGGCCTCGGTGTATTTGACCGCGTTGGACAGCAGGTTGATCAGGATCTGGCGCAGGATCTTGCTGTCGGTGTGGACCCAGGCCGGCAGGTGCGGCACCCGGCCATAGCGGAATTCCAGCCCCTTGGCCGAGGCCTGGATGCGGAACATGTCGGCCAGCTGGTCGAGGAAGTCGATCAGCTGCACCTTGTCGCGGCTGAGCCGGCGCAGCCCCGATTCGATCTTGGAGATGTCCAGCAGCCCGTCGATCAGGTTCGACAGATGCTCGGCGCTGCGGCGGATGACGCGGACGGCGTCCTGCGGGCGCTGGGTGCTGTTGCTCTCCAGCAGTTGGGCATAGCCGGAGATCGCGTTCAGCGGCGCCCGGATCTCGTGGCTGACGCCGATGATGTAGCGGCTCTTGGCGGCGTTGGCGGCCTCCGCCACCTCCTTGGCCTTCTGCAGCGCGGCGTCGGTGCGCTCATGCGCGGCGATCTCGTCCATCAGCATGGCGGTCTGGCGCCCGCTCTCCTCCTCCGCCTTGCGGCGGCTCTCATGGGCCAGCACCAGCAGCCAGGCGGCGACGCCGGACAGGATGAACAGGCAGACGAACACCGCGACCAGCGCGGTGTGGATCGCCGCCCGCTCCGCCGCGTCGGCATTGGCGTATTGGAAGTCGATGACGACCAGCACCCCGCCCAGCACCAGCGAGAACAGCGTCATCACCCCGATGAAATGGCCGGTCCGGGTGTGCACCCCGGCGGCGATCCGCCGGGGCAGCACCCGTTGCAGGCTGTGGGCGATCTGGTCGGCGAAGCGGCTGTCGGTCTTGCACAGATCGTGGCAGCGCGCCTCCAGCGTGCAGCAGAGCGAGCAGATCGGCGCGTCGTAGGCCGGGCAGAAGGCCATGTCCTGCCGCTCGAACCGGTTCTCGCAGATCGAGCAGCGCAGCTCCGCCTCGCCCGCCGGCAGCTCGGGCGAGCGGCGGGCGATGTAGTAGCGGCCCCCGGTCCGCCAGGCGATCAGCGGCGCCGCGGCGAAGGCGACCACCAGCCCGATGAAGGGCGCCAGCGCCTGCGCCACCGGCCCCAGCAGCCCGAAGAAGGCGGTGGTGGAGCACAGCACCGACAGCGCCATCGCCCCCGTCCCCACCGGGTTGATGTCGTAGAGATGGGCGCGCTTGAACTCGATCCCCGGCGGGCTGAAGCCCAGCGGCTTGTTGACGGCGAGGTCGGCGGCGACCGCCCCCAGCCATCCCACCGCGACGTTGGCGTAGAGGCCGAGGATGCTCTCGATCACGCCGAGGATGCCGATCTCCATCAGCAGCAGCGCCAGCAGCACGTTGAACACCAGCCAGACGACGCGGCCGGGGTGGCTGCGGGTCAGGCGGGAGAAGAAGTTGGACCAGGCGATGGAGCCGGCATAGGCGTTGGTGACGTTGATCTTCATCTGGCAGACCACGACGAAGATGCCGGTCAGCGCCAGCGCCGCGGCGGGCGAGCCGAAGACGTCGAGGAAGGCGACGTGGTACATGATGTTGGGCTGCACCGCGTCCGCCGCCGGCAGCCCGTGCCGGATGGCGAGGAAGGCCAGCAGCGAGCCCGCCGCCAGCTTCAGGCTGCCGATCAGCACCCAGCCCGGCCCGCCGGCCAGCATCGCCGCCCACCAGCGCAGCCGGCCGATGCGGGCCTGCGAGGGGAGGAAGCGCAGATAGTCGACCTGCTCGCCGATCTGCGGCAGCAGCGACAGCAGCACCGACGCCGCCATGCCGAAGGGCAGCAGCGCCAGCCCGCCGTCCGGCCCGTAGATGCCCGGCAGCGACATCCATTCCGCCAGCGTCTCGCGGTCGAGCAGGAAGAAATAGGCCAGCGGCACGCATTGCAGCAGGATCCACACCGGCTGCGTCAGCCATTGCATGCGGCTGATGACGCGGATGCCGTAGATGGCAATGGGAATCACCGCCAGCGAGCTGATGACATGGGCGACCGACGCCGGGATGCCGAGCACCATGGTCAGCCCGGCCGACATGATGCTGGCCTCGATCGAGAACAGCAGGAAGGTGAAGGAGGCGTAGACCAGCGAGGTGATGGTGGATCCGAGATAGCCGAAGCCGGCCCCGCGGGCCAGCAGGTCGATGTCCACCCCGGCCTTGGCCGCATGGTAGGTGATCGGCAGCCCGACCAGGATGCTGAGCAGGGCCACCGCCAGGATCGCCGCCATGGCGTTCTCGAAGCCGTAGGTCAGCGTCACCGCCGCCCCGATCGCCTCGCAGGCGAGGAAGGAGATGGCGCCGAGCGCGGTGTTGGCGACGCGCCAGGCGCTCCAGCGCCGCGCCCGCTCCGCGGTGTAGCGGAGCGCGTAATCCTCCATCGTCTGGTCGGCGGCGAGCTGGTTGTATTGCCGGCGCTCACGGACGATGCGTTGCCGCGCGGTCATGCCCGTCTGTTCCCGGCAATGCCGTTGGTGACGCCGCCGCTCCCGTCCATCCCCGCTCCCCGTCTTCCGCCCGGTCTGCCGCCATTCCCCGGCCGACCGCATCGTCGGGAGTTTGGCGGCCGTTGGCAAGCCGCAAGCGGCTGACCGGCAGAGCCGCAAGCGGCCGGTTGACAGCCCGCCGCCCCGCCTCTAGCTCTGCATGGCCCGGCTTGCCGGGAATCTGCCGCGCCTCCCGGCCCGCCTCATCGTTGCGAAAGCGAAATCATGACCGTCGAGCTTGTCGTCTGTGAGACCTGCCGCCGCCCCGACGACCCGCCCGAGGCGGTGCGGCCGGGGGCCGAGCTGCTGGCGCTGATGGAACGGGCGCTGGCCGGCGCTCCCGATCTCGCGGCGCAGGTCCGGCTGCGGCCGCTGCGCTGCCTGATGAGCTGCCGCCGGCCCTGCGCCGTCGCCGTGCGCTCGGCCAGCCGGATGAGCTATGTGCTGGGCGACATGGCCGCCGACGAGGAGGCGGTGGAAACGCTGACCGCCTATCTGCGCGCCTATGCCGCCACCCCGGACGGACTCGTTCCGTTCAAGCAATGGCCGCAGGGGGTCAAGGGCCGTTTCGTCGCCCGCCTGCCGCCGCTGGAGGATTGAACGGAGCGACAGGTGAAGTCTGACGGCACTTAGGTCTTCCCCTCACTGGCCAAGGATGCATTTGACAGACCAAGGTGGCATTCCGATTATTGTTGGCAAGACCAACGAATCTCGCCCTGCGGGCGGGGAGGAGCGCCCGATGAAGGTCGACCCCGAGGTTCTGAACTGCGCAACCGGTCTGTTGCAGATGGTCCGCGAGGCGGAGCGCGCCAACGGCTGGGAGGCCGGCGTCCTGATGCGCACCACCCTGCACCTGCTGGTGGTGGCCGGCGCCGACGGCCATGGCTGGAACGCGGACGACCTGACCGAAGAGGTGCGCGATCTGGTCGAGGCGGTGCGGAGGACGAATACCGGCGAGGCCGCGGCGTTCGGAGCGGCCGGCGCGGCGCGGGCGGCGTTGCATTGAGGGGAGCCGTTCGTATCTCCTCCCCGACGCTCCCTCAACCGATGCCCCCTCAACCGATGCCCCCTCCCTAACCCTCCCCCTCTTCGAGGGAGAGGGGACTGCCACCGCTTTGCGGAAGGCACCCTCTCCCTCGAAGAGGGGGAGAGCCGGGGAGGGGGCAATGGGCATTCGGGACCGGCTAACCCTCGGAAACCTCCGGGTTCAGCTGGATCAGCACCTTGTCGATGCGGCGGCCGTCCATGTCGACCACCTCGAAGCGGATGCCGTTCCAATGGAAATGTTCGGCCGGCGCCGGGATGTGGCCGAAATGGTCGAGCAGGAAGCCGGCGATGGTGTGGAAATCGCCCTCGCCCTTCAGGTTCTTGACGCCGACCAGCGCCTCGACCTCCTCCACCGGGGTCATGCCGTCGACCAGCCAGCTGCCGTCCTCGCGCTGGACGGCGCCGGCCTCGTTCTCGTGGCTGCTGTCGGGCATCTCGCCGGCGATGGCCTCCAGGATGTCGGTCATGGTGACCAGCCCCTCGACGCTGCCATATTCGTCGACCACGATCGCCATGTGGACGCTGGCCTGCTTGAACAGCTCCAGCAGGCGGAAGACCGGCGTGCCGTCATGGACGACCAGCGGCTGGACCATGGCGGTCCGCAGATCGAAGGCGATGCCCTTCAGCGACTGGTCGAGCAGCGCCTTGGCCGCCACGACGCCCTGAAGCTCGTCGACGTCGCCGCGGCAGACCGGGAAGCGGGAATAGCCGCTCTCGCGGATCTCGAGGCCGACCGTCTCCGGGCTGTCGTCGATGTCCAGCCAGATCAGGTCCGGGCGCGGGGTCATGATCGAGCGCACCGTCCGGTCGGACAGATGCATCACGCCCTCGATCATCTGGCGCTCGGCCGGCTCGAAGACGCCGCTCTGGGTGCCTTCGGCGATCAGGGTCTTGACCTCCTCCTCCGTCACCGTCTGCTCGCGCGAGGTCGGCAGCCGCAGCAGCTTCAGCACCGCGTCGCTCGACACGCCGAGCACCCAGACCACCGGGGCCGACAGGCGCGACACCGTGCGCATCGGCGCGGCGACCAGCACCGCGATCCGCTCCGATGAGATCAGCGCCACGCGCTTGGGCACCAGCTCGCCGATGATCAGCGAGAAATAGGTGATGGCGGCGACCACCAGCGCGAAGGCGACGGTGTGGCCGTAGGGGGCGATCCACGCGGCCTGCTCGTTCAGCACGCCGCCCAGCCGTTCCGCCAGGGTGGAGCCGCCATAGGCGCCGGCGATGATGCCGGTCAGGCTGATGCCGACCTGCACGGTCGACAGGAAGCGGCTCGGATTCTCCGTCAGCTCCAGCGCGATGCGGGCGCCGATCCCCCCCCTCTCCTCGGCCATCTGTTGCAGCCGGGCCCGGCGGGCCGACACCAGCGCCATCTCCGACATCGCGAAGAAGGCGTTGAGCAGGATCAGCAGGACGATGACCAAAAGTTCCCAGATCATGGCGGTATGCCCAAAGGGCGCTCCCTCAACCGATCAATTGTTGCGCCACCGCGACCGCAGCCTGCCCGATACCGAGCAGGATTGCGGCGATGATGGCGATGGACAGAAGGCCGGCGATAAGGCCGGCCGACACGAAGACGCCGTCGGATTCCATCAGCCCCAGCGCGATCAGGGCGATCGCCAGGGCCGGCGGCTGGTTTCCGAACATGATGGGAAGGGCCAGGATCCCGGCCAGCAGCATCACCGCCAGCCCGAGCAGCCGCTCGGCGGCGGGGCCGCTCAACGCCGGCAGGCGGGGGCGCAGGCGCCGCTCCAGCCGTTCGGCCCAGGGCCTGGCCCGGCGGATGACGCCGAGGAAGGCCTTGCGGTCGAGGGTGACCGCCAGCATGCGGCGCGGCAGCCAGGGCGCATGCCGCCCTGCCGCCATCTGCGCGCCGATCAGGATCATCGGAACGCCGGTCGCGGTCGACAGGCCGGGAACCGGCAGGATGTTGGGAATGGACAGGATCAGCAGCAGCGCGGCGAAGGCGCGCTCGCCCAGCGTGTCCATCACCTCGCCCAGGGAGACGCGGTCCGCCGATACGCCGGCGGCGGCGGTTCCTGCCACGGCGGCGTCGCCGCTTGCCAGGAACCCGTCCAGCAGGTCCGAAACGCGCGCGTCGGAAGGGCCGGAAGCAGGAGTGCCTGAAGGATCGCCGGATGCGCCGTCCGGGCCGCGAGCATAGGGAGGGGACGCACCGGGGGGACGGGCGTCGTACGACCTGGGGGACGACCCGGGAGGTCGGTCTTTGCTCACGGCTCTCCCCGATGCCGGAAACGGGATCGGAGCGGGCCGGGCGAAGGATGGCAGGAAACCATGGACCTTTCGCGTCGCGGCGGCATCGATCTCCCTTCTACAGCAAGGACCGGCCAAGCGCCAGCGCGGGTTGGGGCAGGACGGCGGGAGCACACGTCCGCCTTCCCCGTCCGTCCGCAAGGCCCGGTCGCCGATGCCTATTGCCGTTTCTGCATGGCGAAGGTCAGGCGCTTCATCAGGTCGGCCTTCGACACCGGCTTCACCAGATATCCGGAGATGCCGTACGCGATGGCGCGCTTGACCACATCGGCCTCGCGGTGGCCGGTGAGCACCAGCACCGGAAGGTCGGCGAGCGGATTGCCGGTGGCGGTGCGCAGCGCGTGCAGCAGGTCGAGCCCGCCCATGCGCGGCATTTCCAGGTCGCAGATCGCCAGGTCGACGTCCTCGCCGCTCTTGCGCAGGATGTCGAGCGCCTGCACACCGTCCGCCGCCTCGAACACGACGCGGACCCTGATGTCGTGCAGCAGGCGGGAGATCAGCTTCCGGGTGAAGTCGTCATCCTCGACCAACAGCACACCCAGGTCGTGAATCGTCCGGATCCGGCGGGTGCCGCCGCCTGTCTCCACCACCATGAGGCTCTCCGTTCCGTCCGGCTTCCCCCAGCCCATCCCGGGGACACCGGCCAATACAGTTTCTTTAACGCACCATTGAGCAGTCGTTAACGGTTTTCCGTATCCGCCCCTTCGGGGTGTCGCCGATCGTGCCGGGGAGGAATGGCATTCGGTTGGACAACGCCCTATCCTGCTTTCAAGTCCAACCATCCCCCGACCAGGATCGCCCGCAACCGTGTCCCCGCCGCCGCCCGCCGACCAAAGCCCGCCCCCCTTCGGCAGCCTGCCCCCCTTCGGCAGCCTGCCGGAGACGGCGATGCTCGCCGCCGTGGTCGAGGCCAGCGACGCCGGGATCGCGGTGATGGACGTGACCCGCCCCGGCTACCCCATCGTCTATTGCAACGCCGCCTTCCTGGGGATGGTGGGCTATGCGGCCGACGAGGTGATCGGCCGCAACAGCGCCTTCCTGCAAGGGCCGGAGACCGACCCCGGCACCGCGACCGCGATCCGGGCGGCGCTGGAGGAGGTGCGGCCGTTGTCGGTGGAGGTGCTGAACCACCGCAAGGACGGCAGCACCTTCTGGAACGCCCTGTCGCTGCGGCCGGTGCCGGGACCGGACGGGCGGGTCCGCTGGATCGCCGGCACCTGCGCCGACGTCACCCGCAGCCGCAAATCGGAGCAGGAGCTGCGCGCCGCCGAGGACAAGCTGACCCGGCTGGCGGCGGAGACCTTCGCGCTCGCCGAGGATCTCGACCGCGCGCGGGAGGAGGCGGACGCCGCCCGCGTCGCCGCGGAGAATGCCAGCAGCGCCAAGTCCCGCTTCCTGGCGATGATGAGCCACGAGCTGCGCACGCCGATGACCGCGGTGATCGGCATGGGCGACCTGCTGATGGGCACCGGGCTGAACGAGCAGCAGAAGGCCTTCGTGAAGACCCTGCGCTCGTCGGCCGGCACGCTGATGACCATCCTGAACGACGTGCTCGACTTCTCGAAGATCGAGGCGGGGCAGTTGACGCTGGAGGAGATCGACTTCTCGCTGCCCCGGCTGGTCGAGGATGTCGTGCAGTTGTTCCTGGTGCGCGCCGCGGCCAAGGGGCTGACCCTGTCCGCCTCGATCGCCGACGACACGCCGCGCCACATCCGCGGAGACCCGACACGGCTGCGGCAGGTGCTGTTCAACCTGGTGTCGAACGCCATCAAGTTCACCGACCGCGGCGCCATCGAGATCGCGGTGTGGTCGCCCGATCCGCCCGCCGCCTGGAGTCCGGAGGCTCCCGGCCCGCAGCCCATCACCCTGCGCTTCGAGGTGGAGGACAGCGGCATCGGCATGACGGCGGAGCAGCGGTCCCGCCTGTTCGACGCCTTCGTCCAGGCCGACGTCTCGACCAACCGCAAATATGGCGGCACCGGGCTGGGGCTGGCGATCTGCAAGCGGCTGGTCGAGGTGATGGGCGGCGAGATCGCAGTGTCCAGCGCGCCCGGCCGCGGCTCCGTCTTCCGGTTCTCGATCCGGACGCGCATGGCCGAGGCGCCGCCGATCGGGGAACTGGGCAACCGTCCCGCCTTGTCGCCGGTACAGGACGGGGATGGACGGAGCCCCGTCGCCCTGCGGCTGCTGCTGGCCGAGGACAACGACATCAACCGCATGCTGATCGTCGCGATGATGACCCGCCTGGGGCACCGGATCGACGCGGTGAGCGACGGGCGCGCGGCCCTGGATGCGATACAGGGGGACGCGGTCCAGGGGGACGGCTACGACGCGCTGATCCTCGACATGGAAATGCCGGTGCTGGACGGCCGCTCCACCGCCCGGGCGATCCGGCGGTTTGATGGGCCGGCCGCGCACATCCCCATCGTCGGCCTGTCCGCCGACGCGCTGCCCGAACACCGCGACGGCCACATGGCCGCCGGGCTGGACGCCTATCTGACCAAGCCCATCGACTGGGACCAGCTGAATGCGGTTCTCGTCGAACTGGCGACCCGTCCGCGCGAGGGGCGGACGGTGCCGGTCCCCAGCCCCCCGGAGGCCGACGGCAACCGCTTCTCCGCCCTGCCGCTGATCGACCGGGTGAAGCAGACGGAGCTTCGGCTGGCGCTGGGCGGCGAGGCGCTGGACGGCATGCTGGAGCTGCTTCCCGAAACCGCGCTGCGCGAACTGCACGCCATCCGCTCCGCGCTCCAGGCCGGACGCCCGCGAGAGTTGAAGCAGGCCGCCCATACGCTGGCGGGACTGGCGGCCAATTTCGGCACGCCGCGCATGGCCGCCATCGCCCGCGCCATCAACGACACCCCGTCCGACACCGACAAGGTGGCCGCCCTGCTGCCCCTGCTGGAGACCACCGTCACGGCGACCAGCCGCCTGGTGCAGGACCTCGCCGGCGGGGACGGCGGGGGATGACCGGCCGGCGGGCAATCCCCGCCGTCCCGATGCCCCCGCCCCCGCTCCGGCTTTGGATTTGGATAAGGTGACCGAAATGCAGCAGTTGGACCTGCTCAAGCGACCGAGCGGCCGGACCGCCATGCTGATGGCGTCGGGATTCACGTTCGATCTCGAACATCCCTGTGCCGACGGCATGCCGATCGCCGACGTGGCGCGGTCGCTGGCCTATCAGCCGCGATGGGCAGGCGCCACCCGCGAATTCTATTCGGTCGCCGAGCACAGCGTCATGGTTTCACGTCTGGTCCCGCCGGCCTTCGCGCTCGACGGCCTGTGCCACGACCTCGACGAGGCGATCAGCGGGGACATCGCCTCATGCGTCAAGCTGCTGATCGGGCGGGAGCATCTGAAGAAGAAGCTCGACCCGATCAAGCGGGCGCTCGCCCGGCGCTTCGGCTTCCGCCTCGACGGCGCCGACGTCAAGCACGCCGACCTCGTCTGCATGGCGACCGAGTTGCGCGACCTGCTGCCGCCGGCCTGGATGGATTTCGGCCACCTGCCGCCTCCCCATCCCGACAGGATCGTGCCGGTCGGTCCCGAGCGGGCATTCACCCTGTTCCTCGAACGCTACGAGGAGCTGAAGCATCTGGCCGCGCCGGCCGGCGACGGCCAGCGCAAGCGCAGGACGCCGGGCTGAGCCGTCGGAAGCAGTGGCCGGAAGCAGTGGCCGGAAGCAGTGGCCGGAAGCAGTGGCCGGAAGCAGTGGCCGGAAGCAGTGGTCAGGCGTGTCCGCCCTGCTCCGCCCGGCGGCCGCGGCCGCGCCGGACCTCCGCCGCCCCGGTCCCTGCCCCGGTCCCGGTCCCGGCATCCGACTGTTCGGCGCAGCGTTCGGCCAGTTCGCGGATGGCGGCACGCACCTGCGGATCGCGGATGCTCTGGAAATAGCGCGCCAGCATCAGCGCCTCGCGCGATTGCAGGGTGTTGTCCGGCTCCTCCCTGCCGGCGGCCGGCACCTCGCCCTCCGGCACCGCCTGACGGTTCTCCAGCCCTTCGAAGAAGACGGAGACCGGGACGCGGAAGAACTGGCCGAGCTTGAACAGCCGGCTGGAGGACACGCGGTTGAAGCCGCGCTCGTACTTCTGAAGCTGCTGGAAGGTCAGCCCCAGCGCCGAGGCGACGTCGCTCTGGCTGAGGCCGGCCAGCATGCGCAGTTCGCGCAGGCGTTGGCCGACAAACACGTCGACCTCGTTCAGGCCTTCCTTCTTCTCGCGGCCACGCCGTTTCATGGCTCTTTCCCTTCGATACTGTACTGGCCCCCGATGCCCGGTCCGCCCGCCATCGCCAGGGATGCCCGGAACCCCGTCGCTCCGGAAAACGCCGCCAGCGGCGCCGGTGCAGGGAAGGACGTCACCGGGACGGACGAATCGGCCGGATGCGGGTGTGGAATGCAACTCAGCTATGACCGCCATGGGTCGATGTCAACCGCCGCTCGACCGAATACCTCCTTTGGACAAGTCTTGCCTGACCCGACTCATCCGACGCTTCATACCGGCATACCCGTTTCGCGCATCGCGCGCCATGACCCCGCCCGCGGTCGCGTTCGGCGCACCGTTGCGCTCAAGCCGGGGGAATGCTGCGTCACTGTGACCCAGGGTTGCGCGCATGGCCTTTGCAGGGCTGCAATATTTGCGGGGCACTAGGCATATTTTGCCGGGCACTGGGCAAATTCTGCCGCCGATTAACCCTCTGTTCATCAAGACCACGCAGCATGCCCCAGAGTAGGCAAAGCCCGGCGCGGAACTTGCACAAACCGTCTCGCATTCGCGAAACAGGCCGTGTGGAGAGCATGCCGGACAGACTTCCGATCGGGGATCGCGCGTGAA
Organism: Azospirillum thiophilum; assembly: GCF_001305595.1. Taxonomy (NCBI): domain Bacteria; kingdom Pseudomonadati; phylum Pseudomonadota; class Alphaproteobacteria; order Rhodospirillales; family Azospirillaceae; genus Azospirillum; species Azospirillum thiophilum. Next base: position 275,133 of record NZ_CP012403.1, read on the forward strand.
CAACCTGCTGCAGACCTTGCGCAATCTCGGACCCGCGCGCCTCGCCGCGATCGGCGGGGTCGGGCTGCTGCTGATCGGATTCTTCGTCTACCTGACCACCCGGCTGTCCACGCCGGAGATGGAGCTGCTCTACGCCGAACTCCAGCAGACGGAGGCGGCGGCCATCGCCAAGAAGCTGGACGAGGCGAAGGTTCCCTACAGCGTCGACAAGACGGGCACCAAGATCATGGTGCCGGCCGACCAGGTCGGGCCGATGCGCATGCGCATGGCGGCGCAGGGACTCCCCTCCGGCGGCTCGGTCGGCTACGAGCTGTTCGACAAGGGAGAAGGCTTCGGCGCCACCAGCTTCATGCAGAACATCAACCACCTGCGCGCGCTGGAAGGCGAGATGGCGCGCACGGTGCAGACGCTGAACGGCGTCCAGCAGGCCCGTGTCCATCTGGTGCTGCCCAAGCGCGAGCTGTTCGCCCGCCAGCAGAACCCGGCGACCGCCAGCGTCTTCCTGAAGCTGCGCCCCGGCGCCCAGCTGAGCCGCGAGAACATCCAGGCGATCCAGCAGCTGATCGCCGCCTCGGTGCCCAACCTCGACCCCAACCGCATCTCCATCGTCGACGACAAGGGCAAGCTGCTGGCGCGCGGCACCGGCAGCGACACGGCGGAAGCCATGATGGCGAGCGCCGAGGAGAAGAAGCAGGCCTACGAGGGCCGGCTGGCCCGCACCATCGAGGATCTGCTGGGCCGGACGCTCGGCTACGGCAAGGTGCGGGCGGAGGTGTCGGCCGACCTCGATTTCGACCGCATCACCACCCAGTCGGAAATCTTCGATCCGGAAAGCCAGGTCGTCCGCTCGACCCAGACGGTCGCCGAGTCGAACGAGAGCAGCGACCGCGACCCGCTGGCCCCGGTGACGGTGGACCAGAATCTGCCGACCTCCCAGGCCAGCAGCAGCGCCAGCCCGCTGTCCTCGAACAAGTCGAACCGCAACGAAGAGACGATCAACTACGAGATCACCAAGACCACCAAGTCGCATGTGCGCGAGAGCGGTCAGGTCCGCCGCCTGTCGGTCGCGGTGCTGGTCGACGGCACCTACCAGCTGTCCAAGGACGCGCCGCCGGCCTACCAGCCGCGCAGCGAGCAGGAAGTCGAGAGCATCAAGGCGCTGGTGCGCTCCGCCGTCGGGATGGACGCCGTGCGCGGCGACACGCTGGAGGTGGTCAACATGCGCTTCTGGTCGCCGGAAGACGACATCCAGAAGCCGGAAGAGCTGTTCATGGGCATGACCAAGGACGACCTGTTCCGCATCGCGGAGATGGTCGTCCTGGGCATCGTCGCCGTCCTGATCATCCTGCTGGTCATCCGCCCGCTGATCTCCCGCGCCTTCGAGAAGGCCGAGATGCAGGAGGAGGACGAGATGGACCGGCTGCTGACCGACCAGGCCGGCATGCCGGCGGCGCTGTCCGCCCCCACCGGCGCGCTGGCCCAGGATCTGGCGCTGGAAGCGGCCCAGGCCGACGAGGAGCTGGAGCAGATGATCGACATCAACCGGGTCGAGGGCCGCGTCCGCGCATCCTCCCTGCGCAAGGTCGGCGAGATCGTCGACAAGCATCCGGAAGAGGCGGTCTCGATCCTGCGCAACTGGCTGTATCAGGAGAGCTGAGCGATGCCGGCCTCCGCCATTCCCGCATTCGGCACCCATAAGGGAGCGCACCGGCCATGAGCGTGCGCAAATTCCTCTTCGACGAGTCCTTCGACGTGGACGCCGTGCCCCGCATGACCCATGTCGAGGAGGACGACCTGCTGCCGGAGGACGAGCCGCCGCAACCGGAGGAGCCGCCGCCCCCGCCGGCGCCGATCTTCGGCGAGGAGGAGCTGGCCGCCGCCCGTGCCCAGGGCTATGACGAGGGCCTCGCCGCCGGCAAGTCGGAGGGGACGGCCGCCGGCTACGGCAAGGGCTTCACCGATGGCATGGGCGCCGGCCAGAACACCGGCTACGAACGCGGCAAGGCGGAGATCGAGGCGACGGTGAACAACCGCATCGCCGGCGCGCTGTCGCAGATCGCCGACGGGGTCGCCCGCCTGCTGGCCGAGCACGAGGCGGGCAGCGCGGCGCGCTCCGAACAGCCGGTCCATCTGGCGCTGGCCATCGTCCGCAAGCTGATGCCCGAATGGGCGCGGCGCGGCGGCATGGTCGAGGTGGAGGGGATGGTCCGCGCCTGCCTGACCGACCTGATCGACGAGCCGCGGCTGGTCATCCGGGTGGCCGACGATACGATGGATCTGGTGCGCGAGCATCTGGACCGGACGGTCGGGTCGCGCGGCTTCGGCGCCAAGCTGATGGTGGTCGGCGATCCGTCGATCGCGCCCGGCGGCTGCCGCATCGAATGGGCCGAAGGCGGCATGGAGCGCGACACCGCCCAGCTGCTGGCCGAGATCGAGCGCCGCGCCGCGCACATGCTGGAGGCTCCGGCCCCCGTCTGAGGGGTGTCCGGAATGAAGGAGGTTCGAGACCGTCATGCCGAGCGACAATTTCTCGCTGAACGACCTGAACAGCAGCGGCGACGACTACGCCAGCCCCGGGATCGCCAAGGATCTGGAGGCGGTGTACGACATCCCGGTCCAGATCTCGGCCGTGCTGGGCAAATCGACCATGCAGGTGGCGCAGCTGCTGAAGCTCGGCCGCGGCGCCGTGGTCGAACTCGACCGCAAGGTCGGCGAGGCCATCGACATCTACGTGAACAACCGCCTGGTCGCCCGCGGCGAGGTGGTGGTGGTGGAGGACCGGCTGGGCGTGACCATGACGGAAATCATCAAGTCGGACCGGGGCTGATGGCGATCTCCTCCGACCCGGCCACTCCCCGCGCCAAGGCGGTAGTCCCCGGCGGTGCCCCCGGCGGCGCTGCCGGCGGCGCCCGTCAGGCGGCGGCGGCCGAGCCGCCGGCCTCGGCCGGGCGCGGCGTGCGGCTGCGCGGCGGGCTGGACGTGGCGACGCTGGTCGGGCTGGCCGCGGCGGCGGGGGTGATCCTGCTGGCGATCACCACCGGCGGCTCGGCCCGCGCCTTCCTCGACCCGCCGTCGCTGCTGATCGTGCTGGGCGGCACGCTGGCGGTCACCACCGCGTCCTTCTCGCTGGGCGACGTGGCGATCGCCTGGAGGAGTGCCGCGGCGGTGCTGGTCCACCAGACGCTCGACCCCAAGGGCGTGGCGCGGCAGGTGCTGCTGCTGGCCGAGGCGGCGCGGCGGGCCGGGCCGGAGACGCTGCGCAACGTCCTGCCGGAACTGCGCGCCGAGCCCTTCCTCCACCGCAGCGTCACCCTGATCACCGAAGGGCTGCCGCCCGACGCCATCGAGCGGATGCTGGTCGGCGAGGTCGAGGCCACCGCCGGCGGCCACGGCAAGAGCGCCGGCGTGCTGCGCCGCGCGTCGGAGGTGGCGCCGGCCATGGGGCTGATCGGCACGCTGGTCGGCCTGGTGCAGATGCTGGGCAGCCTGAGCGACCCGTCGGCCATCGGCCCGGCGATGGCGCTGGCGCTGCTGACGACCTTCTACGGGGCCGTGCTCGGCAACGTCGTCCTCGCCCCGCTCGCCGCCAAGGTCGAGCGGGCGGCGGAGGAGGACGCGCTGGTCAAGACCCTCTACACCATCGGCGCCGTATCCATCGCGCGCCAGGAGAATCCGCGGCGTCTGGAGATGCTCCTGAACGCCGTCCTGCCGCCTGGAAAGCGGATCCAGTATTTCGACCGGGAAGCCCCGAGAGTGGGAGCGTAAGGCTATGCGTCTGCTGATCGTTGGAACGTTGGAAGGCTACATCACCGCCGCCGGCAAGATCGCCATGAAGCGCGGGGCCAAGGTGTCGCACACCGACAGCATCGAAGGGGCGCTGAACGCGTTGCGTGCCGCCGCCGGCGCCGATCTGGTGATGATCGACGTCAAGCTGGACATCGCGACCTTCATCGACAGCCTGAAGGCGGAGCGGATCACCATCCCGGTGGTGGCCTGCGGCATCGGCACCGACGCGGCCGCCGCGGTGCGCGCCATCCGCGCCGGCGCCAAGGAGTATCTGCCGCTGCCCCCCAACGCCGAGCTGATCGCCGCGGTGCTGGAGGCGGTGGCGGAGGAGAGCCACTCCATCGTCTGCAGCGACCCGGCGATGCTGGCGACGCTGCGGCTGGCCGAGCAGGTGGCGCCGAGCGACGCCTCGGTGATGATCACCGGCGAGAGCGGCACCGGCAAGGAGCTGATGGCCCGCTTCATCCACCGCAAGAGCCGGCGGTCCAACGAGTCCTTCGTCGCGGTGAACTGCGCCGCCATCCCGGAGAATTTGCTGGAATCGGAGCTGTTCGGCCACGAGAAGGGCGCCTTCACCGGCGCCGTCGCCCGCCGGCTCGGCAAGTTCGAGGAGGCCAACAACGGCACCCTGCTGCTGGACGAGCTGTCGGAGATGCATCCCAGGCTGCAGGCCAAGCTGCTGCGCGCCATCCAGGAGAAGGAGATCGACCGCATCGGCTCCAGCCAGCCGGTGAAGATCAATGTCCGCCTGATCGCCACCTCCAACCGCAACCTGGAGGCGGAGGTCAGCGCCGGCAACTTCCGCGAGGATCTGTATTTCCGCCTGAACGTGTTCGCCGTGGCGATCCCGGCGCTGCGCGAGCGCCCGGCCGACATCCCGATGATCGCCGAGCATTTCCTGAGGAAATACGCGGAGGCCAACGGGCTGGGCGACAAGCGCCTGACCGACGACGCCATGCAGATGCTGCAGGCCCACCATTGGCGCGGCAACGTGCGCGAGCTGGAAAACACCATGCACCGCGCCGTCCTGCTGTCGCGCGGCGAGGAGGTCGGGCCGGAGGCGATCATGCTGACCAGCAAGATGCTGGCGCCGGAAGGCGGCGTCCAGGCCTCGATCCCCGCCAACTCACCGGTCGCCAACCCGTTCGCCGGCCCCGGCGGCACCGTCCCGGCCGCCCAGCCCCACTCTTCGGGCCAGCATCCCTCCGCTCCGATGTCCATGCAGCCGACGGGCCCGCTGCCGACCAGCTACGGCCCGCCCAAGGGCGGCAAGGCCGGACCCTACGGCATGGCGGCCAACAGCGGCGCCGCGGCGGCGGCCAATGCCGGCACGTCCGGCGCCGGGCTGGCGGCGCTGATCGGCCGCACGGTGGCCGATGTCGAGCGCGACCTGATCCTGGAGACGCTGACCCATTGCCTGGGCAACCGCACCCATGCCGCCAACATCCTGGGCATCTCGATCCGCACGCTGCGCAACAAGCTCAAGCAGTATGGCGACGAGGGCCGCAGCGTGACCGCCCCGGGCAACGAAGAACGGGCGACCGCCTGACGGCTTCGTCCGGGACCGGGCCCCTAAGCGGCGGGAGCAGACATGGCGCTGACCGAGCATAATGCGGGTGGAGGCGGGGGCGGCGGTCCCGGCAACATGGCCGCCTTCGGCGAGATGTGGGCGGTCGTCAAGGCGTCGCTGAAGCGCGGCGACGTGGCGATGGCGATTGGCATCCTGATCGTCGTGGTCGGGCTGATCATGCCGCTGCCCAGCGTCATGCTCGACATGATGCTGGGGCTGAGCATCACCGTCTCCATCCTGATCCTGATGGTGGTGCTGTTCATCGAGAAGCCGCTGGAGCTGTCCTCCTACCCGACGATCCTGCTGATCACCACGCTGCTGCGCCTGTCGCTGAACATGGCCTCGACCCGCCTGATCCTGACCCAGGGGCACGAGGGAACGTCGGCCGCCGGCCATGTCATCGAGGCCTTCGCCAATCTGGTGATGGGCGGCGACTTCGTCATCGGCGTGATCATCTACGCCATCCTGACCATCGTGAACTTCAAGGTCATCACCGCCGGTTCGGGCCGCATCGCCGAAGTGGCGGCGCGCTTCACGCTGGACGCCATGCCCGGCAAGCAGATGGCGATCGACGCCGACCTGTCGGCCGGCATGATCGACGAGGGCACCGCGCGGGCCCGGCGCAAGGAGCTGGAGGACGAAAGCGCCTTCTTCGGCTCGATGGACGGTGCGTCGAAGTTCGTGAAGGGCGACGCGGTCGCCGGCCTGATGATCATGTTCATCAACATCATCGGCGGCGTCACCATCGCGGTGCTGCGCCACGACATGCCGGTGATGCAGGCGCTCGACACCTTCACCAAGCTGACCATCGGCGACGGTCTGGTGTCGCAGATCCCGGCACTGGTGATCTCGATCTCCGCCGGCTTCCTGGTGTCCAAGGCCGGCATGGGCGGCTCGACCGACAAGGCGGTCGTCGGCCAGCTGACCGGCCACAGCCAGGCGCTGGCCCTGTCGGCCGGCGCCATCGGCGTGCTGGCCCTGCTGCCGGGCATGCCGATCCTGACGCTGGCCCCGGTCATCGCCATCGTCGGCGCCGCCGCCTGGTACATGCCTCGCCTGCGTGCCAAGAAGGATGCCGAGGAGGCCGCAGCCGCCGAGGAGGCCGCCGCGACCGGCGGCCCCGGCGGCATGCCCGGCGGCGGCCCGGCCCCGGACGAGCCGATCTCCACCGCGCTGTCCATCGACCTGATCCGGCTGGAGCTGGGCTACGGCCTCTTGTCGCTGATCAACCAGCCGCAGGCCGGCAGCCACCGGCTGACCGACCAGATCAAGGGGCTGCGCCGGCAGATCGCCGGCGAGGTCGGATTCGTCATGCCGGCGGTGCGCATCCAGGACAACCTGCAGCTTCCGCCCAACACCTACATCATCCGCGTCAAGGAGATCGAGGCCGGGCGCGGCGACATCCGGCCCAACATGCTGCTGGTGATGGACCCGCGCGGCGACGCCATGAGCCTGCCCGGCGAGCAGACGGTGGAGCCGACCTTCGGCCTGCCCGCCATCTGGATCGAGCCCGGCTATCGCGAGGAGGCGCTGTTCAAGGGCTACACCGTGGTCGACCCGTCGACCGTGGTGACCACCCACCTGACCGAGCTGATCAAGGACAACATGCCCGAGCTGCTGTCCTTCACCGAGACGCAGAAGCTGCTGGACGAGACCGACAAGGAACACCAGAAGCTGATCGCCGACGTGGTGCCCGGACAGATCACTGTGGGCGGTTTGCAACGGGTGTTGCAGAATCTCCTTGCCGAACGCGTCTCGATCCGGGATCTTCCCACGATATTGGAAGGGGTATCCGAAGCGACCAGCCAGACCCGCAGCATCACCCAGATCACCGAACATGTGCGCTCGCGCCTTGCCCGGCAGATTTGCGACGCGAACACCAACGAGATGGGCTTCATCCCGCTCGTCACCCTGTCGCCCGAATGGGAACAGGGGTTCGCCGAATCGCTGGTGGGCGACGGGGACGACCGGCAGCTGACGATGGCGCCCTCCCGTCTGCAGCAGTTCATCACCTCCGTCCGCCAAACCTTCGAGCGTCATGCCATGATGGGCGAGAGCCCCGTTCTGTTGACCAGCCCGCTGATCCGGCCCTTCGTCCGCTCCATCGTCGAGCGGTTCCGGCCGGCGACCGTGGTCATGTCGCAGAACGAGATCCACCCGAAGGCGCGCATCAAGACCCTGGGGCAGATCTGATGACGCGCGCCGTCCCTCCTCCTCCGGCTGACGGAAGGCTCCGCCGATGCGGCTGAAGTCCTTCCACGCCCGGACCATGTCCGACGCCATGCGGATGGTGCGCCAGTCGCTGGGCGACGACGCCATCATCGTCGCCACGCGCGAGGAGGAAGGCGGCGGCGTGCGCGTCACGGCGGCGGTGGAAGAGGATGATCTGCCGGCGGCCTCCGCCTCCGGCGACCGGGGCGGCGGCCGCGGCGGCCGGGCCAAGGCGCCGCCGCAGCCGGTCGAGCCCGAGATCGACGTCGGCGAGGTGGTGGCCGACGCGCTGCAGCGCCATGGCGTCCCCGCCGCGTTGGCCGAACAGCTGATCGACGCGGCATCCGGCCTCGACACCGAGGATCCGCGGCTGGCGCTGGGCTCGGCGCTCGATTCCATCTTCGCCTTCAAGCCGCTGCCGGACGGCCGCAGCCAGGTGAGGCCGCTGGTGCTGGTCGGCCCGCCGGGATCCGGCAAGACGCTGATCGCCGCCAAGCTGGCGGCCCGGGCCGTGTTCCGGAAATGCTCGGTCGGCGTCATCACCACCGACACCGTGCGGGCCGGCGGCATCGACCAGCTCGCCGCCTTCACCCGGCTGATGAAGCTGAAGCTGGCGACGGTGGAGGATCCCGACGCGCTGGCCGGCGCCTACGAGGTCCATCGCCGGACCGATCTGGTGCTGGTCGACACCGCCGGCCGCAACCCCTACGACAACCGGGACATGCAGGATCTCCGCGGCCTGCTGAGCGTCGGCGAGGTGGAGCCGGTGCTGGTGCTGCCCGCCGGGCTCGACGCGCTGGAGGCCGCCGACATGGCGCTGGCCTTCAAGGCGGTCGGCGTGCGGCGGATGCTGGTCACCCGGCTGGACATGGCCCGCCGGCTGGGCAGCCTGCTGGCGGTCGCCGCCCGCGCCCGGCTGTCCTTCTGCGACGCCAGCGTCTCGTCCAAGGTGGCGGAGGGGCTGACCGCGCTGAACCCGCTGGCGCTCGCCCGCATGATGATCCCGCCCGAGGAGAAGGCACCCGCCGTGAAGCAGCCCGCCACGCGCAGCGCGCCCAGGCGCGCCGCCTGGGACGAGGAACATGGCGGGGCTCATGACGAGGACCATCAGCAGGATCATGACGGCGGGCATGACGATCGTCATGACGACGATTACGGTCATGGCCGCCGTCAGGGCCGCCGTCATGGTCACGATCCGGAGATGGAGCCCGAGGAACTGGCGCCACCATCTCCGCCACCACCACCGCCACGCCGGGCCGCCGCAGCGGCCAAACCCGCAAAACCCGCAACCAAGGCCAAAAAAGCCGCCAGTTCCCCCTCGTCGAGGACCCTGCCATGACCGATCCGGTGTTCCCGGCCGCCCTCAAGAACGTTCGCCCGCTGCGCGGCGCCAACGTCATCGCCGTGGCCAGCGGAAAGGGCGGCGTCGGCAAGACGTGGTTCTCGATCACGCTCAGCCACGCCCTGACCAAGGCGGGGCTCAACACCCTGCTGTTCGACGGCGACCTCGGCCTCGCCAACGTCGACATCCAACTCGGATTCTCGCCCAGGAACGATTTGGGCGCCGTCATCAACGGCGAGGTGACGCTGGCCAAGGCGGCGCAGCGCTTCCCCGACACCGGATTCGACATCATCGCCGGCCGGTCGGGGTCGGGCACGCTGGCCCAGTTGCCGAGCCAGCGGCTGTCGTCTTTGCGCAACGACCTGCTGGAGCTGGCCCGGAGCTATGACCGGGTGGTGATGGACATGGGGGCCGGCGTCGACCGCACCGTGCGCACTTTGTCGGGACCGGCCGGGACGACGCTGGTGGTGACGACGGACGAGCCGACCTCGCTGACCGACGCCTACGCCTTCATCAAGCTGACCCACGCCACCAACCCGTCCGCCGACCTGCGGATCGTGGTCAACATGGCGCAGAGCGTGAAGGACGGCGAGCGGACCTACGGCACCATCCTGAAAGCCTGCCAGAATTTCCTGAAATACAAGCCGGCGCTGGCCGGCATCATCCGCCGCGACCTGAAGGTGCGCGACGCCATCCGCAACCAGACCCCGCTGCTGACCCGCTCGCCCTCCAGCGACGCGGCCCGCGACGTCGAGGCGATCGTGCAGCGGCTGCTGGCCAACGCCAAGTAACGGGGCACCGATGGGCGGGTCGATCCCACCGTCGGTCAGCCCCGCCGCCGCCACCGCCGCGGCGGCCCCGGCCGCGCCTGCCCCGGTGACGGCCGAGGCGACGGTCGTGCAGCTGCCCGACCGGCTGCCGGAGGTCACCCGCCCGGTGGTGCTGACCGGCACCGTCGCCGGCCAGACGCCCGAGGGGCTGACCCGCATCCGGACATCCGCCGGGGAACTGCTGCTCGACAGCGCGGCGGAGCTGCCGGCCGACAAGCCGGTGACGGTGCAGCTCACCCCCGCCACCTCCACCTCCCCCGCCGCCGGTCAGGCCAAGCCGCTGGCGCTGATCCTGCTCCAGGCACTGGCGACCCCGGCCGGCGCCGGCAGTGGTGCGGCGAGCGGGGCAACGCCCGGAGCGGCGCCCGGAGCGGCGACCGGGCCGACGCCTCCTGCCGTCCTGCTGCCGGCCGTCCCCCCCTCGCCCACGCCGTCCAGCCTGCCGCCGCTGCTGCCGGGGACGGTGGTGCCGGCGCTGGTGCTGGCCAGCGGATCGGGCGCCAAACCGCCGGCACCGATGCCGGCAGGAACACCCGCCGCCGGCAGCCAGGCCCAGCCGCCGACCGCGCCCTCTCCTGCCGGCACGGCTCCCGCCGGGGGCGCCCGGCCTGAGGCGCCGGCCGCAGCTCCGGCTGGTCCAATGGCCGGGGCGATGCCGGGACCGGGCAGCGCGACCTTCGGCACGCCGGTCGAGCTGGGCGGCGATGCGGCCCACCCCGGCGCCGAGACCCCGACCCGGCCCTCCGGCGAGCCGGCGGAACCGCCCGACCTGCCGCGCGGCGCCACGGTGGCGCTGAAGATCCTGACCGTGACCCTGCCGCCGCAACAGCCCCGTCCGCCCGGCGATCCGCAGGAAGCCGGCCGCGGCGGCCAGGGCGGCAACCAGACAGGCGGCGGCCAGCCGCCGGCCGCGGACGGGTCCGCTGCCCAACCCGATGCGGCGCCCGATGCGCCACCCGACGCGCGGGTGCTGCGCGGCACGGTGGCCGGCAGCACGCCGCAGGGCCAGCCCATTCTCGCGACCAAACAGGGCATGCTGGCGCTGAACGTGGCGGCCAGCCTGCCGCAGGGCGCCACCGTCACCGCGGCGCTGACCGACCGGGCGCAAGCAGCGACCCAGGCGGCGGCGACCACCTCGCCCGGCCCGCCGGGGCCGCTGGGCGAGCGCGACTGGCCGGCGATGCGGCAGCTGATGGCGACGCTGGCGGCGGCCGACCCGGCGCTGGCCAAATCGATGCAGGCGACCATGCCGCAGCCCAACCGCAAGCTGACGGCGGCGCTGGGCTTCTTCCTGGCGGCGATGCGCGGCGGCGATGCCCAGGGCTGGCTGGGCGACGAGGCGTCCTCGGCGCTGGACAAGGCGGGGCGGCGCGACCTGCTGGAGCGGCTGGAGAAGGATTTCGGCGAGCTGCGCCGCGAGGCCGCCGAGCCGCTGCCGGGCGACTGGCGCTCCTACACCATCCCGCTGATGGACGCCAACGGGCCGAGGCCGATCAAGCTGCACGTCCACCCGCTGAAGGAGGACGAGGAGAGCGGCGGCGGTGAGCGGTCGAAGCCGGGCAGCCGCTTCGTCATCGACCTGGATCTCAGCCGGTTCGGCCCGATGCAGCTGGACGGGCTGGTCCGCCCCAACCATTTCGACCTGATCCTGCGCAGCCACGCCGCCCTGCCGCCGGAGCTGCGGGTGGAGCTGATCCAGGTCTTCGCCGACAGCGTGCGCGCCGTCGGCTACACCGGCGGCCTGTCCTTCCAGTCCGGCGCCCGCAGCTGGGTGAAGCTGACCCGCGCCGGCAAGGCGGGGCTCGGGGTGTCGGCATGAGGCGCGAGCTGCTGGGCACCCTGCCGTCGCCCGACGCCCGCCATGACTATCTGGTGGAGCTGCGCGGCGAGCCGATGCCGGGCACCCGGCTGACCCTGCGGCTGGTGCCCGACCGGCTGGTGCTGGAGCCTGCGTCCTTCGCCGCCTATCTGGCTGGGTTCGCCGGCTTCGACGGCGGGCCGGAGGCGCTGGCGCTGGCCCTGCTGGACGACCTCAACAACGAGCTGGTGCCGCGCTGGGTCGAGCTGTCGGTGGAGCGGGACAGCCCGCTGCCGCACCGCGTGGTGATCGAGGACCGTCAACCGACCTGGGACAACCCGCAACTGCTGGGCCGGCTGCGGCGGGTTTGAGGGGAGATGGTCGGGTTTTGAGTGTCCTCGGTGCGGACCGGCCATCGAGGCCGGTCCTGGCGCCCCGCGTTGCGGCGGATGCGCTGACGGAGAGGATCAGGCGGCGACGGCCACCGCCCTCGTCCGCACGCCTCCCAGCACGACCATCGCCGCCAGCAGCAGCACGACGCCGCTGACGCCGAAGACCCCGCTGGCGCCGGTGATCCCGAAGATGGCGCCCCCCGCTGCCGCGCCGGTGGCAATGGCGAGCTGCACCGCCGCGACGAAGAGGCCGCCGGCGCTTTCCGCCTCGTCCGGTACGGTCCGGGTGATCCAGGTCGACCACGCCACGGGCACGGCGCCGAAGGCGACGCCCCACAGCGCGATCAGCGCCGACGCAACGACCGGCGAGCCGCCGAGCGCAGCCAGCCCGAGCCCGAGGAGCCCCATGGTCAGCGGCATGACGGCCAGGGTCAGCCGCATGCTGCGCTCCAGCAGCGCGCCGCCGAGATAGGTGCCGGCGAAGTTAGCCACGCCAAAACCCAACAGGATGCCCGACACGCCGCTGATGCCGACGCCGGTCACCGTCTCCAGGAAAGGCCGGACATAGGTGAAGAGTGCGAAATGCCCGGTGAAGACGAGGATGATCGACAGCATGCCGAATCCGACGCCCGGCCGCGCCAGCACCTCGCCCAGCGTCCGAAGGCTGGTGTGGCCGTTCGGCGCCATGCGCGGCAGCGTCAGGAACTGCGCCACCAGCGCCACGAACCCCAAACCGCCGGCCATCAGGAACACCGCGCGCCAGCCGAGCAGGTCGCCCAGATAGCTTCCGACCGGCGCCGCGAAGACCGTGGCCGCCGACACGCCGCTGAAGATCATCGACAATGCCCGCGGGATCATCGCCTCCGGCACCAACCGCATGGCGATCGCGGCCGACATGGCCCAGAAGCCACCGAGCGCCACCCCCAGCAGCACCCGCCCGACCAGCAGGGACAGCAGGTCGGGAGCAAAGGCTACCATCAGGTTGGACACCAGGAGCAACACTGAAAAGGCGAGCAGCACATGGCGCCGGTCGATCCGGCGGGTCGCGGCGGAGATGAGCAGGCTGGCGACCAGCGCCACCATGGCGGTCGCGGTGACGGCCTGGCCTGCCATCGCCTCGGTCATGTGCAGGTCGGCCGCCATCGGCGTCAGCAGGCTGGCCGGCAGAAACTCCGCCGTCACCAGCCCGAACACGCCGAGCGTCAGGGAGAAGACGGCGCCCCAGGCGGGCTCCATCGGCGCGGCACCGGCCGGCCTCGCAGATCCCATCATGTCTGTCCTCGTTGGAAGGTTATGCTGCGATGCAGAATAGGGTGGAGCGCCCGGACGAACCATGTCATAACGTCCGTATCTTTTGATCTTTCGTCCGGATATGCCTGACCCGACCCGCCACCATTCCGGCACCGACCTCGTCAGCGAGCTTCTGCTCGGGATGCGGCTCACCGGCGTGCAATACCGCCGCATGCAGGTCGCCCCGCCCTTCGGCATCGGCTTCGGCACGGTGGAGGGGCGGGCGCAATTCCATTTCATCGCCCGTGGACCGGTCATTCTGCGGATTCCGGCCAGCGGCACCTTTATGCTGAGCACCGGCGATGCGGTGCTGTTGCCACGCGGCGGCACCCACGAACTGCTGTCGGCGCCGGAGCTGCCGGCCCGCGATGTCTCCAGCTTCGCGACGGCGCCTCTGTGCGGCAACGTCAGCGCGCTCGAATCCTGCCCGGCCGAAAGCTGCCGCACGAAGGACGCGGTCATCTTCACCGGTTGCATGGAGTTCGATCTCGGCGCCATGCAGCCGCTGGTCGGCCTGATGCCCGAGGTGATGCAGGTCGGCACCCTGCTCGACCGCTACCCCGAGATGCTGCCGATGCTGGAGGCGATGGAGCGCGAGGCGCGGGCCGAACGCGCCGGCTACGCCGGTATCCTGGCCCGGCTGGCCGACGTGGTGTCCGCCTCCATCGTGCGCGGCTGGGTGGAGTGCGGCTGCGGTGATGCGCGCGGCTGGATCGACGCGCTGCGCGACCCGCGGCTCGGCCGCGTCATCTCCGCGCTGCATCGGAACCCTGGCCGCAACTGGACCGTGGCGGAACTGGCCGCGGAGATGGGCGCCTCGCGTTCCGTTTTCGCAGAGCGCTTCCTGGCGGTGACCGGCGTGACCCCGGTCCGCTATGTGACGGAACTCCGCATGCGGCTGGCCGCCCAGTGGATCGGGCAGGAACGGTTGACGATCGAAGCCGCCGCGCATCGGCTCGGCTACGGCTCTCAAGCCGCCTTCAGCCGCGCCTTCAAGCGGATCATGGGCCACTCGCCCGGTGCATCGCGCGACGCGGCATCATAACACCGGCATGAGCGGGACCGGGTGGCGGACCGCCACGTCGTCGCGGGCAATCGAGGGCAACCTGACCGACCGTCACCGCGCGGACTCCGGCAACGCTCTCGCCGACCAACGCGAGATCGCTTTGCGAGGCGCCGGACGCCCGGCTTCGGGTCGAAAGCGGTCGCGTGGAAGCGTGGTAGAAAGCAAGGGCCGGCTCCCCGGCCTTCGCCGCGAAAGGGACATCCGATGCCCAGCCACCCCCTCATCCCCGACCTCTCCACCGACAGGCTGCTCCTGCGCGGCGTCACCGAGGCGGATGTCGAGGCCTACGAGCGGCACTTCATCGACTATGAGGTCGTCCGGCACCTGGCGGCCGCCGTCCCCTGGCCCTATCCGGCGGGCGGCGTCCGTGCGTTCATCCGCGATCAGGTGATTCCAACCCAGGGGCGGGACCGCTGGGTGTGGGGGCTGCATCGCAAGGACGCGGGCGGGCTGATCGGCGCCATCGACCTCTGGCGGGAGGGGCGGCCGGAGAATCGGGGTTTCTGGCTCGGGCGGGACTTCTGGGGGCGCGGCTACATGACCGAAGCCGTCATCCGCGTCACCGATTTCGCCTTCCAGGACCTGGGCTTCGACCAGCTGATCTTCACCAACGCCGTCGGCAACCGGCGCTCACACGACATCAAGGCGCGCACCGGCGCGACCCTGGTCGGCGTGGCCCCGGCCTCCTTCGTCGATCCCGCCTACGACGAGCACGAGATCTGGCGGCTGACCAGGGAGGACTGGGCGCACTGGCGCGGCCGGGCCGGGCAACATTCGTCCGGACAATCCGAAACTGAAGCGTAACGGCGAGGCGGAGGCCGGCGCGCGGCGCGCGCCGCCAAGGGGCATACTGCCCCTTCGCCATCCCCTGGCACGGGCGTTCCGCCCGCGCTACCCCCCTCACCCAACCCTCTCCCCGGGGGGAGAGGGCTTGCAGCCGGTCTTGTCAACCTGACGTCGTTGCCCTGAGGAAGCCGGTCAGCGCATCGACCACCGCGCGCATCTCGGCCTCGGTGCCGATGGTCACGCGCAGGCAGCTCGGCAGGCCGTAGGAGGGCATCTGCCGCACCAGGATGCCGCGCGCCTTCAGGAACAGGCGGGCGGCCTCGGCGTCGTCCTTGCCGGCCGGCTGGCCCTTGAAGTCGATCAGCACGAAGTTGGTCACGCTGGGATGCACGGTCAGGCCGAGACCCTGGACCGCCTCGCAGAACCAGCCGCGCCACTGCTCGTTGTGGCGGCGCGAGCGGTCGAGGAACTCGGCATCCTCCACTGCGGCGATCCCGGCGACATGGGCGGCGGTCGACACGTTGAAGGGGCCGCGCACCCGGTTCAGCACGTCGACGATCCCGGCCGGGCCGTAGCACCAGCCGATGCGCAGCGAGCCCAGCGCGAAGATCTTCGAGAAGGTGCGGGTCATCACCACGTTGGGGAAGCGCTCCACCAGCTCCTCGCCGGCGGTGTAGTCGTCCTTGTTCATGTACTCGGCATAGGCCGCGTCGATGACCAGCACGACGTCCGGCGGCAGGCCGGCATGCAGCCGCGCCACCTCCGACGCCGGCAGATAGGTGCCGGTCGGGTTGTTCGGGTTGGCGAGGAAGACCAGGCGGGTGCGCGGGGTGACGCGGGCCAGCAGCTGGTCGACGCTGGCGGTCAAGCCGTCCTCCGGCGCGGTCACCGGGGTGGCACCGACCGACTTGGCGCCGATCGGATACATCAGGAAGCCGTGCTGCGAATACAGCACCTCGTCGCCCGGCCCGGCATAGGAGCGGATCAGCAGGCTGATGATCTCGTCCGACCCGGCGCCGCAGACGATGCGGTCGGCGTCCAGGTTGAAGCGCTTGGCGATCGCCCCGCGCAGGGCGGCCGA
Organism: Azospirillum thiophilum; assembly: GCF_001305595.1. Taxonomy (NCBI): domain Bacteria; kingdom Pseudomonadati; phylum Pseudomonadota; class Alphaproteobacteria; order Rhodospirillales; family Azospirillaceae; genus Azospirillum; species Azospirillum thiophilum. The sequence goes on from NZ_CP012403.1 coordinate 291,285, forward strand.
GCCGCCGTCCGGATAGCGGTGCAGGGTCGAGGCCGCCGCCGCATAGGCCTCCATCGCCTTCGGGCTCGGCCCCAGCGCGCCCTCGTTCGACGCCAAGCGGATATGACCCTGATGCTCGCCGCCGACATAGGCGGCGATGTCGAGAATCCCCGGACGCGGCTGCGGGCCGTTCGGTTGGGTCATGGCTTGCGGACCTTCTGGAAAAGGTTGGGCTGGAAAGGTTGGGCTTGGATAAGGTGGGGCGGAACAAGGCGGGGCGGAACCGCCCGGCGCGTCAGCCCAGATGCAGCGGCACGGCATAGCCGCCGACGACGTTGACCCGCACCGGGATGTCGCCCGACCGCTCGGCCAGCGCGGCCAGACGGGGGTCGCCATGGTCGACGAAATCGGCGATCTCGACCAGATGGACCGACGGCCCGCCGCCGCTCATGCCGGTGGCGTGGCCGGCGGGATGCCAGGTGCAGAAATTGACCGGCGGCAGGCGGCAGGCCTCCAGCATGTCCTTCAACCGGCCGCGGCTGAGGTCGCCGCCGATCTCGATGCTGAGCAGCGAACGGTCGTCGCCCGTCGGCTCGTGCGGGACGGCGGCGATGGCCAGCGCGTCGCGATTCTCGCCGCGGGCGTTGCCGCGGCCGCAAAAGGGAAGCCGCGCCACCACCTGCGGCCGGCCGGGGTCGGCCGACACCAGGAAGCGCCACCAGGGATCCGAATCGTCGTCGGCCGGATAGGGCACCACGGCGACGGTCGCCGTCCCCTCCGACACGGCGCGGAGCGCGGCGGCCGGGGTGTTGACGGCGGTCATCGGCACGAAGCCGCCGAAATGGTCGCGGGCGATGTCCCAGAAACCGCGGCGGTCCTCCGGCGCATAGACGGCGACGGCGAAGGGCCCCTGCATGCGGGTGAAGGCGGTGATCATCTCGCGCCAGATGCGGACGACGACCTGGGCGGGGAAGGAGCCGGCATGGCGGGCCATCAGGCGACGCAGGATCGTCGCCTCCCGCGCCGGGCGCAGGTAGACCGCCTGCCCGCCGTTGCCGTTTCCGGCGGCGCCATTGCCCTTCGCCGCCCCGATGCGCTCCACCACGGCGGCGCGGCGCATCAGCAGGTCATGGATCGCGTCGTCGATCTGGTCGATCTCGCGGCGCAAATCGTCGAGCGGGGTCCGGGCGGGAGACATCGATCACGAAACCATCGGAAGCAGAGCCGGTAAGTAGTAGTCCGCATGCGCCGGGAAATCAAAGAAAACATTGACACTCCGGAGGCCGGCTTCGTAGCTATACGCTCCCGTTCCGCCCCAGCTCGCGCGGGGGTGCCCAGCCAGGGGCTCCGGCGGCTGGAGTCCGAAGGCCAGCAACGCCCGAAGGCAAGAATCGAGATGTCCGCGCACCCAACCGCGCAACAGCCCACTCCGCAGGCGGAGGGGCAGGTTCCGGATGACGCCGCCGACCGGGTCCAGCCCGGCCGGCGCGTGCGGCTGGCCGTCGACCGGCCGATGCGGCTGGACAGCGGGATCGAGATCGGCGGCTTCCAGATCGCCTACCAGACCTACGGCACGCTGAACGCCGACCGCTCGAACGCCATCATGGTCTGCCACGCCCTGACCGGCGACCATTTCGTGGCCGAGACCCATCCCGTCACCGGCAAGCCCGGCTGGTGGGAGATGCTGGTCGGCCCCGGCAAGCCGGTCGACACCGACCGCTATTTCGTCATCTGCTCCAACGTGCTGGGCGGCTGCCTGGGCAGCAGCGGGCCGAAGGACACCGACCCGGCGACCGGCCTGCCCTATGGCCTGTCCTTCCCGGTGGTCACCATCGGCGACATGGTGCGGGCGCAGAAGCTGCTGGTCGAGCATCTCGGCATCGACAAGCTGTTCTGCGTCATCGGCGGCTCGATGGGCGGCATGCAGGTGCTGCAATGGGCGGTGGCATACCCCGAATCGGTGTTCGCCGCGGTGCCGATCGCCACCGCCGCCCGCCATTCGGCGCAGAACATCGCCTTTCACGAGGTCGGGCGCCAGGCGATCATGGCCGACCCGGAATGGCGCGGCGGCAGCTATCTGCTGGAGGGTACCCGGCCGGAAGCCGGGCTGGCGGTGGCGCGCATGGCCGCGCACATCACCTACCTGTCCGAGGCGGCGCTGCACCGCAAGTTCGGCCGCAACCTGCAGGACCGCAAGGCGATCACCTACGGCTTCGACGCCGACTTCCAGGTCGAGAGCTACCTGCGCTACCAGGGCGCCGCCTTCGTCGAGCGGTTCGACGCCAACTCCTACCTCTACATCACCCGGGCGATGGATTATTTCGACCTCGCCGCCGATGCGGGCGGGTCGCTGGCCAACGCCTTCCGGCCGGGGGGGAAGACGACGCCGGTGCGCTTCTGCCTCGCCAGCTTCTCCAGCGACTGGCTGTTCCCGACCTCCGAATCGCGGGCCATCGTGCATGCGCTGAACGCGGTCGCCGCCAATGTCAGCTTCGTGGAGATCGGGACCGACAAGGGCCACGACGCCTTCCTGCTGGACGAGCCGGAGTTCCATCAGGTGATCCATGGCTTCCTGGAGGGCTGCGCCGAGCATCGCGGCCTGTCCGTCCGCCGCCGCGCACGCTGACCGGGACCAAGGCCGACCATGCTGGACATTCGCGACGACCTGAAGCTGATCGCCGAGATGGTGGAGCCGAACAGCCGCGTGCTGGACGTCGGCTGCGGCGACGGCGCCCTGCTGGACCATCTGGCCCACACCAAGAACGTCGACGCGCGCGGCATCGAGCTCAGCATGGACGGCGTGCGGCAATGCGTGGCGCACGGCCTGTCGGTGATCCAGGGCGATGCCGAGACCGACCTGAAGGATTATCCGGCCGAGGCCTTCGACTATGTCATCCTGGGCCAGACGCTGCAGGCGATGCGGCAGCCGCGCGACGTGCTGGAGATGATGTGCCGCATCGGCCGCCGCGCCATCGTCTCGGTGCCCAATTTCGGCTACTGGCGGGTCCGCATGCAGCTGATGCTGACCGGCCGCATGCCGGTGACCGAGAAGCTGGGCTACCAGTGGTGGGAGACGCCCAACATCCATTTCTGCACGCTGCGCGACTTCGTCGTGCTGACCGAGGAGATGGGCATCACCATCGAGCAGACCCGGATCATCGACCGCGCCGGCCGGGTGACCAGCCGCGCCCATTCCGGCTTCGCCAACCTGCTGGGCGAACAGGGCGTCTTCCTGCTGCGGCGCAACGGGGCCTGAGGGAATAGAGGCCGCGTCGGCAACCTGCGGGCGGTTGGACTGTTGACAGGGCGATACCGAATCCGAACGGAAGGGTCGCCCGCCATGCTCCGCCCCATTCTTCGCCCGATGCTCCGCCCCCTGCTGACCGCCCTGCCGGCCGCGGCACTGCTGCTGTCCGGTGCCGCCATGGCCCAAACCCCCGCGCCGGCGCCCGAGGCGGCGGCACCGGGGGCCGCCCCGCCGCTGATGACGGCACCCCGCCCGGACGACCAATCGACCACCGACCCCGTCGTCTCGCCGCCGAGCATCAGCGGGGAGGCGCCGTCGCGCGAGGGGCAGCAGGGCACCGCTCCCACTGGCGCCGCTGCCGCCGGTTCCCCGCCGGCCGGGTCGCCGCCGGTCGCCGCCCTGCCGCCGGCCGCCCTCAACCCGGATCAGGCGCGGGCGATGGTGGGGACGGAGCTGCGCACCCGCGACGGCCAGCCGGGCGGCCGCATCCTCGACTTCACGCTGGCCGAACCCGCTGACCAGGGGGCGGATCCGGCGGGCGACCGGCTGAACCGGATCGTGGTGGCGCCGAACGATGTGCTCGGGCTGGGCGAGAAACTGGTGGTGGTGCCGCTCGGCGCGCTGACCAACGGGCCGGACGGGCCGGCGCTGGACATGGATCAGGCCGACCTCGCCCATGCGCCGACCTTCGCCTATGGCAGCGAGCGGACCCTGACCCGCCCGGACCGGCAGTAACAGACCGGCAATAGGGGCTCAGGCCGCCGCGGCGCGGCGGCGGAAGAGGCCGGTCAGGCAGCCGAGCACGCACAGCCCGGTCCCCAGCCACATCACCGCCACCGTGCCGTCCGCCTTGCCCATGGCGGTGAAGACCAGCCCGACCGCCGCGGCGCCCAGCGTCTGGCCCAGCAGCCGGCCGGTCGCCTGGATGCCGCTGGCGCCGCCGCTGCGCTCCTTCGGCGCGCTGCTGACCAGCACCTTGTTGTTCGGTGTCTGGAACAGGCCGAAGCCGAAGCCGGCCAGCGCCATCCGCCACGCCACGTCCAGCGTCGACGGATCGGCCGGCAGCAGCGCCATCAGGGCGAGGCCGGCGGCGAACAGCGCCAGCCCGGCCGCCGCCATCCGCGTCGGCTCGTAACGGTCGGCCAGCCGGCCGGAGATCGGGGCGATCAGCGCCACCATCAGCGGCCAGGGGGTCATCAGCAGCCCCGATTCGGCAAGCGAGCGGTGCAGCACATCCTCGAAATAGAAGGGCAGCGCCACGAAGGCGGCGTTCTGCGCCGCGAAGGAGCAGACCGAGGTCACCACCGTCAGGGCGAAGACCGGACGGCGCAGCAGGTCGACCGGCAGCAGCGGCGCCGCCTGCGCCAGCTCGCGCCGCACCAGCATCACGCCCAGCGCAAGCGCGCCCCCCAGCCCGGCGGCGACCAGCCAGGCCGGCTGACTGCCGTCCACCCCCTTGAAACCGACGATCAGCAGGCCGAGCATGCCGGCGTTCAATGCGGCGCTCAGCCAGTCGAAGCGGTGCCCGGCGGGGGTGGAGGCCGGCATCGCCCGCGCCGCCACCACCAGCGCCGCCAGCCCGAGCGGGACATTGACCGCGAACAGCCAGGGCCAGGAGGCGACGGACAGGATCAGCGCCGCCAGGGTCGGCCCGGCCGCCGAGGACACCGCGACGATCATCGCGTTGTAGCCGACGCCGCGCCCCAGATGGGTGGAGGGGTAGATGTGGCGGACCAGCGCCAGATTGACGCTCATGATCCCGGCGCCGCCGATGCCCTGGAGCACGCGGGCGACGGTCAGCGTCGCCAGGTTGGGCGACAGGGCGCAGGCGAGCGAGGCCGCCGTGAAGATCGCCAGCCCGAACCAGTAGACCTTGCGGTAGCCGACGATGTCGCCCAGCGAGGCCAGCGGGAACAGCGAGACGGTGACCGCCAGCTGATAGGCGTTGACCACCCAGATCGCACCGGCGGCATCGACCGCGAATTCACGCTGGATGGTCGGCAGGGCGATGTTGGCGACGACGCCGTCCAGAACCGCCATGATCAGCGCGACGGTCATCGCCGCCATCGCCCAGTAGCGTTGCGGAACGGGCAATCCGTCGGCGGCGGAAACGTCCCTGGCGGGGCCGGTGGCGGGATTGGCGGCGGGACCGGCGGCGGGCTGGGAGCCGAGAGTCGGAGTGGGAAGGTCGGGCATGGACCCGAGCATAGAGGCAGCCAAGCGTTGCGCGGGCGCAGCAATTTCGCATGAAAGCGTTGCGGCGGGAGGGCATGCCCTCCTTTAAGACGCCAGATCCTTCAGGATCGGGCATTCCGGACGCTCGTCGCCGTGGCAGGCGTCGGCCAGCTCGTGCAGCGTGTCGCGCATCGCCTGCAACTCGGCGATCTTCGCGTCCAGCTCGTCGATGTGCTGCTGGGCGATCCGCTTGACCTCCTTGCTGCAACGGGAGCGGTCCTGCCACAGCCCGACCAGCTTCTGGATGCGCTCGATCCCGAACCCCAGCGTCCGCGCCCGCTTGACGAAGCGCAGCACATTCACGTCCGCCGCACCGTATAGGCGATAGCCGGACGCCGTCCGCCCGGCCTCCGGGATCAGGCCGATCGATTCATAGTAGCGGATCAGCTTGGCGTTCACGCCCGACGCCTTCGCGGCGTCGCCGATGGTCATCGCGTCCTTCATCGCGCGTCCTCCCGCCCCTCCTCCCGCTTGGCCTGCGGCGGCGCCCAGCCGCGCAGGGTCAGGGCGTTCACCACGACGCTGACCGAGCTGAGCGCCATCGCCGCCCCGGCCAACACTGGGCTGAGATTGCCGGACGCCGCCAGCGGAATGCCGACCACATTGTAGGCGAAGGCCCAGAACAGCCCCTGCCGGATCTTGGAGTATGTGCGCCGCGACACGTCGATGGCGCCGGCCACCAGACGCGGGTCGCCGCGCATCAGGGTGACACCGGCACTGTGCATCGCCACGTCGGTTCCGGTCGCCATGGCGATGCCGACATCGGCCGCGGCCAGCGCCGGGGCGTCGTTGACGCCGTCGCCGACCATGCCGACCACCTTCCCCTCCGCCTTGAGCGTCGCGATCACCCCGGCCTTGTCGCCCGGCAGCACCTCCGCGAACACCCGCCCGATGCCCAGTGCCGCGGCGACCGAGCGGGCGGCGCCCCAGCCGTCGCCGGTCACCATCACCGGCTCGACCCCCTGCGCCTTCAGCGATGCGACCGCGGCGACCGCGCTGTCCTTCACCGTGTCGCCGAAGGCGACGAGGCCGAGCAGGCGCGGGGCGGCGCCAAGCTCCATCAGCCAGGACAGGGTCCGGCCGCTCGCCGCCAGCTCCTCCGCGCGGGCGGCCAGCGCTCCTTGCGACAGACCGGCCTCCTCCACCGCGCGGGCGTTGCCGAGCTGCAGGCGGCGGCCCGCCACCGTCCCGGCGACGCCGCGCCCGGCCAGCGCGCGGAACTCCGTCACCGGCTCAGGCACGATTCCGGCCTGCCCGGCCCGGTCGCGCAGCGCCTGGGCCAGCGGATGCTCGCTGCCGGACTGGAGCGCCGCGGCGAGGCGCAGCAGCGACGCGTCGTCGACACCCTCGGCGGGGATCAGGTCGGTGACGCGCGGCTTGCCCTCGGTCAGGGTGCCGGTCTTGTCGAAGGCGACGGCGGTCAGGGCGTGGGCGCGCTCCAGCGCTTCGGCGTCCTTGATCAGGATGCCGTGGCGGGCGGCGGCGCCGGTGCCGACCATGATCGCGGTCGGCGTCGCCAGACCCAGCGCGCAGGGGCAGGCGATCACCAGCACCGACACCGCGGTGACGATGGCCGTCTCCAGGTCGCCGCCGACGATCCACCAGCCGGCCAGCGTCAGCGCCGCGACCGCCAGCACCGCCGGCACGAACACCGCGCTGACCCGGTCGACCAGCCGCTGGATCGGCGCCTTCGACGCCTGGGCGCCCTCCACCATGCGGACGATCTGCGCCAGCATGGTCTCGGTGCCGACCGCCGTGGTCTCCACCACCAGCAGGCCGTCGCCGTTGATCGACCCGCCGGTGACGCGGGCGCCCGGCTCCTTGTCGACCGGCAGGCTCTCGCCGGTCAGCATCGACTCATCGACGCCGCCGGCCCCCTCGCGCACCCGGCCGTCGACCGGCATCCGCTCGCCCGGGCGGACGACCACGAGGTCGCCGACGCGCACACGCTCCACCGGCACTTCGGTCTCGACGCCGTCGCGGCGCAGCCGGGCGATGGCCGGGCGCAGATCCATCAGCGCGCGGATCGCCGCCGCGGTCTGGCCCTTGGCCCGCGCCTCCAGCCATTTGCCGAACAGGACGAAGGTGATCAGCACCGCGGAGGCTTCGAAATACAGATGCGGCTCATGTCCGGGATGCGCGGTCAGCATCAGGTAGAGGCTGAGCCCCCAGGCGGCGGAGGTGCCGAGCGCGACCAGCAGATCCATGTTGCCGGCGCCGGCCCGCAACGCGTTCCAGCCGGCCCGGTAGAAGCGGGCGCCGAGCCAGAACTGCACGACGCTGGCCAGCACCAGCTGCACCCAGCCCGGCAGCATCCAGTCGGCCCCGAACAGGTCGCCGGCCATGCCCGCCAGCAGCGGCAGCGACAGGGCGGCGGCGATCAGCACATGCTGCAGGTCGCGGCGGCCGCGGTCGGCCCGCGCCTGCTCCTCGGCAGTCTCACCGCCCTCGCGGAGGGGGGAGGCGCCGTAGCCGGCCTTCTCCACCGCCGCGATCAGGCCGGCGCCGTCGACGCTGCCGGCGAAGGCGACGATGTGGGCGCGTTCGGTCGCCAGGTTGACCGCCACCGTTTCCACGCCGGGCAGCCGGCCCAGCGCCTTCTCGACCCGGCCGGCGCAGGAGGCGCAGGTCATGCCGGTGACCGACAGGTCGAACTCCTGCCGGTCGGCATGGAAGCCGGCGGCCTCCACCGCCTCGGCCGCCGCCCTGACCGCCGCCTTGATGTCGGGTTGGCCGGCGAAGGTCAGCCGTGCCCGCTCGGTCGCCAGATTGACCGAGACGGCGGTGACGCCCGGCACCCGGCCCAGCGCCTTCTCCACCCGGCGGACGCAGGAGGCGCAGGTCATGCCCGACACGCCGAGGTCGAGATCGGTCGGCGGTGCCGCCGCCGCGGGCGCAGGTGCGGGCGCGTCGCTGTGCTGGGTCGTGGTCATGCCGGCTCTCCTTCGACTGGTCTCGGCATGGAGTGATATGGGGCTTCCAACGATTGGAAGGTCAAGGGGCCGATCGACGCAGATGTGCCGCCTCATGAACAAAAGACCGGACGGGGCGTTCGTGTCCTGACCGCAAGCCACCTGCCACCAGCGAGAAGGGACCAGCCCCGTGACCCGCCTGACCATCGCCGAGGCTCAGAGCCGCGTCTCGCACCTGCTGACCCATGACATCGTCGAGGATCTGCGCGCCGTGGAGTATGAGACGCCGCCGCTGGCCGACGCTCCCTCCACCACGCCGCTGGCCGAGCTGCGGCGCGCGGACGTCTGTTTCAGCCATGCCCCCGGCTCGCCCGACTGCCTCTATCGCATCGGCGCCTTCGGCGATTCCCTGCTGATGCGGTTGCAGCTGAATGTCCGGCGCTTCGTCGCGATCTATCAGGTGCCGGTCACGGATCCGATCGACAGCAACACCATCGCCCCGCATTTCGAACGCTGGGCCATCGGCGCCGGCCATGCCGGCTGGGCCATCGGCTGGCGCGACGGCGTCGATCCCTGGAAACCGGAGCTGCGGGTGGTGGAGACCTATTGCTACGCCATGCTGCCGGAAGAGTTCCTGGACGAGCCGCTGACCCAGCTCTATTGGCGCACCGACCTGTTGCAGATGACCCGTGCCTTCATGCTGGAGGCGCGGCGGATGGGCATCCGGTTGTCGGCTCCCGACACGATGTAGCGGAGGTTTCGCTTGGCCGGAGCGGGCGGGGTGTGCTCAATCGGCAGGCAGCCGAACAGCCCAGCGAGACCGCGATGCCACCGCTTCCCATCCCGATGCCGACCGACCTCTCCACCCTGCTGATGGCGATGGATCTGGTCGGCGTGTTCGTCTTCGGCCTCAGCGGCGGCACGCTGGCGGTGCGCAAGAAGCTGGATCTGGTCGGGGTGATGGTGCTGTCGCTGGCCGCGGCGCTGGCCGGCGGCGTGGTCCGCGACCTGCTGATCGGCGCGCTGCCGCCGGCCAGCCTGGGCGACGACCGCTATCTGCTGGCCGCGCTGGCCGCCGGGCTTGCCGCCTTCCTGTTCCACCGGCCGATCAACCGGCTGGGCAAGCCGGTGATGGTGCTGGACGCCGCCGGGCTGGGGCTGTTCACCGTGGCCGGTTGCAGCAAGGCGCTGGCCTACGGCCTCTCGCCGCTGCCGGCGGCCCTGCTCGGCGTGATGACCGCCTGCGGCGGCGGCGCGGTGCGCGACCTGCTGGTCGCCGAGGTGCCGCGGGTGCTGCGCGAGGAAATCTACGCGATGGCGGCGCTGCTGGGCGCCGTGGTGGTGATCGCCGGCCAGCGCCTGGAGCTGCCGCCGGTGCCGGTCGCGGTGGTCGGCGTGCTGGCGGTCTTCACGCTCCGCGTGGTGAGCGTGCTGCGCGGCTGGAGCGCGCCCAGGGCGCCGGGGAGTTGAGAAGCGCCCTCTCCCGCCTCGGGAGGGGGCGCTCCGGTGACTATCCTTACGCCCGCTTGCCCCAGCCCGGCATCGGGAAGACCGGGTCGGCTTCCGCCGAGCCCTTGGGCAGCACCACGGTCGGGCGCAGCTTGTGGTTCTGGATGCAGGCGGACACCAGGCTGGTGTTCTGGCCCTTGTCATCGAAGGTGATCGCCGGGCCGACCATCAGCTTGTCCGACAGGTTGGTCTGGCGCAGCGCCGCCAGCATGGCGGAGGATTCGGCGGTGCCGGCCCGCTTGAAGGCGTCGGCGGCGATCAGGATCGCCTCGAAGGTGAAGGCGACGTTGAAGGCGTAGCCCTCGAAACGGTCGTTCGGATACTGCTTCCTGAACGCCGCCTCGACCCGCTTGGTCATCGCCGCCTTGGGATCGTACCAGGGCAGGTTGGTGATGGCGAAGTCGGCGTATTTGCCGAGCACCTTGTAGAACTGCTCGTCATACAGGCCGGGCGAACCGGGGGAGACGATGCCCTTGGGCTCCCAGCGCTGCTTGACCATCTCGCGCACCATCATGATGGCGTCGTTGGCGCGGGTGGTGACGATGGCAAGCTCGGCGCCGGTGGCCTTGGCCTTCGCCACCTCCACCGCCAGATCCTGCGCCTTGGGATCGTAGGAGATCGATTCCAGGATCTGGAACGGCATGTCGAGCTTGGGGAACAGCGCGTCGATCGCCGCCTTGTTCGCCATGCCGAAGGTGTCGTTGGCGTGCAGGAACACCGCCGTCTTCGGCGTGGTGCCGGTGACGGCGAACAAATCCTTCATCAAGGACATCCCGTTCGACACCAGCATGGTCGAGGTCGGGAAGTTGCGGAAGACGGTCTTGAAGCCCTGCTCGGTCAGCTTGTCGGCGGCGGCGATGTTCATCACCAGCGGCACGCCGCGCTGCTCGCAGACCTGGGCGGCGGCGGCGGTCTGGCCGCTGTCGAAGGCGCCGACGATGACATGGGCGCCGTCGTTGATCAGCTTCTCCGTGCGCGAGCGGGCGACGTCGGCGTTCGATTCGGTGTCGGCCGACATCACCTCGACCTTGTAGCCGAGCTCGGACAGCACGGCCGGCGCGATCTCCGCGCCGCGCTGGCAGGCCTGGCCGGCCTGGGCCAGCAGGCCGGAGCGCGGCAGCAGCACGCCGACCTTCAGCGTCGTGTCCTGGGCGAACACCGGGGCGCGGCCGAAGCCGGCCAGCACCCCGCCGGCGACCGCCGCCTGGCCGAGCGCGCGGCGGGAAAGGGCGAATCCTCCGGTGGAACGGTTCTTATGATCGTTGGTCATGATGGAACTGGAGCCTTTTGCTGGACGCAAAACCAATCGGGTCGGCGGAAGAGTCCACCGGCGGCCCCCTCTGTGTCAAAGTGGAATCGTCGCAAGCCTTACAGAACGCAACGGATTTCCCAGTCATGCCCAGCAGCGTCCAGACCGTCACGCTCGACGAGGCGCTCGCCATCGCGCTCGACCATCTCAAGGCCGGCCGGCTGGAGGAGGGCGAGGCGCTGTATAGCCGCATCCTGGACGCCGACCCCGGCAACGCCGAGGCGCTGCACCGGCTGGGCTTCATCGCCGCCCGCAACGGCGATGCCGGCCGCGCGCTCGACCTCCTGACCCGCTCGGTGGAGAGGGTGCCGGACGCCGACGCCCTGTTCAACCTGGGCACCCTGCACCACCGCGCCCTGCGCACCGAGGAGGCCGTCGCCACCTACCGCCGCGCCGTCGCGGAGCGTCCCGACTTCCCCGACGCCGAATATCACCTGAGCGAGGCGCTGCAGGGCGCCGGCCGGCTGGACGAGGCGCTGGAGGTGCTGGGCGTGCTGCTGGGCCGCCACCCCCATTTCCCGGCCGGCTGGCGCCAGCGCGGCGACATCGAGGCGGAGCTGGGCCGACCCGGCGCCGCGGTCCATCACTATGAGATGGCACTGGCGCTCAATCCCGGCGACGCCCTGTCCCAGGCCCGGCTGGCGGAGCAGGATGCCGCCTACCGGGCGCGGCGCGCGGCGATGGACGCGCGGCTGGCGGACGGCCGCCACGACCTGCGCGACACCACCGTCATGATCCCCTTCCGCGCCGACAGCGAGGACCGCAAGCGCAACCTGCGCTGGATCGTCGCCTTCCTGCTGAAGCATGCCGACACCACCATCCTGATCGGCGAGGACAAGGACGGGCCGAGCGACGTTCCCGACGCCCTCGGTCCCGGGCTGGCATCCCGCTGCCGCCACCTGCATCTGCGCGGCAACGACACGCCCTTCACCCACAAGGCCCACCTGATCAACCGGATGGCCGAGGCGGCGGAGACGCCGATCGTCGCCCTGCACGACACCGACATCGTGGTCGACCCGGTGCAGTATGTGCTGGCGCGCGACGCGGCGCGGCGCGGCGACGGGATGGTCTTCCCCTACAACGGGCTGTTCTTCTGGATCATGGGGCGCGAAGTCCTGCGTTTCGGCCACACCCTGTCGGCGGCGCCGCTGGCCGGCGTCGCCCTGCGCTTCCCGCTGATGCACCGCAACTCGCCCGGCGGCGGCGCCTTCTTCGACCGCGACCTGCTGCTGGCCAGCGGCGGCTACAACGAGGCCTTCCTGTCCTGGGGCTATGAGGACGACGAGATCGCCGAGCGCTTCCGCGGGCTTGGGCTGCGGGTGGACCGGGTGCCGGGGCCGCTCTATCACCTGGAGCATGCGAGGCCGGAGAACTCGTCCGACCAGAATCCCTTCTTCGAGGCCAACCGGCTGGAGCTGGAGCGCATCCGCAACGCCGGTCCGGACCGGCTGCGCGCCGACATCGCCGCCGGACGGCTGAAGCGCCCGCTGCTGTCGTCACGCGATCTGCCGTGACCGGCGGCACGATCTGCCGTAACCGGCGGCGGCGCGCTCTTGCGGTGCAACAGAGGGGGGCCCTTGAAGCGGCGCCGGCCCGGACACAGGTGAGACTGGGCGTGACGGATTTTGGGCGTGACGGATTTGAGAACGGACTCGTGTTGAAGCTGGCGCGCAGATTGTGGTCTGAGGCCACATCCGGCAAGGCGGCGGGCAAGCTGGCGGGCAAACCGGCGGCAGGCCCGGCGGCGGTGCCGCGCGGCATCCGCGTCTATGCGGTCGGCGACATCCATGGCCGGCTCGACCTGCTCGACCAGCTGCTCGGCCAGATCGCCCGGGATGCCGGACAGGGCGCCGAGCGTCTGCATTATCTCGTGTTCCTCGGCGACTATGTCGACCGCGGCCCGGATTCGCGGCTGGTGATCGAGCGGCTGTCCTGCGGCCTGCCCCCGGCCTTCGGCGCCGTCTGCCTGCGCGGCAACCACGAGGACACGATGCAGGGCTTCCTGTCGGACCTGCGGATGGCGCCCGGCTGGCTGACCTACGGCGGCGACGCGACGCTGGAAAGCTACGGCATCACCGCCCCGGCGGCCGACGCGCCGATGGAGCATCTGCACCAGGCGCAATGCCGGCTGAACAACGTCCTGCCGCCCCACCACCGCGCCTTCCTGGCCGGGCTGCGCAACCACCTGACCATCGGCGACTATCATTTCGTCCATGCCGGCGTGCGCCCCGGCGTACCGCTGGACCGGCAGGAGGACAAGGACCGCCTGTGGATCCGCGACGTCTTCCTGGAGTCGCGGGCCGACCATGGCAAGGTGGTGGTCCACGGCCACACCATCGCTCCCGAGCCGGACCTGCTGCCCAACCGCATCGGCATCGACACCGGCGCCTACGCCACCAACCGCCTCACCGCCCTGGTGCTGGAAGGGACGGAGCGGCGGTTCCTCTGCACGGTGTGACGGACGCCCGCGGCGCCGGGCATGACAGCACGGACGGCCATACCAGTTGCATCGAATTGCGGCATGCGACGCCTCGGTGAAGAATGCTTCGCATTTTGTTAACATTTCTCGTGTTTGAAGCTTAAACATAGCTTTTCACGCTCTGCCTCCAGCGTCAGGACATGACCATGCCACGCGCCGATCAGGTCAGGGTCATCTGCGTCGACGACCAGGAAAGCATGCTGCGGCTGCACCGCTTCGCCTTCGCGCAGCTCGGCATCCGCGACGTCACCGAATGCACGTCGGCGGTCGCCGCCATCGACGCGGTGCTGACCGGCAAGTTCGACCTGATGACGCTCGACTGGAACATGCCGGGCACCGACGGCCTCACCCTGTTCAAGATGCTGCGCAAGGACGAGCGCACGGCCAAGCTGCCCATCATCATGGTCACCGGCAACGCCGAGGAAAGCTCGGTCAAGACCGCCATCGCCGCCGGGGTCCGGCTGTTCCTGCGCAAGCCGGTGGCGGTGAAGGATCTGAAGGTCCGGGTCGAGGCGGCCATCGGCAAGCTGGGCTGAGCCGAGTCGATCTGAGCTGAGCTGACGACGCGCCGGCCAGTGGAGCCTGCCGCCGGGCCGGCAACCGAAGCGCAAAGGGGATGCGGCGATGAAGAAGACCTTTTCCGTACCGATCGTCGGCAAGGTCGTGCTGATCCTCGCCATCCTGGCGGCCACGGTCTTCGCCGGCATCGCCCGCATCACCGCCATCCAGGCCGACAGCGAGACGGTGCTGACCGGGCTGGTGGAGCACGAGGCCGCCGGGCTGATCTGGCTGGCGCGCGCGCGGGCCACCGCGATGAACGTCACCCGCCTGACCTTCGAGATGACGAGCGAGCCGAGCGGCTTCCGCGCCCGCCAGATCGGCGGACGGCTGAAGGAGGAGACCATCAGCTTCGCCGTCCGCATGACCGACGCGGAGCGCAGCCTGCCCGCCGGCACGCTGGATCTGAAGATCGTCCGCGACGCCTTCGACCGGCTGGGCCAGCGCATCGACGTGGTGGCCGCCGCGAAGTTCGCCGGTCCGGACGGCCCGCCGGGCGAGGCGCTGCGCGACCTGACCCGCGCCGTGACCACCTCGGCCGAGGAGTTCGACGGCCTGATGACCAAGCTGATCGACCAGGGGCAGGAGCTGGCGGCGCGGCGCGCGCACGATGCGTCGGCCCGGGCCCATGCCGACAGCACGATGGTGATCCGGCTGGTGGCGCTGGCGCTGGTCGCGGTGCTGGTCTTCGCCTTCCTGCTGATGCGGATGACCGTGGTCCGGCCGCTGCACCGCCTGATCGCGCTGGCCAAGGAGCTGTTGGGCGGCCGGATCGACCTGACGGTGCCGGGGGTGGCGCGCGGCGACGAGGTGGGCGACATCGCCCGCATGGTCCAGCTGCTGAAGGACACCATGGCCTCGTCGGACGAGTTGGCGCGGCGCACCCACATCGCCGCCCAGCAGATGGCCGCCGCCACCGCCCAGGCCGCCGTCGCGGTGGAGCAGGTGTCCGACGGCTCGCAACGCCAGATGCAGGCGGTGGAGGCGATCACCGGGTCCGTCTCGCGCACCACGGCGATCATCGGCACCATCGCGTCGGTCAGCCTGTCGGCCAAGGACCGCTCGCGCGACGCCGCCACGCAACTGGCAAGCGGCCTGACCCAGATCGCGGCGATGACCGCCGCCGTGCAGGAAATCTCCGTCACCAGCGCCCGCATCAACGCCATCACCCAGAGCATCGGCGAGTTGGCGACCCGCTCCAACATCCTGTCGCTGAACGCCGCCATCGAGGCGGCGCGGGCGGGCGAGCATGGCCGCGGATTCTCGGTGGTGGCGGAGGAGGTCGGCAACCTCGCCCAGCAGACCGCCGATCTGGCCCAGGAGATCGCCCTGCTCGCCGCCGACAGCACCGACCGCATCCAGAAGGGCGTCAGCATGGCGACCCAGGTCGGCGGGGTGATGAATGCCGTGACCGCCGCCATCGACGAGACCGACAGCCTGTCGGAGGACATCGCCCAGTCGATGGAGGAACAGGGCGGCATGCTGCGGCAGATCGAACAGAGCCTGCAGCGGCTGACCGACATCTCCAACGCCAACGCCACCGCCGGCGAGGAGATCTCCACCACCATGATGGAACTGACCCGGCTGGCCGACGGCACCCGCCGGCAGGCGGAATCGGTGCGCCGGGGCGGCGGGGACGGCCCGGCGGCAACCGAGGCAGGGGCGGCATCGGCGACCGGGGCGGCCCGGGCGGAGGCGATGCCCGCATGACCGGCGCGGACGCCCCGTCCCCTTCCATGCTGCCCCCGTCCGTGTTGATCGTCGATGATTCGTCGATGATGCGGGTTCTGCTGTCCAAGCTGGTGGACGGCGACCGCGCAGGGGATGCGGTTGGGGAAGGCGGGGGGGCGGCGCGCTGGCGGCTGGCCGGCACCGCGGCCAACGGGCGGGAGGCCATCGAGCGGGCGCGGGCGCTGCAGCCCGACCTCTGCCTGCTCGACCTGGAAATGCCGGTGCTGGGCGGGCTGGACGCGCTGCCGGCGCTCCGCGCGGTCAGCCGGGCCGCGGTGGTCGTCGTCTCCTCCATCGCCGGGCCGGGATCGGCCGAACGCCGCGCCTGCCTGGCCGCCGGGGCCTCGGCCGTGGTGCCGAAGCCGTCCGGTGCGGTCAGCGCCGATCTGGTCGAGACCAGCGGCGAGGCCATCCTGGCCGCGATGCGCGCGGCGTTGCGCGCAGCAGCCCGGGGTGGCCCGCCATGACCCGCAAGCCGCCTCATCCGCAGGCACCGCCGGTGCCGGCACCGCCCGCCCTGGCGCCCCCTGCATTGGCGCCCCCTGCCCTGGCACTCGAGATCTGCCGCCGGATCGGCGCGAACCCGGCGGGGCCGGTCGGCCTGCGGCTGATCGGGGCCTGCGCCGCCCCGATGCCGGGCGATGCGCAGGAAGGCGGCCCGGACGGTTCAGGGGATGGCTCTGGAGATGCCCCAGGGGATGCGGCACGCGCCCGCGAGGCGCGGATCGCCCGCCTGATCGACGGCGCCACCAACCGCGAAACCTATTTCTTCCGCGACCGCCGCCAGCTGGCCGCGCTGTGCGCGCTGCTGGCCGGCGGCACCGCTGCCGCCAAGGGAGGACCGTCGGTCTGGTCGGCCGGCTGCGCCACCGGGGAGGAGGCCTATTCCATCGCCATCCTGCTGCGCGAGGCCGGGCTGGGCGGCAGCGTCACCGCCACCGACGTCTCGCGCGCCGCCCTGGCCGCGGCGGAGGCCGCGCTGTACCGCACCGGGCCGATGTCGCCCTGCCGCGAGGTCAAGCCGGCCGACCATGCCCATCTGCCGGCGCTGCCCGACGGGCGCCGCACCGTCGCCGCCGCGATCCGCGGCATGGTCCGCCTGCGCGAACACAACATCCTGTCCGGCCCGCCGTCCCCCTGCCCCTTCGACGCGGTGCTGTGCCGCAACGTCCTGATCTATATGGACGACGCCGCCCGGAGGACCGCCTTTTCCGTGGTGGCGGCGGCGGTGCGGCCGGGCGGGCTGCTGCTGCTCGGCCCGGGCGACCTGACGCCGACGCTCGACCCCGCGGCCCATGGCCTGCGGCCGTGCTTCCATGACGGCGCCGCCCTGTTCGTGAAGGACGGTCCCGCATGAGCCCCGACCGTCCCGCCCTGCAGCCCCCCGTGCCGCCCCCCGTGCCGCCCCCCGTGCCGGTGTTCGACCCGGTGCTGGTGTTCGAGCGCAACGGCCAGCCCTATTGCTGCCCGGCCGCCGACGTGGTGGAGATCGTCGAGGAGCCGGCGCTGGACGATCCCGGCTATGCCGCGCCGCTGGTGGCGGCGGTTCTGTCGCATGGCGGGCGCTTCATTCCGGCGATCGACCCGGCCGGCGTGTTCGACCGGCCGGCGGCACGCCGGGGGGATGCCATCCTGATCCAGGGACCTTTGGGCGTCGTCGCGCTGCTGGCCGACCGGGTGGTCGGGTTCCGCAAGCCGGACTCCGTGGCCCCGGCGCCCTGGATCCCGCCGGGGCGGCTGTGCCGGTCGGCGGCGACGATCGACGGCATCGGCCGCGCCTTCCTGTTCGGCGCGGACGGCATCGGCGACGTGCCCGCCGCAGCGCCGGTCGCGGCGCAAGTCCCAGTGCCGGCCCAATCGCCGGCCGGGGCCGTCGCCACGCCTGCCGACGCAGGCGCCATGCATCTGGTCTTCACCATCGGCGGCCGGCTGCACGCCGCCGCCTATGGCGAGGTGCGGCGCATCCTGCACCGGCAGCGCAGCTTCCGCATCCCCGGCGGCACCGCGCCGGTGCGCCATGCGGTGGAGGTGACCGGCGCGGTCGTGCCGGTGCTGGACCTCACCGGCGCACTGGACCGGGCGGATGCGGCAGGGAGTACAGGGGACCGGCGTTGCGACTTCGTGGTGCTGAGCTGCGCCGCCGGGCCGCTGGCCCTGCGGGTCGACCGCATCGAACGGCCGCTGGCCCTGGTGCGCGACGCGACGGAGCCGGGATGGTTCCCCTCGCCCGGCATCGCCGGCATCGCCCGGCGCGACGACCGCGACTATGCGCTGGTGACGGGCGCGTCGCTGTGGCGCGACCTTCTGGACGGGACGGCGGCGGAGGCGCCCGCAAGATGACCTTCTGCCCGCCGGCACATCCCCTGACGGTCCTGATCGTCGACGATTCGGCCTTCATGCGGGCCTCGCTGAAGCACATCGTCGGGGCGACGCCGGGATATGCCGTGATCGGCGAGGCAGGCGACGGCCGGGCAGCGGTGGAGGCGATCCGCCGCCTGCGGCCCGACATCGTGACGCTGGACATCGACATGCCGGTCCTGGACGGCATCGGGGTCCTGAAGGCGATCCGCCCGGCCGCCGGGGTCGCGCCGCTGGTCGTCATGGTCAGCGCCTTCACCACCCAGGGCGCCGACCTGACGCTGACCGCGCTCGGGCTGGGCGCCATCGATTTCGTGCCCAAGGCGTCGGAGCATTTCAAGACCGACCTCGCCCAGGTCGGCGACCTGCTGCGCAGCAAGCTGGCGACCGCCGCCGCCGTGCTGACCGGGCGCGACCGCCTGCCCCATCCGCCGGCATCCTGCACGGCGCCCGCCCGTTCCGCCGCCGCCCACCCTGCCGCCACCCACCCTGCCACCCCCCCTCCAGCGCCGCGCCCTGCGCCGGCCCGCGGCCCGGCGGACATCGTGGTGATCGCGTCCTCGACCGGCGGCCCGCAGACCCTGCCGGAGGTGCTGCGCCCGCTCTGTCCCTGCCCGGCCCCGGTGGTGGTGGCCCAGCACATCCCGGCGATGTTCAGCCGCAGCCTCGCCTCGTCGCTGGCCGCCGCGCTGGGCGTCGCGGTGGTGGAGGCGGAAGACGGCATGGTCCTGGCGGCCGGGACCGTCCACATCCTGCCCGGCGGCTGCAACGGCGAGATCCAGCGGCTCCGCCCCGGTGTCTTCGCCATCAAGCTGAGCGAGGGCGGCAACGCGGTCCATCGGCCCAACGCCGACATCCTGTTCCGCTCCGCCGCGCTGTCGGCCCGCCGGCCGGTGGCGGCGATCCTCAGCGGCATGGGCAGCGATGGGACCGAGGGCGCGCGCGCGCTGGCGCAGCGCGGCTGCGCGGTGCTGGCCCAGACCCCCGAAAGCGCGGTGATCTGGGGCATGCCGCGCGCCGCCATCGACGCCGGCGTCGTCGCCGAGGTGCTGGACCCCGCCGATCTCGGCCGGCGGCTGGCAATGCTGACGGGGAAGGCGCCATGAGCGACGGCGATCCGATCGAGGAGTTCTGGTCGCTGTTCGGCGCCGAACTGGACGAGTATCTCAGCGCCATCGAAGCCATCCTGGCCGCCGGCCGGGTCGATCCCGGCCGGGTCGACGAGCTGTTCCGCGCCTTCCATTCGGTCAAGGGCGGATCGGCGGCGCTGGCCCTGCGCTGCATCGAAACGGTCGCCCATGCCGCGGAGGATGTGCTGCATCTGGTGCGGGCCGGCAAGCGCGACCTGTCGACCGACCTGGTCAGCGCGCTGCTGGAGGCGGTGGACGAGATGCGCCGGCTCCAGGGCACGGCGATGGAGACCCGCACCGACCAGCCGGTGAACGCCGCCATCGTCGCCCGGCTGAAATCCCATATGGGCGACGGCGCACAATCTTCGCCGCCGCCCTTGCCGCCATCCGTGTTGCCCGGCACCGCCGGTGCGGAACCGCCCGGAAAGCCGCCGGCCGGCGAACCGGCGCTGGCGGTCGGGGATGCGGCGCTGGAGGCGATCCAGGACGCCGTTCTCGGCCTGCTCGGCACCATCGACGCGGAGGATCCGTCGGACACCGCCGCGATCCTGGCCGAGGCCGCGGACGCCGCCGGGCTGTGCGGGATCGCGGATTCCGCCCGCCGCCTGACCGCCGGCGACCGCTGGGGCTGGCTCGACCTGACGCTGCGGCTGCGCGGGGTGGAGGCTGCGGGCGGCGGCACCGTCGGCGCCTTCGCCCTGTCGGCGGCGCTGGAGGTGCCGTTCGCCGACCTGCTGCTCGAGCATACCGGCACGCTGAGGGACGAGGCCGGCGACCCAGCGGCCTGGATGCGCGCCGCCCGGCTGCTGACCGCGCTGGAGCTGGACACCGGGGCCGAGCTGGCCGATCTGGTCGTCACCCGGCTGCTGTCCGGCGACCGCTCCTTGGAGCAGGACGACGCCGAACGCGACGAGCTGACCGACCTGTGCGCCCTGATCGGCATTTCCGCCAGCTCCGGCATGGAAATGCCGCATGACGAGCTGGCGGCGCTGCGCACCCGCTGGTTCGGCGGCGCCCCCGCCGCGGCGGGGGAGGACGGCGACGCCATCGCCGAAGCCACCGGACGCGCCCATCCCTGGCCGCCCGACACGCTGGCCGCCATGGCGGAGGCGGCGGAGGCCGGCTGCGGCCTCGTCCTCGTGCTGCTCGACCTGGAGAGCGATCCGGACGCCGCCGACGCGGTGAGCGACCGGATGCGGGCGGAACGCTGCCTCTACAACCGCTCGCGCCTGGATCTGGGCGCCGGGCTGTTCGAGCATGTGGTGGCGCTGGCGCGGACAGACGCGGCCGACGCCGACGCCTTCGCGCTGGCGCTGTACGACGCCGATCCGGCCGGGCGCTGCGTGCGCGCCATCCACGCCGCCAGCCCGGCCGCGGAGGAGGGCCGCGCGCTGGGCCGCCCCGCAGCAGGGGGGCCGGTGGCGACGGCGGCGGCGGCGATGGCCGGGGCAGCGGACATGGCGGCGGCGCCACTGTCCGCCGACCGGGCCGCACCCGCGTCGGAGGCCGCGCCGCCCGCCGCCCGGCCGGCGGATGCGACGGTGCGGGTGCCGAGCGCCGCCATCGATGGATTCATGGACGTGATCGGCGAATTGCGGCTTGGGCTGACCTCGCTGGCGACGATGCTGGAGGACAGGCCGGGCCGACCTGCCGCTTCCGGCCCCGCTTCCGGACAGGCTCCCGGCAGCGCCAGCGACGCGGCGCGGGCGCTGCGCGACGAGCTGCGGCGGATGGACCGCGCCGTCCGCCAGCTCTATGACGGCGCCATCGCGCTGCGGGTGGTGCCGATCGGCGGCCTGTTCACCCGGCTGATGCGCCCGATCCGCGACACCGCCGTGCTGGTCGGCAAGGAGGTCGGGCTGACCACCTCCGGCGAGGACGTCCAGGTCGACAAGGCGATGATCGAGATGCTGGTCGATCCGCTGACCCACATCGTCCGCAACAGCGTCGATCACGGCATCGAGACGCCCGGGCGCCGGCTGGCCGCCGGAAAGCCCGCCGCCGGCAGCATCCGCATCCGGGCACGCCAGACCGCCAGCCTCGCCATCGTCGAGGTGGCGGACGACGGCGGCGGCATCGACACCGCGAGGGTGCGTGCGAAGGCGGTGGCCAAGGGCCTGATCGGCGCGCGCGAGGCCGAGGCCCTGCCCGAGGCCGAGGCGCTGAACCTGATCCTGCTGCCCGGCTTCTCGACCCGCGACGAGGTGACGGCCACCTCGGGCCGCGGCGTCGGCATGGACATCGTGCTGACCGCCATCCGCAAGCTGGGCGGACGCCTGTCGATCGACAGCCACATCGGTCAGGGCACCCGGATGACCATCGAATTCCCGGTGTCGGCGGCGATGCAGCGGGTGCTGGCGGTCGAGGCCGCCGGCCAGACCCTGGCGCTGCACGAACGGACGGTGCGCGAGGTGGTCGACGTGCCGGCCGGCGGGCTGCGGCGGATCGGCCGCCGCCTGACCCTGTCGCTGCATGGGCGCTTCCTGCCGGTGGTCGATCTGGCCGCCCTGCTGGACCTGCGCCCGCCGGTCTTCCCTGCCGCCTCCCCTGCTGCCTCCCCTGCCGCCCCCGATATCGCTGCCGGCCGCTGCGTCCTGGTCGTGGTCGACGATGGGCAGGCGCAGGTCGGCCTGCGGGTGGACCGGGTGGCGGCGCGGCGCGAGGTGTTCTTCAAGCGCCTGCACCCGCTGATCGCACGCAACCCGCTGGTGGCGGGAGCCGCGGCGATCGGGGCCGGCGGCATCATGTTCGCCCTCGACACCCAGACCCTGTTCGAGCGCGCCGCCGCCTGGGCGGAACCGGACCCGGATTCGGACGCTGGTCCGGATGCGGGCCCGGACGCCGCCGCCCTGACCATGCCCGCCATTGCCGGGACCAAGGAGACTCCATGCTCCGCCGATTGAGCATCGCGACCCGCCTGGGCCTGACCGCCCTGCTGTTCCTGGTTCCGACCGCCTATGGCAGCTGGCTGCAGTACCGCACCACCCAGGACGCCATCGACCGCGCGCGGATGGAGGCCGAGGGGGCCGCCTATCTGCGCGGGATCGACGGCGTCTATGCCGCCCTGACGCGGTCGCTGGTCCTGCGCCGGCCGGTCCTCACCGGCGATCTCGCCCAGGCGCTGGGCGACCTGCGCCAGCGCCACGGCGGCGCGTTTCCGGGCGATCCCGACATCGCCGCGCTGTCGCTGGAGGCCGAGGCGCTGGTCCGCTCCAAGGACCGCTCCGCCGCCAAGGTGGAGACGCGGAGAACCCTGCGCCGGATGGTCCAGCAGATCGCCAGCCGGTCGGGCATCATCCTCGATTCCGAACTGGCCACCTACGCGCTGGGCGACATCTTCGCCCTGAGGCTGACCGACCTGCGTGAACAGTTCATCGAACTGCGCCGGATGGACGTGGCCGGGGACGCCGCGGCGGGCGGGCGGCCGGGTGGGCAATCGGGTGGGCAATCGGGCGGCCGGTCCGGAGAGCGCCGGCTCGACGCCGCGCTGATCACCGGGCGCATCGAGACCCTGCTGGTGTCGATCGAGGATTCGCTGGCCGCCGCCACCGGGCCGCAGGGCATGCCGGCGATCAGGGCCGCGCTGGACGAGAGCTTCCAGCCCTTCGGCATGCTGGTCGGCCGCGCCCTGGCGGTGATGGACGAACCGGAGGGCGAAGCGGTCGAGGGCGAGGCCGCCCTGATGGGCGCCGCGCTGGACGCCATCGACCGCTTCGGCCAGTCCGCCAACGGCCATTTCGTGGCGCTGGTGAACGAGCGCGCCGACCGGCTGCGCCAGGAGTATCTCCGCACCGTCGCCATCGGCGGCGGGCTGTCGCTGCTGGCCCTGCTGGGGGTGGTGCTGCTGGTGCGCGTCGGCGTGATCGCGCCGCTGCGCCGCATGACGGAGGCGCTGGGGCGGCTGGCCGACGGCGACATGACGGTGCAGGTGCCGGCCGCCCGCTTCGCCGACGAGATCGCGGCGCTGGCCGCGGCGATGCGCCGGTTCAAGCGGGCGCTGGAGGATTCGCGCACGCTGTCGCGCGCGGTGGTCGACTCCACCATGCAGGTGTCGGTCGCCACCGGGCAGGCCGCCACCGCCATCGCCCAGGTGTCCGACGGCGCGCACGGCCACATGGCCTCGGTCGAGCGGCTGCGCCGCGCCTTCCTGGAGATGCAGGACGCGATGAAGGCGGTCGCCGTCGTCGCCCACACCGGGCAGGAGCATTCCCGCATCTCCGCCGAGCGGCTGGGCGAAAGCATGACCGACATGGAGGCGATGACCGCCGCCGTGCGCGAGATCGCCGGGATGAGCAGCGAGATCAACCGCGTCACCGCCACCATCGGCAAGCTGGCCGCCCATTCCAACATCCTGTCGCTGAACGCCAGCATCGAGGCGTCGCGCGCGGGTGAGCATGGGCGCGGATTCTCGGTGGTGGCGGCGTCGGTCGGCACGCTGGCGCAGCAGACGCTGGCGCTGGCGCAGGAGATCGCCGGGCTGGCCCAGCGCAGCCACGACCGCATCGCCCGCGGGCTGGAGGTGGCCGCCGCCGTCGGCCGGCGCATGCAGGAGGTGTCGACCGCCATCGCGGAGAACGACCTGCTGTCGCAGACCATCGTCGATCAGGTGGCGCAGCAGCGCCAGGGCGTCGACCGGATCGAGGCGGCGCTGCTGGAGTTGGTCGACATCTCGCAATCCAACGCCTCGGCGGCCGAGCAGATCGCCGCGACCATGCATGGCCTGGCCGCCCTGACCGACGACACCCGGCAGCGCGCCGAAACGGTGATGGGCGATCCGCAAGGATAGGCCGGGGAAACAGGCCCCGAAACGACGAAGGGCACCCGCGAGGGGTGCCCTTCGTCATCGGTCTTGCGACCGGTTCTGGTCGGAGAGAGAGGATTCGAACCTCCGGCCCCTGCCTCCCGAAAGCAGTGCTCTACCAGGCTGAGCTACTCTCCGGTCCTGTCACCGCCGGGCGTTGCCGTCCGCCGGTGGAGCGGGTGTATAAACGGTTCCGATCCGCCGCGCAATGCAAAGTCACAGCTCGGGCACCGCATTCTTGCCATGTCCGCCACACATGAAGTGTTTGGCGCACAAAGAAAAAGGGCTCCCGGATTTCTCCGGAAGCCCTTTTCCATATGGTCGGAGAGAGAGGATTCGAACCTCCGGCCCCTGCCTCCCGAAAGCAGTGCTCTACCAGGCTGAGCTACTCTCCGGTCCTGTCACCCGCGGGCGTCGCCGTCCGCCGGTGGAGGGGGTGTATAAACGGTCCCGTCTGGGTGCGCAACGCAAAAAATGCGTCATCGCCAAAAAGATCCGGCCCCCCGGCCCAGGCCGCCGCCAGCCCGGCCGCGGCCCCGCCCGCAACCCGGTCAGAAGTCGCGATCGATCACGAAATCAATGACTTCCAGCAGGGCCTGCTTGACCGGCCCGTCGGCGAACAGGCCGAGGCTGTCGCGGGCGATGGAGCCGTAATGGCGCGCCCGCTCCACCGTGTCCTTCAGCGCGTTGTGGCGGGCCATCAGCGCCTGGGCGTGTTCGAGGTCGCCGTCCTTCTGGTCGAGCTCCTCCATCACCCGGCGCCAGAAGGCGCGTTCCTCGTCGTTGCCCCGGCGGAAGGCCAGCACCACCGGCAGGGTGATCTTGCCCTCGCGGAAATCGTCGCCGACCGTCTTGCCCAGCTTCGCCTGCAAGGCCGAATAGTCGAGCACGTCGTCGACCAGCTGGAAGGCGATGCCGAGATTCATGCCGTAATCGTAGAGCGCCAGCTCCTCCGCCTGGGGGCGGGCGGCGACGACGGCGCCGACGCGGCAGGCGGCGGCGAACAGCTCGGCGGTCTTGCCCTTGATGACCTCCAGATAGGCCTGCTCGCTGGTCTCGGTGTCGTTGGTGGTGCGCAGCTGCAGCACCTCGCCCTCGGCGATGATGGCCGACGCGCCGGACAGGATGCGCAGCACGTCGAGCGACTGCACCTCCACCATCATCTCGAAGGCGCGGGAGAACAGGAAATCGCCGACCAGCACGCTGGCCTTGTTGCCGAACACCGCGTTGGCCGAGGCCATGCCGCGCCGCAGGTCGCTTTCGTCGACGACGTCGTCATGCAGCAGGGTGGCGCTGTGGATGAACTCCACCACCGCCGCCAGCAGCCGGTGATGCTCGCCCTGGTAGCCGCACATGTTGGCCGCCGCCAGCGTCAGCACCGGGCGCAGGCGCTTGCCTCCGGCCGCGATCAGGTAGCCGGCCAACTGGGGGATCATCTCCACCGACGACTGCATCCGGTCGAGGATGATCTGGTTGACGGCGCTGAGATCCTCGGCCACCAAAGCGGTCAGGTCGTCGAGCGGGGTAGACTTGCGCCGTTTCGGCTCGAAGTTGGTCACGACCGCCAAGGTCGACTCCACGGGTGATTGACGCCAGAATTTGCGCTAGGGAGCATAACGGCCTAGCCTCTTCGGTCAAGTCCGCAGGGGACCGTTCTTTTGAGACGCCCGTCCTTACGAGACACCATGACCGAACTGCTGCGCACCACCGACCCCGTCCGCCTGTCCTGGCTGGTCGCCCTGCTGGCCGACGCCGGGATCGAGACCGTGGTCTTCGACACCCACACCAGCATGCTGGAGGGGTCGATCGGCGCCATCCCGCGCCGGCTGATGGTCGAGGCCGGCGATGCCGTCCGGGCCGCCCGCATCCTGCGCGAGGCCGGCGAAGCATGAGCGGGCGGCCCGTGCCGGCGGCGGAGGCCCCCCCCGTACCGCCCCCGCAGGAGTGGCATGCGGATTTCCTGCTGAACGGCAGGGTGACGCTGCTCCAGCCCGACGGCGGCTATCGCGCCGCCATCGACCCGGTTTTCCTCGCCGCCGTCACCGCCGCCGTTTCCGGGGATCGGGTGCTGGATGCCGGCACCGGCACCGGGGCTGCGGCATTGTGCCTCGCCGCCCGGGTGGCGGGCGCGACCGTGGTCGGGCTGGAACAGCGGGCCGACGCCTGCGCCTTCGCCCGCCGCAATGCGGATCTGAGCGGGCTGGCCGGCCGGGTGACGGTGGTGGAGGGCGACCTGCTGGACCCGCCCGCCACGCTCGGCCGTGGCGGCTTCGACCGGGTGATGATGAATCCGCCCTATCTGAAGGCCGATGCCGCCAGCCGCCCGCCCGACGACTGGAAGGCGGCGGCGAATGTCGAGGGGGCGGCGCGGCTGACCGACTGGGTGCGTTTCGCCGACCGCATGCTGAAGCCGCGCGGCACCCTGACCATGGTCCACCGCGCCGACCGCATCGAGGACATCCTCGGCGCCCTGCGCGGCCGGTTCGGCAGCCTGGTGCTGGTGCCGCTATGGCCCAAGCCGGGGGTGGAGGCCAAACGCCTGCTGCTGGTCGCGCGCAAGGGCGGCAAGGCGCCCGCCCGCCTGACTGCCGGCCTGACCGTGCATGACGCGGATGGCGGCTACTCCGCGGCGGCGGCGCGGGTGCTGCGTGATGCGGGGGAGCTGGCGCTTTAGCGGAGCGCATTCTGGCGGTGGCCATTTTAGCTGGGACGGCGCCTTTCAAACGGAAGACTTCAATCCCATCTCTGGCGGCATGAGCCTGAAATCCCTCCTCGCCAAACTCCCCTTCGGCCCCTGGCGCAAGGCCGGGCCGCTGGTGTCCGTCGTCCGCCTGACCGGCGTCATCGGCCAGGGCGGCCCGTTCCGCTCCGGCCTGTCGCTGGCCGGCGTCGCCCCGCTGCTGGACCGGGCCTTCGCGCCCAAGGACCAGAAGGCGGTGGCGCTGATCGTCAACTCCCCCGGCGGGTCGCCGGTGCAGTCGGCGCTGATCGCCAAGCGCATCCGCGATCTGGCGGAAGAGAAGAAGGTGCCGGTCTTCGCCTTCTGCGAGGATGCGGCGGCGTCGGGCGGCTATTGGCTGGCCTGCGCGGCCGACGAGATCTGGGCCGACGAAAGCTCCATCGTCGGGTCGATCGGCGTGGTGTCCTCCGGTTTCGGCCTGCACGGGCTGATCGAGCGCCACGGCATCGAGCGCCGCCTCTACACCGCCGGCGACAAGAAGGTGCTGCTCGACCCCTTCTCGCCCGAGCGGGAGGACGGCGTCGCCCATCTGAAGGCCCTGCAGGCCGACATCCACGAGGCGTTCAAGGCGATGGTGCGCGCACGGCGCGGCGCCCGCCTGACCGGACCGGAGGAGGAACTGTTCTCCGGTTCCTTCTGGGCCGGGCGCAGGGCGCTCGCGCTCGGGCTGATCGACGGGCTGGGCGACCTGCGTTCGGTCATGCGCGGCCGGTTCGGCGAGAAGGTCCGCCTGCGGGTGGTCGAGCAGGAACGCGGCCTGATGCGGCGGCTGGGGCTGCGGGCCGGCGGCGGCACCCCGGCGTTGCAGGCCGGCGGGACACCCGAGGTCTTCGCCGAAGCCCTGGTGGCCGCCGCCCGCACATCCCTGGACGATTGGGCGGCCGACTGGGCGGCCCGGGCGCGGCTGGGGCTGTAGAAGCCCCGGCTCAGGCGGCGGAGTTCTGGGTCAGCAGAGTCGTCAGCCAGCGGAAATTGCTGCCGTCGCCGGCCTGGATCGCGCTTTCCACCACCTGGGCCGCGGTGGCGGGATCCTGGGGATCGGGAATTGCCGCGGTGGGCGCCGCGACCGACCCGCCCTGCCCCTCCTCCTGGGCGAACAGGGTGACGGCGCCGACGCCGAGGCGCAGCGCCGGCTGGGCATTCGCCACCACACCGGCGCCGTCGGCGGCGGAGGTTCCGCCCTCCACCCCGTTCAGGGTTTCCAGCATCGCCGCGAACTGGCCGGCCAGCGCACCCGCCTGCCGGGACGCAGGTGTCCCCTTGCGCTCCAGGACGTCTTCCGCCCGGATGCGCATGGCTTGCGTGGCATCGCTGTTGGCCATCATCGACATGGGGAAAGTCCCTGCGGTTTGTGGCGAACCGCAGGGACACAGGCAAAAATCACGCCATCAACGCAGTCGAGGGGGCATAAGCCTCACGGCGGCCCCTGCGACCTTTTGCCCGGCAAAAAATTCCCAGTCACCCGGCAGAAGATTCCCGGCGGCCGGCAAGCCTTGCCCAGCCGGCGGCGCTCCGCCGGCCGGCCGGGGGTGGTGGCCCGGGGCGGCGGTCAGTCGCGGAAATTCTCGTACTGCAGCGGCTGCTCGATGCCCATCCGCTTGACCAGGGCGATGGCGTCCTGCAGATCGTCGCGCTTCTTGCCCGTGATCCGCAATTCGTCGCCCTGGATCGAGACCTGGACCTTCATCTTGCTGTCCTTGATCCCTTTGACGATGGTCTTCGCCAGATCCTGCGCAATTCCCTGCTTGACCGTGACGGGATGGCGCAGCGCGTCGCCCGCCGCCCGCTCCGGCTTGGCCGAGAAGTCGAGCGCCGCGGCATCGAGCTTGCGGCGGGTCACATGGACGCGCAGCAACTCCTGCATCTGCTCCAGCTTGGTGGCATCGTCGGCCAGCAGCACGATCTCGTTCTCGGTCCGCTCGACGGTGCATTTCGAGCCCTTGAAATCGAACCGGGTCTCGATCTCGCGACGGACGCCGGCGATGGCGTTGTCGATCTCGTGGACGTCCGTCTTGGACACGATGTCGAACGACGGCATGGCGGCACTCTCCCTATAGGACTTCTGGTGAACGGATCGGCCGCACCGTAAAGAAGACGGCCGCCGCACTCAACAGCCGCCTTCCCCGACGGGGTCCGCTCATTCCATCTGTTCGGCGTGGTGGCAGGCCACCAGCCGTTCGTCGACCGGGCGCAGCGCCGGAACCTCCGCCGCGCAGCGGTCGGTGGCGTAGGGGCAGCGCTTGTGGAACGCGCAGCCCGGCGGCGGGTTCAGCGGCGACGGCAGCTCGCCCTTGGGCACCACCCGCTCGAGCCGCAGGTCGGGATTCACCCGCGGCGTCGCCGCCAGCAGGATGCGGGTGTAGGGATGGCGCGGCCGATTGAAGACCACGTCCTTGTCGCCATGCTCCACCGGCTTGCCCAGATACATCACCATCAGCGAATCGGCGATGTGCCGCACCACGCTGAGGTCATGGGAGATGAACAGGTAGGCGAGGTTCAGCTCCTCCTGCAAATCCATCATCAGGTTGAGAACCTGGGCCTGGATCGACACGTCGAGCGCCGACACCGGCTCGTCCGCAACGACGACGCGCGGGTTCAGCATCAGGGCGCGGGCGATGGCGATGCGCTGGCGCTGGCCGCCGGAGAACATGTGGGGGTAGCGGTCGACCTGATCGGGCCGCAAGCCCACCTTGCCCATCATGGCGACCGCGCGGTCGCGCCGCTCATGCTTGTCCATGGCGGTGTTGATCACCAGCGGCTCGGTCAGGATCGATCCGACCGTCTTGCGCGGGTTCAGCGAGCCGTAGGGATTCTGGAAGACCATCTGCACCGTGCGGCGCAGCTCCTTCATCTCGGCCGCGCTTCGCCCGACGACGTCGCGGCCGTCATAATGCAGCTCGCCCGAGGTCGGCGGCTCGATCATGGTGACGGAGCGGGCGAGCGTCGACTTGCCGCAGCCCGATTCGCCGACCACCGCCAGCGTCTTGCCGGCCTGCAGGCGGAACGACACGCCGTCCAGCGCCTTCACCGTCGCCAGCGGCTTGAAGGCGCCGCGCTTGACGGCATAGTGCTTGCGCAGGTCGCGCGCCTCCAGCACGACCGAATTGCCGGCCTCCGCCTCGAAGATTTTGGATTCGGTGCCGATGCTCATGACAGCGCCTCCCCGGCGGCGGAATGGCCGTCCGGCAGCGGGTAGAAACAGCGCGCCCGCCCGTCGTCGACGTCGAACAGGGCCGGGCGCTCGGCGCGGCAGCGGACGTCGGCGAAGCGGCAGCGCGGGCTGAACAGGCAGCCCGCCGGCCGGTCGGCGATGCCCGGCACCATGCCGGGAATGGTCGGCAGCCGGCGCTTGCCCAGCGCCCGTTCCGGCAGCGCGTCGAGCAGGGCGCCGGTGTAGGGATGGCGCGGCCGCTCGAACAGGGAATGGACGGGCCGCGTCTCCGCCACCTGCCCGGCATACATCACGACGACGCGCTGCGCCGTCTCCGCCACCACGCCCATGTCGTGGGTGATCAGGATCAGCGCCATGCCGCGCTCGCGCTGGAGCTGGACCAGCAGGTCGAGGATCTGCTTCTGGATGGTGACGTCGAGCGCCGTCGTCGGCTCGTCCGCCACCAGCAGGCGCGGGTTGCAGGCGATGGCGATGGCGATCATCACGCGCTGGTTCATGCCGCCCGACAGCTGGTGCGGGAAGGCGGACAGCCGGGTTTCCGGCGCCGGAATGCCGACCTGCTCCAGCAGCGCGATGGCGCGGTTGCGCAGCGCCTTGCCGGACAGCCCCTCATGCACCCGCAGCGTCTCCATGATCTGGAAGCCGACGGTGAAGCAGGGGTTGAGGCTGGTCATCGGCTCCTGGAAGACCATCGCCACGTCCTTGCCGGTGATCTTCCGGCGCTGGGCGGCGGGCATGGTCAGCAGATCCCGGCCGGCGAACATCATCCGGTCGGCGACGACCCGGCCGTTGGAGCCGAGCAGCCCCATCACGGCCAGCGAGGTCACGGACTTGCCGGAGCCGGATTCGCCGACGATGCCGACGACCTCGCCCTCGTCAACGGTCAGGTCGATGCCATCCACCGCGCGGAAGGTGCCGGCGCGGGTGGTGAACTCGACCGACAGGTTCTTGATGTCGAGAAGAGGCATGGGGTCAACGTTTCAGCTTGGGGTCGAGCGCGTCGCGAAGACCGTCGCCCAACAGGTTGAAGGCCAGCACGGTCACCAGGATGGCGAC